>JBARZF010000359.1:0-35698 GCA_049649675.1 Rivularia sp. (in: cyanobacteria) | reverse complement strand
ATCAAAATTGCTCTGTCAAAATGGTATTATTCATGATGTGGAGGAAATGACAATGATGCCGGTGATTCTCAGCTTGGATACTGTGGAATTAACAGATGAACAATTTTGGCGTTTGTGTCAGCAGAATCGAGATTGGCAGTTGGAAAGGAGTGCGAAAGGAGAATTAATAGTTATGTCACCAGTGGGAGGAAAAAGCGGTAATCAAGAAGCAGGTCTTATTAGCTTTTTATGGCTATGGAATCGTCAAACAGGACTTGGTAAAGTATTTAGTTCTTCAACAATTTTTAAGTTACCGGGTGGTGGCGATCGCTCTCCCGATGCGGCTTGGATAAAATTAGCACGTTGGGAAGCTTTGAGCGAAGAAGAACAAGAAAAGTTTCCTCCTATTTGCCCCGATTTTGTAATTGAATTAAAATCGCGTACTGACCAAATTAAACCGTTACAAGAGAAGATGCAAGAATACATCAATAGCGGTTTGCTTTTAGGTTGGTTGATTAATCCCCAAGATAAACAAGTGGAAATTTATCGTCCCAATCAAGCTGTTGAAATAGTCAAATTTCCGATAGATTTATCTGGAGAGGAAGTTTTACCGGGATTTATGTTGAAATTACCATTCTGAAAAATATTCCCAAAAAATTGTTTTTTAGAATTGTTGATATACCATTAAAATAATCGTAATTATATTTACGTATTATCTATGGTATTCAAATCCTTATTAAAATATAATCGCAATATTTTTAGCGGTATTTTATTAATTGTTAGCTTATTTTTGATAAGTGCTTTTATCCCCAGAAAATGGAGCAATTACTCTAATCTTGCTTGCGATTATCAAATTTGTATTGCGAATACAGGGTTTCATTCCAATATTTTAGTCCCAACCGAAAATGATGCTTATAATTGGCGTAATTATCTATCTATAGACAAAATTGGCATCGATGCTATTAATGATTATAAATATCTGAGTTTCGGTTGGGGAGATAAAGATTTTTATATGACGATTAGCTCTATTTCCGATTTTGATTTTTATACGATTTTTAAAGCTGTATTTCTACCAACTTCTTCGGTAATGTACGTTAGGGGTTATCAATCGTTACCGCAAAATACAGAAGTCAAATGTATTTATACAGATAAAGCTAATTATTTGCAATTAACAAAGTTTATCGAAGCTAGTTTTAAATTAGATCGAAATCATAGGAAAATTCGTATAGGAAACGGTAACACTTCTACAGCAGGTTTTTATGCTGCAAAAGGAAATTACTCGATATTAAAAACTTGTAATACATGGACTGGAGATGCTTTAAGGAAGGCTGATATTAATACTCCCTTATGGGATAGTTTATCTTTTGCAATTATGTTCCATTTAAGAAGTGGCTGCGAAGGGAAACGGTAAACTACAGCAGATTTTTTTCAACTCGGTAGGAATTTCTTGACTTAAAAATTTTCAATATATACACCAAATATACAACAGACAAGCTTGTATTATAAGATACAGAAAGTATAGATGCTAAAGATTAAATTACTAAGTTAAAACTGGTAACGACAATTACATACGATCGTAAGATAGTAAATATAATGGATTTGCATAATATAGATAATTATTTACTTCCTACAGATATTAATCAACTTCCCGATTGGGGTAAAGGTTGGAGTTGGTTGGCTGGAGGTACTTGGTTGTTTTCCGAACCACAACCGGAGATTAAAACTTTGGTAGATATACAGTCTTTGGGATGGGATGAAATTGATTTGATCGATCCCCCTAACTCCCCTTATGAAGGTGGGCTAAATAATTCTCATCAAGGAAAACTATTGGCTATTGGTGCAACTTGTCCTTTAATTAAATTATTACAACATTCTTGGTTGCCTGAATATACTGCTGTTGAAGGATTTAGAGGTGCGATAAATGCACTTTCGGCTTCGTTGAAGGTTGTTAATATGGCGACGGTGGGAGGTAATATTTGCCTTGCATTATCGGTGGGAACTCTTGCACCTATTATGGTGGCTTTGGATGCAAGTTATGAAATTTGGAATCATAAGGGAAAATCGCGAATTATTGCAGCTTCATATTTTCAATTAGCTTCTCGTCAAACTGTTTTGCAATCTGGGGAATTATTACGACGAGTTTTGATTCCTGTGGAGAATATGAATTGGCAAGTTGATTATAAACGTTTTGGAATTGCAGCAAGCGACACTGCTTTAGCTATTGTTGTAGGTGCTTATAATTCAACTGCGAAAAAGTTACGCTTAGTTATTGGTGCGAGTGTTGCTGCACCAGTATTATTAGAATTTGAAGCTGGTTTAGAGAAGAATTTTAATTACATAGCGTCTTTGAAAAATTTAGATTTTATTGAAGATGCAAAAGCTAGCGGTGTTTATCGTCGGGAAATCACGCAGATTTTGATTAAGCAATGTTTAAATCAGTTAACAGTGAGCAGTGAGCAGTGAGCAGTTATCAATTATCAATTACCAATTATCAATTATCAATTATCAATTATCAATTACCAATTACCAATTACCTTCTTTCTATTCCCTGCTAATATATGCAACCTTTAAATTTCCACGTTAATAATCATATTCATACAGCAAGTTGTCATCCAGGAAGCAGTTTACTTTCTCTTCTTCGTCAACTTAATTACTTCGGGGTACATCGCGCTTGTGAAACTGGTGATTGTGGTGCTTGTACTGTTTGGGTAAACGATACACCTGTACATAGCTGTATTTACCCAGCGATGCGAATTAACGAACAATCCGTAACTACCATCGAAGGATTATCGTCAAATAACGAATTAGCACCGATACAGCAGGCATTTTTACGCGCTCAAGGGTTTCAATGCGGGTTTTGTACTCCGGGAATGATTATGAGTGCAGCGAAGTTTCCTTCCTCATCAGTACAAGACTTAGATACTAATATGAAAGGAAACCTCTGTCGCTGTACTGGCTACCAAGCAATTATCGAAAGTATTTTACTTTATCAAAAATCAAATGGACGTGACACCGTTGCCACGCCCGCAATTCTCACACCACACTCCGTCGGAGAAAGCGTTCCTAAACAAGATGGAACGGCAATCGTTACAGGTAAAGCATACTACACCGCTGATAATTTGCAATCCGGATTATTACATTTAAAAATATTGCGATCGCCATTTCCCCATGCAAAAATCCGCAAGATTAACACTGACAAGGCTAAATCACTTGAAGGAGTAGTAGAAATCTTTACTTATGAAGACGTTAAAAGGATACCCTATACAACCGCCGGACACGCAGAACCAGTTCCCGATCCTTTAGACCATTATTTGCTGGATATAATGGTGCGGTTTGTGGGAGATAGAGTTGCTGCTGTAGTGGCTGAATCGGTTGATATTGCCACAAAAGCCCTATTGTTAATTGAGGTTGATTACGAAGTTTTACCTCACGTTACCAATCCGGTGGAAGCAATGGCAGGAGGTAGCGTTGTTATCCATGATGAACCGGAATCTCAGCAAATTCCTCATAAAAATCGCAATATTGCGGGTGAAATATTTCTGGAATCTGGAGATGTAGATTCATGTTTTAGTGAAGCGGATTTAATAGTAGAAAATACTTATACTTTACCAGCAGTACAGCACGTCCATTTAGAACCTCATGTAACGGTAACTCATTTGGAATCGGATGGTACTTTGGTTGTTCGCAGCAGTACCCAAGTACCGTTTCATTGTCAAAGATTATTATCGCAACTTTTTGATATTCCTAAAGAGAAAATTCGGGTTTATAAACCACAACTCGGCGGTGGTTTTGGCAATAAACAAGAAATATTAACTGAAGATTTATGTGCTTTAGCAACTTTGCGTACTGGTAAACCCGTGCAGTGGGAAATGACCAGAAATGAAGAATTTACCGCTACAAATAGCCGTCATGCAATGACAATTAAACTCAAAACTGGAGTTAAAGCAGATGGTGAAATTATTGCTCAAGATTTAGAAATCATTGCCAATACTGGTGCTTACGGCAATCACGGTAAAACGGTGGTATTTTTATCTGGCTATATTCCTTTGGGTTTATACCGTTGCGATAATAAAAGATTTTCAGCCTATGCCGTTTATACTAATACCATGCCTGGTGGTGCATTTCGCGGTTACGGTGCCACTCAAGGCACTTTTGCAATGGAATCTCAAATCGATGAAATTGCTAATAAATTAAATATTGATGTGATAGAAATAAGGCAGAAAAATCTAATTCGTCCGGGAGATTTAGTTAGTTTAGGAAACGATGGCGAGCATTTTAATTTAATTGGTAGTTATGCGGTTGAAGAATGTTTTGCAAAAGTTATTCAAGCATTAAATTATATCCCCGGTAAACCTCCAGTTATCAATGGAAATCGTCATCGAGGTGTCGGTTTTGCTGTTTCAATGCAGGGAAGTGGTTTATGCAAAATCCATACTGCTTGCGTTAAATTATCGCGGTTAGCTGATGGGAAATATGAATTAAGAACGGGTTCTGTTGATGTTGGTACGGGTTCCGATACTACTTTACGACAAATTGCAGCAGAAGTTTTAGGTGTGACGATTGCCGACATCACAATTATTTCTGGGGATACGCAATTAACACCTTTTGATGCAGGCTCTTATGCTTCTGCAACCATGTATATTTCCGGACAAGCTGTTAAGCTAGCAGCAGAGAAATTAAAGCAGAAAATAACAGGTGAGATAACATCAGAAGAAATAATAGAAGTAGAAGAAAGTTATACAGCTTCGGAAGCAACTTTAACTTTTGCCGTTCAAGGTGTAGAAGTGGAAGTTGATATCGAAACGGGAAAAGTTGATGTTTTGAGGTGCGTACAAGCAATTGATATTGGTAAAGCAATCAATCCCAAAATTTGCGAAGGGCAGGCAACCGGAGGAATTGCAATGGGAATTGGTTATGCATTAACTGAAGAATTATTATTTGACGAACAAGGAAGAATAATTAATCCCAAATTGCGGGAATATCGCATCCCCACAGCGGCAGATATGCCACCAATGGAAGTATTTTTAATCGAAAAAACCGACCCTTACGGGCCATTTGGCGCTAAAGGTGTAGGAGAAATTACAACTAACTGTACTGCACCAGCTATAGCAAACGCGATCGCTCATGCTACAGGTTTAAGACTGCGACAATTACCAATGACACCAGAGAGAGTTTGGAAAGACTTGAAACGAGTTAGGAGTTAGGAATTAGTTCTTGCTCGCTGTAAACTGTTCGCTGTTCACTGTTCACTGTTAACTGTTAACTGTTAACTGTTCACTGCTCACTGCTCTTTGACATCAGCAATAGTAGCATTGATATCGTAATTAAAACCTTCGATCTTGGCAGGGCTACCGATTTTTACTAAGCCTTCACCTACTACTGCACCAGTATTTTGGATTTGGGCTTTACCCGTCAATGCGATCAATAAATTTGTTTCAAACGTAGCCCTAGGATCTGCTAATTCTTTTACCGAACCATCAGGTTGAGTCACATTTATAGTGATTGGTAACTGCTTGACAGATTTTATCGTCATTTTACCGGAAGGTTTATTGTCGATTGTCAGTTCAGTTTTTCCACCAGCTTTTAAACTTTGTTCTAATAAAACTTCAGGACGAAGTAAACTTAAACCGTCCACAAATAAATCTACTTCTATCGGCTTTGTGGGAATATTAACTTGAGCGTTCGTTGCAGATATGTTAGAGAACAAGATTGCCAGTGCGATCGCTACTGCAATTACCCGAATAAGCGACAGATTCAAAGTTCGCCTTACCCAAGCATAATTTAAACCATGAGAATGCCAAATTGCCATTAAAATTAATGCCTTTCCATGCAAATTGGACAAATAAAAAAAGTCAACAAGTGTAAATGTTGAGCTTTCATACGATAGTAGCGCAACTGTTGACAAATGAGTCATATAAAAGTCTAATATGTAATAATTACTAGTTTTTGTTTTAAAGCTGCAACTAGTAAGTAACTAAAAAGACTTTAGAAAATTTACATTAAGCTGGGGTAAATCGAATGTCTACTGCCTATTTGAAAGAAGAAGAGACTCTGGAAGTAAGTATGGAAGACTTGGAAAAGTATCTGTATGAAAATCATGAGAGGATAGGAAATCGCCGCAAAAAGTTACGTAAACTTCCTATAGTAGATATTCAAGATGATTCAACTACAAGTAAATAGTTAATTATTTTAAATGAAAAAATAAATTGGCGGAACATACCATTTACCGACTTTTACCCGAAAGTTGCGATTCGTCAACGGCTTAAACAATCTCAAATTCTAACTGATGACTTTTCAAAAAACTATAAGTGAAATGGTCAATTTCTGTGCGTAACCATTCAAAGATTCTTTGAGAGGATGCGGCGGAGAATATCTTATGAACCGAAAACCAAACTCCTAGCCCTTATCAAGATGCTCTAAGGGTAAGGGGAACGAAATTAAAGCTTCTTTCTTTACAGAGAGAAAGGTTTTGAAAAAGGTTCTTTGCAGTCACAAAGACAACTTTTTTCAAAACCTTTAAAATAGGGAAAGAAGCATAGTATTGGAGACAGCAGAATGCCTACTGTTTATTTGAAAGAAGGAAAGACTGTAGAAGTAAGTATGGAAGACTTGGAAAACTATCTGTATGAAAATCACGATAAGATAGAAACTCGCCGTAAAATATTACGTAGACTTCCTTTAGATGTAGCTATTGCTCCAACTAGCAGTAAATAATTGCTGTTACGTTAGATAAATATTCTGCCTCAAATTCTCCATCAGCTAGTTGTTCTTTAGTCTTAGCAAAGTAAACATCACAACTTATAAAAAGTCTGTATTCCGTCGTTAGATTGTCATTTGATGAAGGAATATATTCTTTTTCTTCCCCCAATTCAACATAGACATAAAGACCCCGTTTACCTTTAATTTCTCCATAAACGCACCCATCAGTAGAAGCCGCTTCAAATTCTAAGGGTGTGGCTTTTATTCTAATTGCCATGATACTTTTTCACGAATAAATAGAGGAAACAGCATATTTAACTGCTATTCCCCCACCCTTTACTATTTAGTCTTATTGTTTAAGGTTTTGTCCTTTAATTTAACTAAAAACCTTAAAAACCAAAACCGTTGGATTTGCGTTTATTCTCAAGAACACGATAAAAAAGTCCCTCTGGATTTCTTAGCGTTTCTCGTTTGCGAGTTTGTTGAACAACAGCAATAGCGTCTTGAACGTCTTGAATACTGCATTCCATAATTAAACTCACCAATGTAGAGTTTAGTTCAAGTCCTAAAACCTCTACTTCGGTGAGTATTTCTGAATCGCTGTGATTCACTTGAGTATTTGCAATATTCTCGGTAGCACTTGGAAATCCAGTCAGATGATCTAAACGTTCCAATCCATATGTATCAGCAAAAGCTTTTGCTTCTTTGACAAGACTTAACACTTGCGAGAGTTTCAATCCCACAGCATAATCGAAAGCTTTTGCTTCCTTGTCAGGGTTTAACGCTTGCGAGACTTTTGATCCCGCAGTATAATCGAAATAATTCATTTTTTTCAAGTGAAACAATACAATATGAAGTTTTCATTAGAGTGAAAACTTCTTTCAAGAGGCTCCTGCTACCAACAAGAGCCTCTTTTGCTATATTAGCGACTTAATCAAATTTTGACAACTGCTCTCTCCAGCACTTCATGCTGCAATTTTTTAGTCTGCCTAATAATTAATAAGGTATACACTTAAGTTATAACAGGGCTATGGCATTTGGTGCAGGGGTATATGTATGATAAACACTAAAGTTACAGTATATAGGAAATAATAATGCAGACGAAAGAAAGCATCCCAAAAGCCAACCCTCGTCCGGATTCAGTGATGTTTGTTCACAACATCCTTGATGAATATGGTTTAGATCCGTATGAATTTAGGATTTATGCTCATGCGGTTAGGAGAACCGGAGGAAAATTGAATGGCGAGTATTTCGCTAGCTTGACTAAAACAGCAGAAATTTGTCAGATGAGTGTTCGCAAAGCCCAGTATGCATTGAAATTTCTTTGTGAAGCAGGTTTTTTAACTCAAGAAAAGCGTAAGGGGCGTACAGACGTTTACAGAATGACTCATAGTAGAGATTGGGTTAAACCAGAAGAATTGGAGGAAATTAGGGAAAAGGTTACTGGTGTAAAAAGAAAAAAATCTAAAAGTAAAAGTCAATCAGCTAAATCCAAAGTTTCATCAACAGAAAAGCATAGTGAAGAAGGCAATGCAAATTAATTAGATGTTTATAAGTATGTTTATTTTTCAATTCCTTAAACAATCTCAAACTCTAACTGATGACTTTTCAAAAAACTATGAGTGAAATGGTCGATTTCATTCGTGTTGCTTAATTCTAAGTTGTAAAAGTCTACTTCGTCATGCTCAAAATAAGGGCCAGCGTGCCAAGTTCCGACATTTAATTTAATAAAACAATTTCCGGGAATGCGAAAGGCTGCAATATTTTGCAACGCTGGTTCATCTATATTATTATTAGCCGGACATACCGCCATTAACCAATCTTTACCACCTAAAGAACCCAAGCATTGAGTACATTTTGCGTGACGGGTAATATTGTGAAACTTGCACCCGCGCCCCTGCAATTGCATAATATAAAATCTGGGAATACCGTTATCGAGTACTAATTGAGCATCATCTGCATCAAAGAATTTACCATCTTTGCTGGGAAAAATAACCTGTCCGTAAGGTTGAAAATTTTCTGAAGTTATAGCTTGCGCCAATAATTGTTTTACTGTTTTTGAAGTAGTCATATGTAAGATTTCTCCGCAAATAAAAAAACGAGCGTATTATTTATTTAATTTTTGTTAACTGTTCACTGTTAACTGCTCACTGTTAACTGTTAACTGTTTACAATTCTAATTCTTTCGGAATAATTGACTTAGGAATAATAGAAGCTTGTTTTTGTTTATCCTTTTGTTTTGTATACCAATAAGCCCAAGCAATTAAAACTCCTTGCAGGGGAAGTCTAATAGCTTGAAATAAAGGCGAACCTGAATATGGTATGCTTTCAATTTCAATATGATTGATTGCCATATTGATGTTAGCTGGATAAACCGCGATAAATAATGCAATTATTCCCCATGCGGTAGGTTGACTTAAAGGGGGAACTAATAAACCGATACCACCTAGTATTTCATAAAAGCCGCTCAAATAAACTAAACCTAATGGATAGGGAAGTTGTGACGGCATAATTTTTACAAAAGGTTGGGGAATCGCGAAGTGCAAAATTCCTACAGTTATTAAGGCTACGGAAAGGATAACCCTTAGAAGTTCTTTGTTCTTTTTGATTAATTCCATTTGAGCGAATAGAGGAAAATTTCTCAAGTATTCTTTTAGTTTGTTGGCTCAGGAGTATTTTGTCTTCTGTCGAGAGTGGGAAAAGCTTAATTATAATCTTTCAAAATCTATACTTCCTGCAAGATTTGTCCGTGGTACGTTGGTAGGTATGGTAGCAACCTTTCTAAGTACCCGAGCCTCTGTCTATTATGAGTACAGTTTTAGCAGGGGAAATGGGAATTGCAATTAAGAAAAAGCGAGCAAGAATGTAGAATCAGTCTAATTGCTGATAGTTCAACTGGCTCGCTTACTATTTTGGATTAAGTAAATTTTAGCAGCAATCCGGTGAGAGTTTATCTTAACGCCACCGGATTGTTGTTTATAATGCTAATTATTTAAAAATAAAAATAACAAAATGATGAAAACAGTCGTAATTGGTGGGGTTTGCAGAACTGGTAAATCAAGGTTAGCAAATAAAGTTTTTCAAAATACTAAAGCGACGGTATTTCATGCCGACCATTTAATGAATATTTTATACAATAATTTTCCCGATTCAGTAAAAGATAAGTTTCCAAAGGTATTGATAAAATTGATTAGAAATATGGGTAAGGAATTCAACTACATAAGAATATTTGAATCTTGTCATGTCGTTCCAATTATTGGCAAAAGTAAGTTAAATTATCCAAGCTATATTTTTTTGTTTTTGGGATATCCGCAGGTAAACGTTGATAAGAAGCTTGAGGAATTACGAGAATATGGTGCAAATCATCCTGAATGTTGGACTAATCAACATTCAGGATGAATCTTTGATTTTACATATTAAACATTTTGCCGAAATCAGCCGAGAGCAGCAATTCAAGTGTCAGCAAGCGGAGATACCTTATTTTGACACTTCGGATAATTTTAATTATGTTTTGATAAGAGCGTATGATTATGTGATACATAAGTTGAATGAGTAGATTTTTATTAACCCATCACGCAAGTTGAAGGTAAACTGGGTTGTGACTGTCTCAGGTAAGCGAATCAAAAGCAAAAAAAATACATAACCTCACTCTATCTAAAGATATAGATGATTGAAAGATATTGGAGATTACACAAATGAGGCTAATTAACTTTTTAACCAAATACCTGTACATTGAATATCACCCGAAGGCAGTTTTATTATTCAAATAGAACCCCAAACAATAAGATAATCGGAAAAACTTGTAATGGGTGCAGCATCAAAATATTGGACATTAGCTCGGATTGACAGTTTTAGTCGCTGTAAAAGTGAAGTACTCGAAGCAGCTCAAGATTTTTTCAACGAGGAATTTCCCGAACTAAAAGACCAAAAAGAAGTACCGGATAGGAATATTCAACGTCAACTAATGCAATGGTATCAGTCAAGTAATCCCCGTGGTGAGATGGCTGAAAAATGTTTGCGCTGTTTTATTTCCAATGTGCTTAAAGAAAGTTGTATAGCATTAGAGCAAAAGTTTGGTGAAAGACATTACCTTTACAGCACTGAATTATTACCATTAGTCCTGGATGCTACTCATGGCAATCAAGATAGCGAATCTCTTACTACTCACATTTTGTCAACATTTAATCCAGTTAAAAGTAATTTATCAACTTGGGTGACAATTATTTTCAAAAGCTGTAGTGCTGTTAAACAAATTTTAAAAGAACATGGAATCGTACAGTTAACTGATTGGGTAATTCTTCGCTACACAACTCACACAAGATTGAAGCGGGTTTTCTCAAATTTACAATTAACACCAATTGAGATAGCGAAAGCTGTGAAATTGCTCGATAGTTTTCATCAAGTTTACTGCACTCAACTATTCAAACATCGCAAAGCTAAACCCGATAGTAAATTTAATACTGCTAAATATCCTCAACCAACGCAAGAGCAACTCAATCAAATTGCTGAAATGTTACGTCAAGACATTGAATATAGTTCCGCGCGAGAAGTTTTAGAAGAACTACAAAAACTTGCGACTATATTACGAGAAACTTGGACTCAACCCCAGCAAAAAGTTCAGCAGGAAAGTAATAATGAGGATAAAAAACCCAATCTACCAGATTTTTGCATTGAACCATTTAATCATTGTTTACATAAATCTGTAGAACAGGTGATTCAAACTCGCTTTAATTATATTCAACGCAAAGGAACTGCAAAAGGAAAAGAACAATCTAAAAGATACCTTGAAGCACTACATTTGTTTCACTGTAATGGAGTTGCACTGACAAAAATCGCTTTTCAATTAGGATTTACCGACCAACCTCATTTAAGCCGTTTGTTAAAACTCAAAATATTACGTAAAGATATTGGACGCAATTTGATATTAAACTTGAAAAAATACGTTGCAGAGCTTTCTGGATATTCCCAAAATCCCGATAAACTGCTGGAGTTAGATGCACGAATTCAAAATTTATTTGGTGAAGAAACCGAACAATTAATTAAGGATGCAGAAAAAGAAGCTAAAAACGGATATAGATTAGTTATGAATAGCAAATTAGCTCAGTCAATTTGTCAATTTATTCTAAAATTTCCGCATTTTAATAATTAGGACGAAATTACTATGACTAATTTTACATCTGATTTAACAAACGATTTTTTTGAAATTGATAATAATTTAGAAATAATCAATTTGGAAGAACAGTCCCAACAGGCTTTTTTAATCAGCGAACAAATAAATAATCAACTTAGACAATGGCAAGTTTATTTTCAATGTTTAGCATTATTTGCTTTTGAAGAATGGCTCCATGAACGAGAACCAAGCTTAACTATTAATAAAGAGAATTCATCAACTTTACAGTATCAGTATGCAAATATAATTGATGCTGTATGCAATTTAGAGATAGACAATTTTAAAGTTTGTTTAATTCCTAATATGTTGTTGACGAATGAAGAAGTTGCTATTCCCAGAGCAGTCATTGATTTACCAGAATATGCAGCCCATTTTTATGTTGTAATTGGTGTTGATGAAGAGTTAGAAATTGCAGCAGTTAAAGGATTTTTGCGTTACGAGCAATTAGTTAATATTAAAGCAGAATTACAGCCAGAAGCAGACTGGAACTATTACATCCCTTTAATTCAATTCAATCAAGAAGTAGATGAACTATTGCTTTATCTACAATGTTTAGCACCCGCAGCAATTCCTTTACCAGAAATTCCCAATTCCCGTCAAAATATTTTGAGAAGAGTACAAAGTTCATTGTTTAATTTATTACCTGAATTGGATAACCGTCCTTTATGGGAAGTTTTGAATTGGGAACAAGGTACAGCATTATTAACAACACCTTTATTAATTAATTGGCTTTATCAATCTATCAATCAAAATGCTGCTACATTGACTAAGCATTTATCCGATTTACTACAGATTTTAACCCAGCAAGCAGTTAACGTTCGTCAGTGGTTAGTCTCGCGAGTAGATGATGCAGTACAAACTTTATCATGGCAATTAATTCCAGCATCTCAATTACGTTCAACACTTGAGTCAAACGAATCAAATCCTATAGAAGAATTAGAATTTATTTTAAGTGACATCCAAAATAACAATCAATTAGATATTCCACCTACAGCAGTTCGTGTTTATCAGGAGATTCAATTAAATAAATTACTGCGATTATATGTAATTATTTGGTCTTTACCGCAAGAAGAAAACGGATGGACTTTGTTGCTAATATTAAAAGCTGTTAATGATAATCAATCAGCTTCTAGGTTTATATTACGAGTCAGCGATCAAACAGAGGTTTTAGATGAAGAAGAGTTCATTACTGAGAATAATAATTATATCTATACGCAGGTGGAAGGAAGTTACGATGATAAGTTTGTAACAACAATTATTTCAGAAAGTGGAGAAACACAAGCCTTTCCACCATTTGAATTTATTCGATAATAATATTATTTTATGGTGTTCTATTTAACAATGGTACTCTAAAGGGTACTATAATTTTTTAAACATTTTATTTAAGATAATGATTATAAATCTAACAAGTATGCTTAAAATTATGCTACAGCAATTTTCTGCGATTGTGGGAAGATTCTATTATGAGTGCAAAGGTTTTTGAGTTAAAGGTAACGAAAATTGAATCAACCTGTATCTTTGAATTAAATTGGGAAGCAGGTCAAAAAATTACGGTAAATTTGCAATATTCCAGCTTACTAAGTAATTATTACGAACAGTGGAGAAAGGCTTATTTAGACTATTATATAAATTTGCGAGGAAGAAAAACTGCGAGTGGAAAAGGAAGTGTAAAAAAAGATTATCGCAGTCATTTGATAAATACTCACTCTAAATTATTAGATGAATTTCATCGCTGGTTATTTAGTCCCGAATTAATAGAAATTCGTCGCGAAATTGCTAATTCAGTTAATTATCTTGACGATAAACAAAAAGAATGGGTTGAGGTATTTTTAACTTGTACTCCCGTAGAAATCGCACGTTTACCGTGGGAGACTTGGGAGATTGGAACTGATTTAGGAATACCGAAAAGAATACGTATAGCTCGTAATCCGGCGAATATTCGTAATGAAAATGTTCGTCCCCTTCATCGGAAAGTCAGAATTTTAGCCATTTTAGGAGACGATACTGGCTTAAATTTTGATTCTGAGAAAGAAGAATTTAATAAAATAAAATCAATTGCATATGTGAAATTTATTGGTTGGAGGCTAAACAAAAATATTGATGAATTAAAACAAGAAATAGTCCAAAATATTGCTTCAGTTGATGGTTGGGATATATTATTTTTCGCGGGGCACAGTAACGAATCGGTTTTAACTGGTGGTGAATTAGGTATTGCTCCTAATGCTTCGATATTCATTTCGGAAATTGAAGATGCTTTAAAATTAGCCAAAAAAAGAGGTCTTCAGTTTGCAATTTTCAATTCCTGTAGCGGTATCAACATTGCAGAGTCGCTAATTAATTTGGGATTGAGTCAAGTTGTGGTGATGCGGGAGCCTATTAATAATAAGGTAGCTCAGGAATTTTTAAAACAATTTCTCAGAAGTTTGGCTGAGTATAAAGATGTTCACGAATCATTGTTAGATGCAAGTAAATTTCTTAAACAGCAGGAGCAGCGTCTTGCTTATCCTTCTACATATTTAGTTCCATCGTTATTTCGTCATCCTGGTGCAGAGTTATTTCGTATTCAACCTTTTGGTTTATTTTCAATTATAAAACAGTGGCTACCAACTTCCAAGGAAGCAAAGTGGCTGGGGATATTTTTCTTAATTAGTTTAATTCCTCCTTTACAAACACTTTTCTTAGATTCACGTTTTTTTCTTCAAGCTGTATATCGTCAAATCACAGGACAAAAATTATCAAATTATCAGCCCCAAATTGTGCTTGTTCAAATTGATGAAAAATCAATAAAAAAAGCTAAATATGAAGAATCAAAGCAATGCAAAGAAACCGGAGAAAAATTTAGAGAAAGATATTTAGATTATTGTTATATGGCAAGCATAATCAAAAAAATGGAAAGCTTAAATACTAAAATAATTGGTATAGATTATGTTTTAAGTGCGGTACATGAGCATGAGAATAAGAGTCAATTACTTAATCAAGCAGTTCAAAAAATAAATAATAACAAAAATACTTTAACTATATTTGCTTACCACCAAGAATATGAAGAAGGTGATAGAGATGAAGTAAATAAAGCAATTGCTAATTCAAATGTTAATTTTAATGGCAATATTCATGGATATGACTGGTATTTAAACTTACCTAAAAACAAATACTGTTATCAAAATAATGAATGTCCATTTGCTTATAAGATGGCTTTAGTTAGTCAAATAAATAAACAAGAAATAATTTTTAAAAGTCAGGTAGAGTTTTACGATTCGATAAATAACCTGATTGAAAACAAGCGAGCTAATAGTTATAAAGTTAATTTTTTATATAAAACTTACCTTCAACCTATCACTAGTTTGTCTCAAAACTTTTTCCAAATGTGGTTTCATCCAGTAATTGATTATTCAATTCCAAAACAAAGAATTTATCAAAGAATATCTGCTTGTGAGTTATTAATTACCTGTGAAATTAGCTCGAATAAACAAACTATCCTCAATAATTTTAATCGGAAATTAGTTATTATTGCTCCTGGTGTATACAACGATATGTATGAATATAAAAAACAAGCGGAGGATAATAGAGGTTTACCTTTAGCTATTGCTTATTGGCGGAATCAAGATGGCTGGAAGGACTTTTTTGATGGTAACAATACTTTTACTGGAGGTGAAATCCATGCATTCATGATACACCATTTTATTAACGGAGATTTAGTCATACCAATCCCAGATTTTGGCATGATTTTGCTTGTATCTATTTTAGGTAAATTTGTTTGTATAAAAATCTCAAAAAATCCGGAAAGTAGACAATCACTATCGAAGTATTTCCCAGGATTGATATTAACTTACTTTCTATTTTCATTAATTATTAGTTTACAGATTTATATCACAGTAAGAGTATTGATACCTTGGTTTTTACCGTCGATCGCTTTATGGAATTATATTCGTCAAACTTATGTTTCAACTCAAGAAATTTAGTTTTATTTTGTTATTTATATTCATTTCTGCTGTCTCAGAAATACCTTCACAAGCAGCAATAAAACCAGAAAATCAAACTCAGTCATATCAAATTAAAGATACACGCTTAGCTCTATCTTGGTCTGATATTGTTAAGATATTCCGTCGCAAGAAATCTCGAAAAGGTGGAAAAGGTTCAATATGTTTAATTGTACCCCAAAGATTAGATGATCCTATTTCACAAGTTCAAGGTACTCAAGAAGTTTGGAGCGTAAATCCGCGTTTCTTATGGAATATTTCAAAAGGAAAAGTCAGAACAATTGAATTATTTGAAAAAGGTAGCAATAAACCTTTCTGGAGTCAAGAAGTCCCCGAAGGAGAGACATCATTTGTATATAATGGTAAACCTCTTCAGCCAGGTTATTCTTATCAATGGAGAGTTATTGCTGATGCTCCGTTTCGGATGAAAAGCATTCCTCGCGAATTTAAAGTAATGGAAGCTCAAAAGCGCTTAGGGATTAGAATTCAGTTAGCTTTATTAGAACATAGACTGAAGAAACAAGGTGCAAACGCAGAAAAAATTGCTTTGGAAAAAGCTAATTATTTTGCCAAAGAAGAATTATGGTCTGATGTTGTAAAGGAAATTTATCAAGTAAAAAATCCTTCGAGAAGACTTAAACTGAGAATTAAACAAATACAATCTTCTGATTACTGTAATCGAATTGGAACTTTATCATCTATTTCTTCATCTAAATAAAATAGTAGTTTAAGTTTAATGCAAACCTAACCCCGAATTCCTTTTTTGTAATAGAAAGGGAATGATAATTTTAGCCTCTATTCTGACAGGATAGAGGTCAAAAATGTTGCGTTAAAGTTAAAATATTTAGAATAATCCTGGCTCGATAATTATCGTATTTTTGTGAAAATGACATGATATAAGTTTATGGAAATTAAAGATATCGGGATGTAGTCTATCTCGTTGTAACTGTAATTATAGCTATGGTATTTATGTTTATTTTTTTACTGCCTATATTTATGTAATGTTAAGTATTTAACACTAGTATAGTAGAACTAATTTAGGCAGTAATAATTACTAAAAAATACTCTAGTTAACACAATGTAAATCCAGAAAATTATCATGAAACGTCGGCATTTTTTACAATTTACAGGTTCTACTTTAGCCTCTTTGGGCTTAAGTCATTATAATATTTTTGAACAAGGAAACCGTTACGCTCAAGTGCTTGCTAAAGATACCCCCCGCAAGCTAGCTTTATTGGTAGGAATTAATTATCCAAATAATCCTAATCTTAATAGTTTGAACGGATGCGTTAACGATGTCGATTTACAGCAAGAATTGCTAATTAACCGTTTTAGATTTAAACAAAGCGATATTCTCAGATTAACAACTGAGGAATCTACACAGAAGCAACCAACTCGCAGCAATATTTTAACTGCATTTGAAGAACATTTAATTAAACAAGCCAAGCCAGGGGATGTAGTAGTATTTCATTTTTCCGGGCATGGTTATCGATTACGAGATCCTAACCCCATCAAAAATTGTTTTAATCAACAATTCAATGATGAATACAACAGCACTTTTGTGCCGGTAGATGATACATTAAATGGCTCACCACAAGACATTATGGGACGTAGCTTATTCTTATTAATGTCTGCATTAAAAACTAATAACGTTACCGTTGTCTTGGACAGTTGTTTTTCTGGTGGTGGTACTCGGGGAAATTATCAGGTAAGGTCAGCAATTCGCAATAATATCAATACAGTAGAACCCAGTCAAAGAGAAATTGCTTATCAAAAAGGCTGGATGAATCAACTGCGAATATCTGAAAATGAATTTGCTCGTCGTCGCTGTAATGGTGTTGCAAAAGGAGTAATTCTCGCTGCTGCTCAACGAGATGAAGAAGCTTTGGATGCTCCTTTTGATGGCTTTTATGCTGGTGCTTTTACTTATGCAATGACGCAATATTTGTGGCAAGAAACCGATAGCGTCAAAAATGCGATCGCCTATATTTCTCCGAGAGTAAAATCAATAGGTGGGCATTCTCCCTTTGCAGACGGTAATCAAAGCCAACCAGTGTATTTTATCGATAACAACCTTCTGTCAACAGATGCAGTTATTACCGGAGTCAAAGGAAATCAAGCCAGTTTGTGGTTAGGAGGATTGAATAATAAAAGCTTGGAAACCTTTAATAAAGATGCAACTTTCTCGGTAATAGATGCAACTGGAAAAACGCGAGGGAAAGTAAAAATAGAATCCCGTGATGGTTTGAAAGCTAGAGCAAAGCTAGTAGATGATAAGGAAAATATAACTTCTTTAAAATCTGGGATGCTGCTGCAAGAATCAAGTCGGATGATACCAACAGATTTGCATTTAAGTCTTGGTTTAGATTCTTCCCTTGGTGACGAAATTAGTATTGCAGAAAAAGAACTTTCCGAAATTTATCGTATTAAACCCGTACCCGCTTCCGGTGGTAATATTCCATATCCAGGAGGAGTACAGTTTATTTTGAGTCGAATGACTAACGAGTATTTGCAAAAATTACAGCAGCAAAAAGTAGAAAATTTACCAGAAGTTGGCAGTATCGGTTTATTTACCGCAGCATTGCAACTTGTACCTCAATCTTTTGCTGAAAAGCAAGAGTCAATCAAGACTGCTGTTTGTCGTTTGGAGCCAAAACTTAAATCTTTTCTAGCAACTCGACTCGTGGAAATGACTCTAAATACAAATTCATCCCAACTGGATGTAGAGGTTTCCATGAACTTAGTCGAGCAACCAAATCAACCTTTTGCTCAAATTTCCACATTCAAATCAATTTATCCCGATACAAAATTACCTCTAAATAAATTATTTCAGTTTCAAATCAAAAACAATAGTCCTCATAATCTTTATGTCGCGATGCTATTAATAGATTCCACCGGAGGATTAACGGTAATTTCTCCTTACAAGTGGACAAATTTGAATAGAGAAATGCTGCTAGCCTCAAAAGATACTTTAATAATTGGTGAACCTCAAAAGCTTAAATTACAAGCATTAGAAAAAGGATTTGTAGAAGTATTAATAATAGCCAGTCGTTCTACCTTAGATAAAGCTGTATATGGATTGAAAAGAATTGAACAGGAATTAAAAGTAGAGGAAAGTAATCAACAAAAATGTTTGGTAGATAAAACTAGAGGTTCTGAAGTAATTGGGGATTTAATTAGTGATTTGAGTGGTGAACGTAGCGGTAAAAGCGCAAAAAGTGGCGAAGTAAAAAGATCTAATATTGCGACTGTTTCATTTAGTTTTGAAGTAGGTTAATCAATTTTGTATTTTAACAACGGATGCTTTTTTTTTATTTTGGATTTATCTATTAGCCATTACCAATTATCAATTAGCCATTACCCATTACCAATTACCAATTAATTATGTTTTATCGAGTTAAATATTTACTTGCTGCTACAATCTTGGTTTGTATTTCATTACCTCCAAAAGCTGCTTTTTCTCAGTCAGAATTGACGAATGTAAAACAAAAAAATGTTTCTCAACAAAATTTGCCTCTTCGTGAAGCGAATAAATTAAAAAAGGAGCAACTCAGAAATCAAGCATTACAACTCTATAAAGAAGGTGAGATAAATTATAAACAATCCAAATATCAACAAGCATTAGATAAATTTTACCAAGCCCTACCAATCCTCCAACAAATTAACGATACAGCAGGGGAATCTGCAACTCTCAATTACATTGGACTAATTTATATTAATTTGAAACAATATTCTCAAGCTTCAGGTATCTTATACTCTGCTCTAAATTATGGAAATCCATCAGTTCCAGGACCTATAGGTGATACTCTTCCCAGCGAATCTTCACCACCACTTTTTTTTGAAAATCCGGTTGGTATGGGTAATTTTCGTCATAGTGAACCTAACTCACGACTTTGCATAAGTTGTACAAGTACGCGTATAGGTGACACTCTATCAATCATTAATAACACTGACAAAAAAGAATTAGAAGCGGTTATCCTTAATAACCTTGGTTTAGCTTACTTGTATCAAGGAAAGTATGATATGGCAGAGCAATTTATTGATCAAGCTTTAGCTTTCTTTAAACAAACTAACCACAAAATTGAACAAGGTAATACCCTGAATAACTTAGGAGAACTTTATCGTCATCTAAGTCAATACTCAAAAGCGTTAGAATCCTTAAAACAAGCAAAAGAAATTTTCAAAGAGAACAAAAATCAGCTTGGTATCGGAACTACTATTAACAATATTGGGTTAGTGCATGATGAATTAGGTCAACATCATCAAGCACTAAAACATTATCAAAACTCCTTAGAAATCCGCAAGGAAATCAAGGATGAACGTGGTATCGGTACAACTCTTCACAATATTGGCTTTGTCTACGAGCGATTAGAAGAAGACGATAAAGCTCTTGAATTTTACCGACAAGCTTTAAAAGTTCATCACCAACTTAATAACCGGGGAGCCATAGCAACAACTCTAAATAATATGGGTTTAATTTACAATAAACACGGTCAACATACTTCAGCTTTACAATATCTCAAACAATCTAAAAATATATTCCGAAAACTCAATTATCCATCAAGTGAAGCCAATACCCTTGATAGTTTAGGAACAGTCTATAAAAGTCAAGGTAATTACCAGCAAGCTCACGAAGCTTATAATAAAGCCTTGGATATTAGTCGCAAAATAAAAAACCGTAGTTTAGAAAGAATTATCCTGAGTAATATTGGTGACTTACAAGTAGAACAAAAACAACCGGAATTAGCAATCGTTTTTTATAAGCAATCTGTAAAAATAAGCGAAGAAATTAGAAAAGGTTTACAAACGCTTCCCTTAGAACAACAAAAATCCTATACCAAAACAGTTACAGATACCTATCGCAATCTTGCCGACTTATTGTTAAAGAAAAATAGAATTCAAGAAGCACAGCAAGTTCTCGATTTACTTAAAGTGCAAGAGGTAGAAGACTATCTCCACAACACCCGAGAAACGAAAGCGCAAATATTAGAAGATTATTTATTAGCCCCTGAAAAAATAATTCTCCAGAAATATAATCAACAATCAAAAACAGCTATTGAATTAGGACAAGAACTAACACAGTTACGATCGGTAAACAAACGAACTTCTGCACAAAAAAAACGCATTTTGGAATTGGTGAAACTGGAACAAGACTTAAACAAACAATTTAATCAATTTGCTCAACAAGAAGATATCCTTCAATTATTGCAGGAGCTTACCCCCGAAGCTCGAAGCCAAATAGTAGATATAAAAAGTCTTAATGCTCTTCGGGATGACTTGAGTCGTTTGGATGCAGTAATAATATATCCTCTAATTCTCAACGATCGTTTAGAATTAATTATTACTACTCCCGATTCTCCACCTTTACGACGCACGGTTAATATCAAAAGCTCGGAACTTAACCAAGAAATTCTCAATTTCCGTCAAGCATTGCAAAATCCTCATTCCGATGTCAAAACCTCTGCAAAGCGACTTTACGACTTGCTGATTAAACCTTTGGAAAAAGACTTAAATCAAGCTAAGCCCAAAACAATTATCTATGCTCCCGATGGTAAATTACGTTATATTCCTCTAGCCGCTCTCCATGATGGAAATCAATGGTTAATAGAGCGGTACCAAGTTAACAATATCACCGCGAAATCTCTTACTGATTTTACAGCCAAACCTAAACCCTTAGAACGGTTATTGGCAGGAGCTTTCGTCGAAGGTAAACACAATGTCAAAGTAGGAGAGCGTGATGTTATCTTTAATGGATTACCCTTCACAGATAAGGAAGTGGAAAACCTTGCAGATATCATACCTCAAACCAAAAAATTAATTAACGACCTATTCAGTAAAAATGCAGTAATAAGTAGCATGAACGAATACAATATGCTTCACTTTGCTACTCATGCTGCCTTTGTCCCAGAAGATGCTACACAATCATTTATTCTATTTGGTAATGGAGAAAAAGCCACCTTAGAAGAAATCGGTAGCTGGACGCTTAATAACGTAGACTTGGTGGTATTAAGTGCTTGTGAAACAGGGCTGGGAGGTAAATTTGGTAACGGTGAAGAAATTCTCGGCTTGGGTTATCAATTTCAAAATCGAGGAGTTAGAGCAACTATCGCTTCTTTGTGGAGAGTATCCGATGGCGGTACGCAAAAGCTGATGAATGAATTTTATGGTGCTTTGAAAGGTGATGTCACCAAAGCAGAAGCCCTGCGACAAGCTCAGATAGCATTAATTGAAGATGATGGTTCTACTGCTGGTGTGAAGAACAGAGGTATTATCGGCATTGAACTAGTTGAGCTACCGCAGGTGAAAACTAAAAAATTCCAGCATCCTTATTATTGGGCACCTTTTATTTTAATTGGTAACGGATTGTAAATAGTGTTGGTAGTATAAATAACATTATTGCTTTAGTTTTTAATCCTTTGTCGCAACAATTGAAAAAGCACGAAAAACTAAGCTATGTCTTACTCAAGCTCTCTTTGACAAGGGGGCTTGAGTGATTTTAATGGCTTGATATCAATAAATGTTTCAGCAGTCAGAGACTTACTTTTTACAAATTTTACATAAGTGTTTACTTCTCAAAGATATATCACCTCGGAAGCGAACAATAAATCAAATCGCTTCAACCAGATTTATTTCAAAAAAATCAAACGAGGAATTAAGTTATGAATAGTCAAAATATCCGTAGAACATCCGTTAATTTAGTTAAAAGTTTTCTGGCTACAGCAGCATTCATTGCTACCTCTGTTGCACCCGCTTTTGCTGCACCTAAAGTTGAAATTCTGGGAGCAGGTTACGGTGGGAATGGTTGTCCTGATGGCTCTGCAAGCGTTACTGTTAGCCCCGACGGTCAAGAATTAACTCTTTTATTCGATAAATTCATCGCCGAAGGTAATAACGCAAAAGAAAGCCGTAAAAGCTGTAATTTATCAATTCCCATCAAAGTCCCTCAAGGCTTTCAAATCTCTCTCTACGATGCTGATTATCGCGGTTATGTTTCCCCTCGCACCAAGGGAAGACTTAGAGCAGAGTACTTTTTTGCTGGTCAACGCGGCCCAGTTTTTCAGAGAGTATTCAACGGTGAAACCGACTATAACGTTCGCGATCGCCTAGCAACTGTTGCTAATGTTTGGTCAGCTTGTGGTAAAAGCGAAAACATGCGAGTGAATGCAGCAATGTCTGCTCGCGGTAAGGGAATTGCCACAGTTGACTCCTTTGACTTAGCGCATCGTGGTTTGAAATATCACATCAAATATCGCGCTTGTAAATAGGTAAGCATAGGCTCTAATAGGCGTTGTAGATGGAAAATTACTAATCAGTTTTACACTTCCTCTGCCATTTCATGTTGTTTATTTATTTTCAGAATGTAAATTCTACAACGCCTATTTTTTACTAATAGAGAATTGAATTGTGACAGTTAGTTTTAAGCCCGTTAAGAATTTTGATGTTGAAAGTAAACCTAATGCTTTAGCAATAGGAGACTTTAACGCAGATCGAAAACAAGACCTAGTTACCAAGAATAAAGGTACAAACCTTTCGGTATTGTTAGGAGATGGTAATGGCAGGATAGGTGTAATAAGTTACTTCAACATTTTTTTGTACTAATAACTTCTGTTTTTTTGGACAAAAATATTGTTTTGTAATGTCTGATGCACAAATTTTTTGTAAACATAAAAATCTCAAGGATAAAGACAATGAATCGTATAGCTAAATTTTTACTTATTGCAATTGTGATGCTTTTTGTATTTCCTAAATCTAGCCTTGCAATACCATCAGGAATTCCAAGTCAGCAATGCTCGACTATCAGTACACCACGTCCAGGAGATTTGTGCTATGTTGTACACGAAAATCAAGGTGGTAAAGCTTATGCTGGTGGTTCACCCAGAGGCGGTGAGCTTGTTATTCAGCCAACAGCTGGTTATTACGCTACAGTTGAAGCAAGAAGCGAAATTACCAGTCAAGCCGGTGATAGCAATATAAGTAAAAGAATATTATCAAAAGGAGCTTCTCTTGAATCTAAGAATGGCTACGAAGAGAAGCTAGAGGAATTAGATAAAACTATTAATGAGCTTGAAGTAAAAATAGCAGGAACTGTTGGTCTGGCAGCTATTGAGCTTAAAAACAAGCTGACTCAATTAAAAGAGGTAAGAAGGGAATTGAATCAATCTTATCAAACAGCAATATCTGCCGGAAAAGATGCAATTAAAGTTCAGTTTTCATGGAGTGCAAGTCCGAGAAAATGTGGATGGGCAAATCTTGATAAATGTGGTTCTTGGGTTCGTTTTAGAGTTTATCAAGTAAAGAGATATCTAGGAGATCCAATTGCTGAATATAATAGACTTCTCGGAGAATAAACCCCATTCTCCTTATGATTACTGAGCTAAAACCTAATTTAAGGAGATGTCTAATAGGGTTGTTGCTCCAGCTATAAATCAGGATAGAAGTCCTGTTCAGAATTTATAGCATTTACGCAACTGGTATATTTTCTTTAGTGGTGCTTGTACATTAACTGCTTTTCAACGTAATAATAAAGACTAAAAAACCCGGTTTTTCCAAAAAACCGGGTTTCTTAAATTACCAATTACTAACTACGAATTACTAAGAACCGACTCAAGATTTAAAAAACCATTTGCAATCAAATAACTTGCATAAGTAGTATATAATTCTGCATCAATTGGATGACAAGATACACCGCTTCCTGCAAGTGCATTTAAAGTCTCGTCACAGCTAATAATTGGTCTATTTTCTGTTAAGTATAAGTCGGGAATGGTAAGCTGTCTTTCTGACCAACGTTCTAGTAAAAATGGACGCAGAGTGTATAAAGGATTTTCCTCTGATGTGACATCGTTAATTAACTTATGTTGCCATTCTTGGTAAGGAATCATCTTGATAGAAAAACCGAAAGAACTCAACCACTCAACTAATGTGCTTAAAGGTGCGGGTTCTGGATGTTGAAGATGGAAAGCCTTACCGATAGACTCTTCTTGTCTGGATAGATGGACTATGGCTTTACTTACATAGTCAACGGGTGACATATCTAACATATAGTCTACGTCGGGGAAAGCTCCCATTTGCAGACAGCCTTTGGTCATTAAGTTTACAAAGTCGTCGGTGTTGCCTACCCCAGTTTGGCTGTGTCCGGAAATTAAAGGTGGTCTATAAATGGTGATGGGAAGCCCTCTTTCACCGGCGATTTTAACTAGTTTCTCTGCTACCCATTTGGTTTGAGAATACCCTAGAAAAATGCCTTCCCAACAGTCAAAACTATCATCTTCTTTAACTACTTTACCAGCGTATTCGGGTGATTCAAATACCGCGACGCTAGAGACGTAATTTAAGGGTTTAACTTTGATTTTACAGGCTAAACGGATGATTTCTTGGGTTCCCAGTACGTTGGCTGTTTTCAATGCTGAGTAGGGAAATACGTAATTAAGCATCGCAGCACTGTGATAAATGGCATCTATATTAGTTGCCAACATATCAAATCCTTCAGTGCTTATACCTAATTGCGGTTGAGCTAAATCGCCAACTATGGGTATAATCCGAGGGCTAGATTCTTCATCCCAAATCCCATAAGATTCTAAGTTCTTTTTCAGCTTTTCTTTACCTGCTTCCGCGTCTGCTGCACGTACCAAGCAGTAAATATCTGCATCGGTTTGCTGCAAAAGTTCGTAGATTACAAATGCTCCTAAAAAGCCAGTACCCCCAGTTAAGAAGATATTTTGAGGATTGGAATTGAATTTATAAGAGGTTGAAGCAGGGCGGATGGTTTCATCTAGAACGGCTTCTGCTGCTAAGTTAGGAGTATTGGTAGTATCAACAAGCGATTTATCCTGTTGAGATTCCTGCGCTTCTTCAGCTAAACGTGCGGAAAGTGCTTCAATTGTCGGATAGTGCCAAAGCAACATTGGGGACAATTCAAATCCCAACATTTTCTGTGCTTTGGTAACAATTACCATTGCTTGAGTTGAGTCTAAACCGTAAGTATCTAAAGGTTGAGTTACGTCGATTTCTTCGGCTTCCATGTTGAGGATTTCAGCCAAATTAGTTAAAAACCAATTTTGAATTTCTGTAGCGTTCATAAGTTGTTTTGTAGTCATTCTATTTTAGATATATTTGGATTTACGATTATGCAGTAAGTATTTGTTTTGAAGAGATTTGGAGACAAAAACCCTTCGCTTAGCGTGGAGGAAAGAAATAAATGTTGATAGGAGATTCTGGAGAGAAATAGGAGTAAGATTTATTTTCAATCCAAAATCTAAAATTCTAAGATGTAAATTTTACTGGATGATATTGAGAATAGAAATTATCTATTTGCAGCCCTTGCATTTTTAAACTTTGGATGCGGTATAAATAAGAAGTTCCCTTCATCATTTGGTTGGCAACATCAACTACCTGACGATTATTTGGTTGTGATAAATAAGAACCTCGCACCCAGTCGTTAAAGCTACCCATTGCGGGACCGCACCATACTTGATAATCGACTTCTCTTCCTTTTTCACCGCAATTAGACCATCTGGAAGATAATCCTAAATACCAGCGGAATATCAACGCCATTTTGTATTTTGGGTTGTTAGCTGCTTTAGTTAATTTCTGAGGATTACTTTTGGTTTGATAAGTAACGGTTTCTTGCCAAACTTCTTCGATGGTTTTGCGGAAAACCTGTTTTTCTAACTTTGTTTTTTCCGCAGGTGGAAGTTCGTCGAGAGAATTATAATTTCGATAGATTTCGTATAGCTTTTGTGCTTTCAGGGGAAACATAGTTCCGCGTTTGAGAACCTGTAGTTTCACTCCCATTTCAAACATATCAGCGGCTGGTGCCATCATTACGTCGGCCATATCAGCTTGTGCTAATAGTTTTTTGGTATGTATAGAAGTTCCTGCTTCTAAACAAGATTGATTTATTGAACCAGTAACTACATATGCGGCACCCATCATAAAGGCTGCTAAAGCCGATTGAGGAGTAGAAATTCCTCCCGCGACTCCAACTCGAATAGGTTTTTCGTAATTATATTTTTGCTGTATTTCGTCTTTTAAAGCAATTATAGAAGGTAACACGCAAACCAAAGGACGGTTATCTGTATGACCACCAGAATCTGCTTCTACGGTAATATCATCTGCGATCGGAATTTGTGCTGCAAGGGTTGCTTGTAATTCGGTAATTAATCCTTTATCTACAAGTTCCTTGAGCATTTTCAAGGGGGCAGGCTGCATAAATTTACTCGCAACTTCTCGACGAGAAATTTTAGCAATTACCTTATTATTAATTTGTATTTGGTTAGCTGAATTTAAACTTAATCCAGCCGCACGATAGTAAACAATATTAGGAGTTAAATCTAAAAATGCCGAAGCTTCTACAGTTTCTACTCCATATTTAATATATAAATCTACAGCACCTCTTTCAATTTCGGGGTCGTTAGGACTATGAATTAAATTAAATGCATAGGGGCCATTAGGTAAGGACGTTTGAATTACTTTAATCGCTTCTTCTAAACGAGTTAAACTTAAACCACCCGCACCAAAGGAACTCAAAATATTCTCTTTCCCCAGGGCAATTACCATTTCTTCGGAAGCTATACCCCCAGCCATTGCACCAGTTGTATAAGCATATTTTAGATTATGAAAAGCGAGAAAATGGGGGTCGCCGAAGCTTTTAGTAAAAACAGGTGGAGCTGCAATTAGTAATTCTATTTCCGCCGGTTGACTGTTATCGAGAGGACAATAGCCATAATTAGTTGCTCCAATTCTATCTCCAACTTTAACGATATAGCAAGGTTTATCAGTTTCGAGCAATTGTTCTTTGATTCCTTCTGGATCGAAGGAAATACAACTTACTGAACCTTTCCAAGTCCGATTTTTAGTTGAAGTAGACCCATAGTATAGAAGTCCGTTATTTTCTTTATTTAACACGTTTTTTTCAATTATCAGGGAACAGTTAGCAGTGAACAGTTAGCAGGGAACAGTTAGCAGTGAACAGTTATCAGTGAACAGTTAGCAGTGAACAGTTATCAGTGAACAGTTAGCAGGGAACAGTTAGCAGTGAACAGTTAGCAGTGAATAATGAACAATATCAATATAAAAATATTAATAATTGTTCATTGTTCACTGTTAATTATCAAATAGGTGTTCGGCGCAAGCGATTTGTAGTTGAATTATTTCGCTTAATTGTTGGCTAAAATCTTGGCGCGATTTTAAGAATGTGGAGTGGGTTTTATGAACCGTTAAATTGTTGGTGTTTACTTGTTGATATTGAGTTCTATAATTAGTCACGCTTTGAGTTGATGCTAATTTTTTGGTTGTGGTAGATGCAATATATGAAGTAGTTTTCGCCGGAGATGACTCTATTTTTGGCTCTACGCGAGATGCAGCAACTATACTGGGACTTACTTCTGGCTTTTTCGGTGCTGCTACGGGAATGTTTGTTTTTATTTCTGGTTGGGGTGTTGAAGTCGGTTTTGGTGCTGTTTTTATTTTCTCAGTTATTTTAGCCGCCAAATTTTTTTCAACAGGTTTTGGACTAATTTCTGCTTCTTGAAACAGCTTTTTATTTTCCGCTGTTAAAATACTTTCAGTAATATTCTGACCGCCTAATGTAACTTTTCTCTGGCTAATTTTGGCTTTTTTACTGGTTTCTTGCACTGTGGAATATAGCGGCGATAAATCTAAATCAACTTGGTGACTCGTTAGTTTTGCTAATGCTTTGAGAATGCTGCTATGGTCGTCTAAGCCTCTACGATTAAGGGAAATTGTCATGTGTTCTTTATCGCTTAAATTTTTATCAATCCATCGAGAACAAACGTTTCCAGCACCTGTTTCAATAAATATTTTCGCACCATCGTTATAGACTTGGTTAACTAGTCGCGGAAAATCAAGCTGTTTACAAAGTCCTGTAGCGATACCTTCAGCAATGGCTTTACTTTCTAACTCTATTGGCGCATATTTTGCAGCAGAATAAAGTATTAGATTTTGCTGATTTCCTTGAATTGGTAAAGTGTTGACGCTGGCAATTTCTTTGTGTTCGGAAGCCATCGCTTCGCAGTGAATTACATGATCGAAAGGGGCACGGAATGCATTACAACCCAATTTTTTAATAACTCTTTCGCAAGCCGCTGGCTCACCGGCAATTACTACTTCTTCTCGCGTATTGATTTGAGTCAAGTAAACGCGGTTTTCTCCTGCTATAGCTTCCCTAACTTGGGATGGTGTGGCTATAAGAACGTAATTACACCAAAAATTATTGTCGGGCGATCGCTCTTGTGGTGGTAGCTGCCAAAATTCTCTAACGCAGTTTTTCGCACCGGATAATCTATCTCCGAATAAGGTACTGGTGTTTAAAGCGTTGCTCATCTGACCAAATTTATTCCATATCCCGATAGCAGACATCATACTAACTTCACCCAAGCTGTAGCCAAAACCAAATTTTGGTTTTACTTGGAAGTTATCCTGAAGCACTTTTGAAAGCAGTCTGGCAACGACTATTTCGTTTTCAAACATTGCCTCAGAATCATCTAGCAGTTGTTTTTCTAATCCTTCTAACTGTCTGCTTGATAATTTATTCAAGCTGCGAGGATATACTAACTGCTCAACGTGACTAACACGACTATTTAAGTTTTGCAGGATGATATCATCGTGAACTTGGGGAAATAAACGGAAGAGATTTCTACCGATACCGAGATAAGAATTAACCGCAGCAGGATAGATAAATGCAACTTCTCCTTTTTTCCCCAACGGTTTGGCTGTAAAATAACTGCCTAGTGGAGTTTGCCACTCTTCACCTTTTTCAAATGCGTTATTAATACCTTTGATTGCTGCTTCTATTTCTCTAGCCAATTCTTTAACATTACGCGCCAAAATTGCTAAAGTATAGTTTTCTTGACTGCGTTTTTGATAATCAGCAAAAGTTATTTTAGCAGCTACGGGAAGAGAAGTTCCCTCATTTACTACATTTTGCAAATTGTCAACTTGCTGTAGTAAATCTTCGCGATTATTTCCGGCGATCGCAAACAGTTGGAGAGGCATTTGCTGCAAAAATCTGCTGCTGCGGTCTTGTTTGTTTGGTTCTTCAGATATTATTAAGTGAGCGTAAGTTCCATCTATACCCATACTATTGATGGCTGCCGTTCTTTTATCTGTTTCTGGATTAAGAAACCAAGGCCTCGATTCCGGAACAACATAAAAAGAACTATTTTCCCACTTTTTAATATCTTTTACACCAGTCCATTTTGGAGTTGCAGGAAGATATCTATAATAAAGACACAAAGCTGTTTTAATTAAACTCGCAATTCCCGAAGCAACATAGGTGTGACCAATATTAGCTTTTACGCTGCCGATCGCACAGCTTAATTTGTTTGCACCGCTTGGATAAGCCCGAAATAATCCGTCAATTTCTGCTTCGTCTTCTTGGGAAATGCCACTACCAAAAACTTCCAGATAAGAGATATCTTGATGTTTGATTCCTGCCGTCTCAAAAGCTTGCTGACAAGCATCTTCAACTGTGTTGGCATCCGTGGAACCCAAACGACTTTGCAAATCATTTTTGGTAGCATTTTTTTGCTTGAAACTAACTGCATCAATTACTGCGTAGATGCACTCAGAATCCTGTTTTGCTACTTGATGTCGCTTTAATACTACTGCACCCGCACCTTCACCAACCGCCCAGCCATTAGCTTTTTGGTCATACGAGAGAGTATTTATACCTGTATTAACTGTTGATAGCTCATTTCTTAATAAAACATTTTCCATGCCGCCAGCTAAATCCACGGCACCCACTAATACGGCATCTGCTTCCCCAGTGGTTAATAAATGTTGCGCTACTTCTAAAACTTTAAATGTCGAGTTTTCGCCAGCGGAAATTGTCAATGCGGGAGCAGTAAAATTCCACAGTGAGGAAATGCGACTCGCCATTATATTGGTGATGTAGCTGACAAACTCGCTGCTATCAGCAGGTTCGGCATGAATGCTGTCTTTAACTATTGTTTCTAACTTCGACAGTTTATCGGAAGATAGGGATATTGCGTTAGCATTTAATCCTTCTTTAATTTCCCAGTCTAAATTCCATCTTTGCTGGAGTTGATGAACGGAAAGTTCGGCTTCTGTAGCAATTAAAACTGCTACATTGTCCCCTTCTTTTACATCTGCATCTTTCAAAGCGCGTTCGGCTACTTTGAGCATCAAGAGTTGTTGTTTGTTGAGATTTTCTAACTCATTGGGAGGAATTTTACTCGATACGGTATCAATGATAAAGTCGCTGATATAAGCTCCCGTAGGTGCTTTACCATCGGGTAAATTATATTTTTCCAGTAATTCTGTTTTATTTTCTACACCATGCCATCTTTGAGCAGGTAAAGGAATAAAATGTTGTTTTCCTTGATAAATACTGCTTTCAAAAGCATCCAATCCATCACAACCGCCGAAAAAAGCATCCATTCCCACAATCGCCATTTTTACTGGTTTGAGGGGTTGGCTCAATTCTTCAGATGTGGTGTTTTTATTTTGTTCTAAAATTAAATGAGCATTGGTTCCACCCAAGCCAAAAGCACTAACTCCGGCGCGTTTTATAGAACCGCTTTTCGAGTGCCAGTTAGTTGGACTAGTTACAATTCTACTCGGTGAAATTACGTTATCTTCCGAACCGATGGGATCTGTAATATTAATAGTTGTGGGAATAATACCCTTGCTCATGCTCAAAAGAACTTTTATCATACTCGCGCTAGCAGCACCAGTCAGCAAATGTCCGATATTCGATTTTACCGAACCCGTAAACGGAGTTGCTTGATATTTACCGAAGAAAGTTTCTACAGAATTAAATTCGGTACTGTCTCCTAATAAAGTTCCGGTAGCATGACACTCCATATAGTCGAGAACTTTGGGATTGATATCAGCTTCTGAATAAGCCTTTTCAAAAGCTAAAGTTTGTCCTTTGGGGTTGGGGCTGAGTAAATGTTTACCCCTACCATCATTGGAAAGTCCGTTACCCGTGATTAGGGCGTAAATGCGATCGCCATCTCTAACAGCATCGCTATAGCGTTTGAGAACAAGCATTCCCACGCCTTCGGAGGTAATTAATCCCCTAGAAGATTTATCTAAGGGGCGGCTAATATCGTTGTTTTCTGGATAGCCTTGAATACCGGAAAACAGCATCCTGATAAATATCGGATCGGCACAACTGATACCACCAGCTAACATCAAATCAGCTTTGTGCGTCCATAAATAATGAGACGCTAATCTAGCAGCGTAAAGAGGTGACGAGCAAGCAGCATCCAGGCAAAAATGGATGTGAGACAGAGATAAAGCTTGAGAAATGATAGCGGCAGGTAAACCCGATATCATACCGTTATAAAATGATGTCTCTTCAGAATTGGGTAAACTTGCGGCAGCAAAATCCTCTTGCTGCAAAAGTTCTCCAATTGCAGGATTCAACACCTGTTGATAGAGCGGTTCAAATAATTGATTTGATGATTTCGTAGGTAGCGAGAGTGTGCCCAACAGTACTCCACATTTGGAAAGAACAGACTTGTCTTCCAAATAACCACTATTTTGTAATGCTTGCTTTGCAGCATAAAGCGACCATTTAAAGGTGTCATCTAGATTTTGTAGCAACGAAGAAGGAAGATTATATCCCGATGCATCAAACTTAAAATTACGTACAAATCCCCCTTGCAAGGAGTAAACTTTATCTGGTTTTCCTTTTACAGGATCGTAAAATATAGTTGGCTCTATACCAATCTCATCAATACTCAGTTCAGAAGTAGAATCCTTTTGTTCAATTAAATTATGCCAAAACTCTTCAGCATTTTTAGCATCGGGGAATAAACATGAGAACCCAACGATCGCGATTTTTTCCATACTTTTATTCAGTTAACAGTGAACAGTTATCAGTTATCAATTAATTAAGGGAACAGGGAATAGGGGGAGATGGGGGGATGGGGAGACAAGGGGAAATTTAAACTTATATAGTTGTTTCATCTCGGTATCGTAGGTAGTGCGAGCGTCTCGCTCGCTGACTAAAATTTGTTGCTCCCACTACTAAATTTTTCGCAACCAGGGAGCAAGATGCTCCCACTACTAAATTTGCTTGAAAAGACTATAACTCGCAACTCCTAACTTTTTATTACTATCAACTATCAACTAACCACTAACAACTATCAACTAACAACTATCAACTAACCACTAACAACTACTTTTTCAAAGACTTGGTTGGAATAATAATTCCTTTACCACCGAGTAAGCGGGAATAAATTTTGCCTTGGTTGTCGTGTATTGTAAAATCGGCTGCGACGCTGGTAGCTGTTTTACTTACAACTTCGCAAGAAACGTAAAAAGGTTTATTGCTGGGAGTTGCTGCAAATTGCTCGTGTTTCTGAATTTGGGCAGGTAAACAAATTTCTTGATGATAGTGCTGCAACCAAACCCACAGGGGATGAGTACTCAAATCAACAGAAAAGGGATTTACCCATATAACGGGAAATTGTCCCTGTTGTTTTCTATCGATTTCGTTCCAGAGACATTCGATAGTAATTTTTTCTGGACTAATATTTAAAACTTTTGTCAGCCCTTTAAAAGAATCTCCATGGAATAAAGGAAATATTGCTGGATTTTCTTGATAAAACTCATTACCTTTAATAGTAATAATATTATCTTCTGTCATATTCAATTTTTCGTAAGTCGGACTTGGGGTATGTTGCGGCAATAAATGAATATCATCAATACTGAAATGATAGTTAACTTTTCCTTTTTTATTCCTACTCCATATTTTCGCTTTAAAAACTATTTCTTGATGCTCGTGTTTAGCAGTTTCTTCTATATCTAGGATATATTCATCTGCCAGTTTTTCATCAAAAGGTATTCCCTTCAATACCTTAAAATTGTTGTAGTAATAAAACCTATATCCTGGATAAAGTTGTTCGCAAGCATTAATCATCCATTGCGTTCCACAAGTAGCAGGTAAAACTGGCTTTCCACCGACTATATGATCTTGTATAAAAGGATTGGCTGCTTCCGTTAATCGTCGATGAATGCGATAACTTCTTAACTGAGAATTTAATTTAGGTGGAGGTGGAGAAATTGGACTACCAATTACAACTTGTGTCGAATCCCGGTAAGAATCATGAAGTTCGTTGACTAACATTTTTGCTCCCGCTTCTACCGGAATAATTTCAATTCCTCTACGGGCAAATTCCTTTTTCAATTCCGGCGTTACCATACCGCTATCCCAGCCACCCCAATTGATAGCCACAACATGACATTGGGGATACTGTTGTTTGAGCAGATGAGCCGATTTATTCAGGATTTCGTTAGCTAAAGCGTAATCTGATTGACCGACATTGCCGTAAAAACCGGCAATAGAAGAGTATAAAACTAAATGTTCTAATTGAGGAAGATTCACGCAGCTAAGAAGATTTTCTAAACCTTGGATTTTAGCGCTGTAAACTTTTTCAAAATCTTCTTCAGTTTTCTTTTCAATTAATTTATCAGCTAAATTACCCGCACCATGAATAATACCAGTTATTTTACCCATACTTTCGGTAACAGCGGTTATTTGCTGTTGTAACTCGTGAGTATTTGTAACATCAACGCTAATATATTGGGCTTCTCCTCCTACTTGTTTAATTTTCTCTAAAGTTTGTTTTATTTCTCGGTCAGAAATAATTTGATTATAAATCTTTTTCACCTGTATGGGAGTAGGTTTTTCTCCCCGTTCGAGCAAATCTTCCATAATCCGTTTTTTTAAAACTGCTTCATCAAAGCAATTATTTGCAAATAAAGGTTCGGATTCTAAAAGTTGCGATCTACCTAGTAAAATAAACTTACACGGATATTGCGTTGCCAATTCAATCGCACATTTTGCAGTAATACCTTTAGCTCCACCACTAACAAGGAAAACCGATTCGGGACGAATTGAAGTTGCTGTTTTCATGAGTTTTTATCTAACAAAATATGATAATTGATGTTTGTTTGTAGTAAAGAGTCCGCGTCATTTAAACTTTTTTTAGCGAAAACAACACTTACTACGAACTTCTGAAAGATTAACCTTTAACCTGTTCAACCTGATGAATCGGTAATTGTCGAAAATTAATATAATTCTCGCGTCTGTCATTGAAACGCTCTTTTCTAATAGCGGATACGATCGCAAATGTTGTAAAGGTAAAAAAAGTTACCATCAATGCTATTAATATTGGAATTAATTGATCGGTATCGCTATTATTCGTGTTATTGCTATTGCTACTATTATTCCTATTAGTATTAGATGTTGTAGATGTAGTGGGTGTATCAGATGTACTAGATGTAGTGGGTGTATCAGATGTATTAGATGTAGTGGGTGTATCAGATGTACTAGATGTACTAGGTGTACTAGGTGTATGGCTTACAATCGGTTGAGGAGTTACGCTACTTATACCTCCAACCAGTGTAATATCGCCTAAGTCACGCTTATCTCCAGATAAATTAATTTTTGAAAAGTGGGTTTGATAACCGTTCGCTTCTACAGTTATCTCTCCCTGGAGAACTCCGTTATTATCGGTATTTGCAGAAAATCGGTAAATTCCTTCGATATCACTATAGCAAACCACTGAATTGCCTTTATTATCATTAAATATGACCTTAGCCGCTCTAATAGGCGCTTGTTTGCTCCAATCAACAACGCGACCAATATAATTAGCTTTTTGATTTCCAGACATGGTATATTAGTATGTAATTCAAAACTCCTAACTTTGAAGACGGAGTTCCGAGTAGTTTAAGGAAGTTGTAAAAATCTACCTTCTTTAGCTGATTAGGACTCCTTTTCCCAACCCCCAACCCCCAACTCCTAGTTCCCAATAGAGACTTCGCAATTGCGAAGTCTCTATTGCTTTTTGGGGAAGAGGGGGAAGAGGGGGAAGAG
>JBARZF010000358.1:0-2162 GCA_049649675.1 Rivularia sp. (in: cyanobacteria) | reverse complement strand
GAACTGGATAATTGAGCAAAAAAGCTAGGATTGCTGCAATACTTAAAATAGTAAGTGGATGACGAAAGTAATGAAAAACTACGGAGAGCAGCCCGACGTTAAGAGCTATAATCGGGGCGCTCAAACCATATACTAATAAGTTTTTTAGGGAAGCCCAACGGCGCATCCGCATATTTTTTTATTTTGTAGTATTTCTATAATTTTGCAATCAAACAGTTGTAATGGATAAAAATATAGCTAACCTTCGTCAAGACTATACTTTGCAGGGCTTAAGCGAAACCGAGATCGATTCTAATCCTTTTGTACAATTCAAAGAATGGTTTGATCGAGCATTGAGTGCCGATATCCTAGAACCAAACGCCATGATGGTGGCGACTACTACTACACCAGAAGGTAAACCGTCGGCGAGAATGGTGTTATTAAAAGATTTTGACGATCGCGGTTTTGTCTTTTATACCAATTACAATAGCGACAAAGCACAAGAGTTAGTGGAAAATCCCCAAGCTGCTTTGGTGTTTTGGTGGGCAGAATTACAACGTCAAGTAAGAATTTGCGGACGAGTAGAAAAAGTTTCGGATGAAGAGTCAGATAAATATTTCTACAGTCGTCCTTTGAACAGTCGTTTGGGTGCTTGGGCATCAAATCAAAGTGAAGTTATCGAAAGTCGGGAAGTCTTAGAGCAAAACTTAGAAGAATTAAAAGAAAAATATCAAGATCGAGAAGTACCTCGTCCGTCTCATTGGGGTGGAATTCGAGTGATACCAGCAGAAATCGAATTTTGGCAAGGACGTTCGAGCCGTCTTCACGACCGTTTGGTTTATACAAGAATGGAAGATGGTAGTTGGAAGATTGAGCGGTTGTCGCCTTAGAGGTTGTTTGTACATCCGGCGGTTGAAAACCCCACGCCATTTGCGGAAGACGCGCAAGTTCGCGCGCAACGCAATTCTACACAAGCTAAACCCACCAGAGCCTCACCAAGGCGTGAACGTGGGTTAAAAATTTGCTATTATCATCACCTTGGAATGCAATTCCAAGGCTAATATACAAAGTCTACTTAAGTAGACTGAAAATCTTGTTTAGTCGTCTTTAGACGGGTTTTGCCTGTGTAGCCAAGCCATTGCGGTCTTGGGGGTTTCCCCCATGAGCAACGTGTGAATTATATTCGCCAGGTATTTATTAATTCCCCAACCCGCAAAACAAAAGACACGACATTCGCCGTGCCCTTGCAAATTTATCTAAGCAATTCATAATTATCGCTTGATTTCTTCCTCATCATCCCAAGGAGGAATTTCTCCTGTTACTCTCGGTGTCAAATCGAATTTTTCTAACTCAGATGGTATTTCTGCCGTGATTGTTGGAGGTTTTAATTTATCATCCTGCGGGGAATCGTTATCATCATCCCACGGTGGTATTTGTCCAACTATTTTCGGAGAAGTAGCAGGAATTTCGGCGGTAATTATAGTTGTACGAACTTTGCTGTTTTTCTTTTTGGTTTCAGGTTGGCAGCTATTTTCTGAAGTATCAGATTTGCTAGCTTGAATATCTTCTTCTTGAGATTTCTTACTCAAAGTTTTGATTTTGATTGGCAATTTTTTGTCTTTTTTCTCAGACATCGCGATTCGTTCCTATTCCTATGTTTAATTAAATTTAATTAAAAATTAAATTCTGCAATTAAATCCAGTTCATCTCAGACAGGATTTCTCCGACGTGTTTAACAAATCTTTCCCCCGTCATTTCAGGCAATTCGTGAATCTTATCTAATTTCTTCATCAGTACATATTGCAAATCAGTAAATCTTTCACGCACTCCTTGGAAATCTGGATCTCTACTTGCCCAATCCCAAAGATTGCGATCGCCATCTCTAAGTAAGGCGTAAACTAAGTACTGACGGGCTTTTTGCTTTGTTTGCTCATCACCGTTATTTTGGGCAGTAAAAATTGCATACCACGAAGCTAAGTTGTACAAAAATCGGGAACTTAAATCGGATTCTCCATTCCACTGTTTCTCTAATAGCTGTATTTCTTTTTGAGCTTCTTGGACGAGAGTTCGATCTTTTGTTAGTAATTGCGCCATTGCTTTACCAACTTTAATCCTCCGTCTTACAGTTTCATCTTCACATCTGACGAGTGCTTTTTCGTATTGCAAAATCGCTTGTCGCTGAA
>JBARZF010000357.1:0-1559 GCA_049649675.1 Rivularia sp. (in: cyanobacteria) | reverse complement strand
CTGACATCAAGTTTAACGACAATACTCACCTTCTTACCAATTGGTTTATTACCAGGAGGAGCGGGGGAATTTGTTGGTTCCATCGCTTGGGGTGTAATTATGTCCCTGGTTTCTTCTTTGGTAATTTCTTTGACGGTAATTGCTGCACTTTCGGGACGTTTTCTCGGAAGTACTCTAGTTGAGGAAGGAGATACTTATCGGAAACGCAAATCCCGTAAATCGACCGTTTCAAGACTTCTATCAATCATCAAAAATCCGAATGCTTGGTGGAATGCAGGGTTTTCTTCACCTTTTTTAGGTGGTATTTATCGCAAGACTTTACACTGGGCTACAGCGAAACCTTTAATTGCTATTGTTTTAACAATGATATTACCCGTAATGGGTTTTATAAATGTCGGTTCCCTGCCAACACAATTTTTCCCTTCCCTAGCCCGCGATCAATTTCAAATTGAAGTCGAGTTTCCCGCTCAAACTTCTATTGCTCAAAGTCGGGAAGATGTATTATTAGCTCGTAATTTAATTCGCGAACATTCCGAGGTTGAGGAAGTTCACTGGTTTGTCGGAGAAAATGCCCCCAAGTTTTACTATAACTTTACTGGTGGGATAAAAAATGCTGCTTACTACGCTCAAGCAATGGTACAGCTAAATACTGATAAAGGAGTTATACAATTAATTCGGACTTTACAAAATGAGTTAGATGTTTCTCTTCCCCAAGCGCGGGTGTTAGTAAAACAATTAGAGCAAGGGCCACCATTTGAAGCCCCCGTAGAAATGCGGATTTTTGGCCCCGACATCCAACAATTGCGAACATTAGGCGCTCAAGTCAGAGGTATTTTAACGCAGATACCCGACGTAACTCATGTAAGAGATGATTTGACGGAGACTTTACCCAAGTTGGGATTAAAAGTAGACGAAGAACAAGCGCGGTTAGTAGGACTTGATAATACAGCGATCGCGCAACAGTTAGAAAGTTATTTAGAAGGTTCAGTTGGTGGTTCGATTCTGGAAGCTACAGAAAATTTACCAGTAAGAGTAAGAATTGCAAATTCAAATCGAGGAGATTTATCTCAGATTGCTTCCCTAAATTTACAACCAAATCAACAAAGTGGTGGCTCGGAGGAAAATTTACGTCCTTTATCAGCCTTAGGTAATTTTAACCTGGTACCTCAATTAGCAAGTATTTCCAGACGTAACGAGCAAAGAGTTAACACTGTCCAAGCTTTTATTTCCGCAGGAGTTTTACCTTCAGTTGTTTTGGGAGAATTGCAAGAACGTTTGGAAGCACAAAATTTTGAACTACCTCCAGGATACAGATATGAATATGGTGGAGAACAAGCGGAAAGCGGGGAAGCTACGGGAAATCTTATGTCAACTGTGGGATTGTTGGGGTTAATTATGGTGATTACCCTAGTGCTATCGTTGGGTTCCTTCCGAATGGCTGGTATTGTGTTTGCTGTTGGGGTTGGTTCCGTCGGTTTAGCTTTATTTGCTCTAGTGGCTCTTGGCTCTGTAATGGGATTCATGGCAATTGTGGGGACAATGGGTTTAATTGGTATTGC
>JBARZF010000356.1:0-8483 GCA_049649675.1 Rivularia sp. (in: cyanobacteria) | reverse complement strand
ATAACGGTGATTCAAATGCTATTTGTATGTACGGTTCCGGTCAGTTTCAAACTGAAGATTATTATATTGCCCAAAAATTAATTAAAGGCTGTTTGGGAACTAATAATTTCGATGCTAATTCTCGTTTATGTATGTCTTCAGCAGTTGCTGGCTATACGCAAAGTTTCGGGGCTGACGGCCCACCTTGTTGCTATGAAGATTTAGAATTAACTGATTGTGCTTTTCTAATTGGAACCAACACCGCAGAATGTCACCCAATTGTTTTTAACCGTTTGCGAAAGCATCATAAAAAAAATCGCAACGTCAAAATGATTGTTGTAGATCCGCGATGCACTAAGACAGCGGAAGTTGCAGATTTACATTTGGCAATTAACCCAGGCACAGATATTGACTTACTCAACGGTATTGCTCATCTATTAATGCGTTGGGGTGCGTTTGATAGCTTATTTATCGATGAATGCACTCAAGGATTTTCTAATTACGCTCAAGTAATTCAAGATTATCCACCAGAAGTAGTTTCCCAAAAATGCGGTATCGGTACAGATCAACTCGAACAAGCAGCGCGTTACTGGGCTGATTCTAAAAAAGTTTTGTCTTTGTGGTCGATGGGGATAAATCAATCTTCCGAAGGTACCGCAAAAGTACGCACCCTAATTAATCTGCATTTGATGACGGGAAATATTTGCAAACCTGGTACCGGGCCATTTTCATTAACCGGACAACCCAACGCAATGGGTGGCAGAGAAGCCGGAGGTTTAGCTCATATTCTCCCTGGATATCGTTCCGTCAAAAACGCCCAACATCGAGCCGAAGTGGAACAACTTTGGGGTTTGAATCCAGGTCAAATCGATGGCGAACCCGGTCGCGATGCATGGAGTATGATTACAGGATTGGAAACTGGTGAAGTCGATCTATTGTGGATTGCAGCCACCAACCCAGCGGTAAGTATGCCAGATTTGCAGCGAACCAAAGCTGCTTTACTCAAATCTCCTTTCACGATTTATCAAGACGCTTATTATCCTACCGAAACTTCTGCCTACGCTCATATTTTATTACCCGCAGCCCAATGGAGCGAAAAAACTGGAACCATGACCAACTCAGAACGAGTTGTTACCTTGTGTCCGCAGTTTAGAGAACCACCCGGTGAAGCGAAAGCCGATTGGGAAATCTTCGCTGAAGTCGGTCGCCGTCTTGGTTTTGAGGATAAATTTGCTTTTGCAGATGCAGCCGCAGTTCATCGCGAATTCGTGGAATTAACACGCGATCGCCCTTGCGATATGGGAGAAATTAGTCACGAAAATTTGGCAAATATTGGCCCAATGCAGTGGTACGATACCCAAAAAGCAGAGATAGAAATCGAGGAAAACGATTCTGGTTTCTGGTCATCTTTATTAAAAGGTTTTACTGAAAAAGAACCACTTCAAGGCAAGCGTCTCTACACCGATTTACGCTTTCAAACCCCTGATGGTAGAGCAAGATTTGCGGCTTATCATTCTCGCGGTTTAGCAGAACCACCGACTGAAGAGTATCCTTTTGTTCTCACAACTGGGAGATTATACGGTCACTGGCACACCCAAACCCGCACGGGAAGAATTGAGAAAATTGTCAAAATGCATCCTCATCCCTTCATCGAAATTCATCCCCGCGATGCAGCAAAATTAAATATTCAAGACGGAGACTGGATAGAAATAAAATCCCGTCGCGGAACAGCTAAATTTCCCGCAAAAGTAACTAAGGCGATCGCACCCAAAACCGTATTCGTTCCCATGCACTGGGGCGCTTTGTGGGCTGACAATGCCGAAGCTAATAACATGACTCATCCTTTATCTTGTCCAATTTCCTTACAACCAGAACTGAAAGCTTGTGCCGTGCAACTCGTGCCAGTTACCTCTCTCCCACAGCCTTCCAAAGAGTTGCCTCTCCAGGAACCGTTACCGTATTCTGACTCTTATCCGGTGTCAACCTCGAACCATAAGTAATTGGAATCGCACCCAAAGTAAACGAAGCGAATACAACTAGAAAAATCGTGCGAAGATTATGCTGCGGATGCTGAATAAGTTTGGCATTATTTTTTAAGTTGCTACCTAAATGTTTGACATTCATCTCAAAACTTTTTCTCAAATAAACAATTTGTGTAATTTCATTTTAGGTAAAATTGCAAAAATGTAGTTAATGTTACCGTTTGCTTTTACAAAATGTAATGAAAGTTACAGATTTTTTGAAGAATGTAAAAAAAAGGATATTTAAAATGAACGACTTTTTCAAATTCGAGGCTGATTTTGTTGATAGCTTGCGCTGCATCCCCATGCAGGTACGTTTCAAACTCGATAATTGCGGAGTCAAACTGAAATTATCTCACTGGCATCAATTTACCGAACAAGAGCGTCAAACTTTAGTTGAAAAGCCTTGTACGAGTAATCAAGAATGTCAAAACTATCGAGAATATTTGCAAAACTTGATTATTGACAAAACAGGAACTGCTGCAAGCGAACTTCTTGTAGAAGACAATCCGCCTTGGATGAACGAAAAAGAAATTCCCGAAACAATACAAACAAAAGCAGCAGAATGTGGCGTTAATATTGCAGTGGAAGAATGGAAAAAATTGACACCATTGCAACGTTTTGCATTAATTAAACTTAGTCGTCCAAGTCATGAGAATAAAAACTTTTATCCAGCAGTGCAAGAATTTGGGTTAACTAAATAATTTTGGATTTTAGATTGACGTTCAAAAATCTACCCCTTCTTCCCACTCTTCCCCATCTAAATATTTCCTTGTCACATCTCTCTATCTCATCTTTAATCCTCGCAGGTGGTAAAAGTTCTCGTATGGGCACAGATAAAGCACTTGTAACTTACCAAGGTAAACCAATGTTGCAACGGGTTTATCAAGTTGCTGCTGCCTGTACCGAACAAGTTTATGTTTTAACACCTTGGATTGAACGCTATCAAAATATTTTGCCGTCAGATTGTGATTATCTAATTGAAACTCAACCGGGAAAAGGGCCAGTTAATGGTTTATCCGAAGGGTTAGAGCAAATTTCCGCCGATTGGATATTATTACTTGCTTGCGATTTACCTTTATTAGATGTAGAAATTCTGCAAAGCTGGATAAATAAACTTCCTCAAATTTCAACTTCAACCTTGGCATTAGTTCCGCAACGTTCGGATATTTGGGAACCGATGTGTGGCTTTTATCGAAAAGAGGTGAAAACAGAATTACATACTTTTTTGAAATCTGGAAAGCGTTCGTTTCAGGAGTTGCTTTCGGGGATTGAGGTAGAAGCTTTAAATGTTGATGAGAAGGCGGATTTGATGTTGTTTAATTGTAATTATCCGGGAGATTTGGAAAAGCCCACACCTTAAAAGGTGGGACTATATAAACAAAAACCAAGATAGTAGGTTTAAAAATTTTAAAAGTTTTGATGAGTCAGATTATAAAATAATTTAAGTCGGGAATACCACATTTTCCAATAATCAATCAAGCTTGCTCGGTCGAATTCAAAAATCTCTGCTTCTCTATCGGGTAAAGCTACAACTATTAAACCACTGCAAATATTGCAACCAAAAAGATTTTCTCCATAATATCTGTTAATTGCACCGCCATAAGCAACTAACTGTAAAGGCTTGTCATAAAGATTTTCAACTTTAAATTTAGGTTTTTCAGAAGTAGTCCATTCAATTACGTGGGGAATACCTTTGTAACGTGCTACTAAATCTACTTTTGCCGAATAATTTTCTTGATAGTTGGGTGTAAGTTTTTCAATTAATTGAATATCGCTAAGTTCGTTTAGCACGGGCTGAATGCTATTCCAGTAAGGTTCTATAAATTTGTTTGTCGGTTTCGATAAGTTACCTTGTAAATGCTCTTGGATTATTTTATGTAAAGCTTTTCCACAACGAAAGCTGTTGAATACTATTTGATTTGCCTTTGTTTTACCGATTGTTTTACGCCAAGAAGATAAAGCCGCTAAAGACTTTGGCGATTGCGTTGACTTTAAAACGGTGGTGACGCTGGGAAGATTATTTTGTTTGTGGTGATAGCCTTGGTTGATGTAAGTGGATTTCATCAAAGTTATTTCCTAAAAGTTGCTGAATTTATTCTTGCAACTTTGCTTTGGAGATAACTCTCATACTGAAACTGACATAGGCTGACTTAGACTGACATAGCTCTAATCATTTCTAAATCTGGCTTACAATTGCTATTTATAAGTCAAAATAAGCAATATGAAAGACTAAACCGGATTTATTCAATTTTTTAGATAATTAACGAAATATCTGATGTTACCGCATGATTTTTTAACTGAAATGGCTCGTAAGTACGAGCTTTCACCAGAACAAAAAGAAACTTTTGTAGCTCTATTTGGCAGCAGAAGTACACGGGAGGAAGTTGCAGAAAAATTACACATCTCTGATAGTGCGCTCAGAACTAGAATGAGCCATGTTTATAAAAAGTTTAGTATCAAGGGCAATGGTACAGGTAAATACGGAAGATTGCTCGATTTGCTTACTAACGAACATCAGAAACTAAATAATTTAGCATTTGCGAACTCTGAGTTTACGGAAAAGCAGATAGATGAATTGGTAGAAGAATTGCGATCGCAGTTTTATGAAACGATTGAAAAACGTTGCGGTACTATGCGGGTGCTAGATATGCCACAGCCTATCGGCTTGAATAATATCTACACTGATGTCAATATTTTAGAACAAATTACTGGGCGCAGACGATTAAAAATAGCGAACTTACAGCAAAATTTTGACCCTACATTCCATGATTTTAATCGTTATGGATTACCGGATGTTGAACAAAAGCGAGTACCAGGTTTAGAAGCTGTAAAAAACAATCCTAAACTAATGGTAATAGGTAAACCCGGAGCAGGTAAAACAACATTTTTAAAATATCTAGCTATTCAGTGTATAAGAGGTGAATTGCAAGCTAATCTATTACCAATTTTCATCACACTTAAAGAGTTTGCTGAAACTCCTAATCATCCTAACTTTTCTGAATTTATTACTCAAACATTTGTGAACAATGAGATTAACCCTGCTCAAGTAGATAATTTATTAAAACAAGGTAGAATATTTTTTTGTCTTGATGGCTTAGATGAAGTTAGAGAAGAGGATATACAGCGAGTATTAAGACAAATTAAAACTTTATTCAAATATTACAATAATCAATTTGTTATAACCTGTAGGATTGCAGCTAGGGAATACACTTTTGAAGAATTTACAGAAGTGGAAGTCGCTGATTTTGATGATAAGCAGATTCGGATATTTGTAGATAAGTGGTTTAATACTAAAGAATTGGAGCTAGCTGATAAATTTATCGATCAACTTAAACAAAATAAGCAAATAAAAGAATTAGCTACAAATCCTTTACTACTGACATTACTATGCTTAGAATTTGAAGATTCAGGTGATTTTCCTGCTGAACGTGCAGAATTGTATAAAAGAGCAACCCATACGTTATTAAGAAAATGGGATGCGAAACGTGGAATCGTTAGAGAACAAGTTTATAAGAAGCTATCTGTTCAACGCAAAGAAGATTTATTGAGTCAAGTTGCTTTTACTACATTTAAGAATAAAAATTATTTTTTCAAACAAAAAGATATTGAACGATATATTGCTGATTATATTCGTAACTTACCAGATGCAAAAACAGATTCAAATGCATTAGAGCTTGATAGTGAAGCCGTTCTTAAATCAATTGAAGCTCAACATGGGTTATTTGTAGAAAGAGCAAGAGAAATATATTCTTTTTCCCACTTAACATTTCACGAGTATTTTACCGCTAGAAACATTGTTAATAGCTGTAATCCAAATACATTGGATGATAAAGCTTTACAGAATTTAGCTAGCCATATTACTGAATTTAGATGGCAAGAAGTCTTTTTAATGACAGTTGAGATGTTACCAAGTGCAGACTGTTTATTACTGTTGATGAAAAAGCAGGTTGATCGGCTTGTAGCTGAGGATGATAAATTACAAAGTTTTTTGGTGTGGTTAAATGATAAATCATGTTCAGTTAAAAGTTGTTTGAATTTTACTCCTGTCAGAGCATTATATTTTGATTTAGCTATAAGTATTAATGCGGCTATAACTAATAGAACTCCCAATCCTTATCTTGATTTATTTGAAGAAGATTTTTATCCTGTAATAGCTATTGCCCTTGGTTTTTCATTTCCCAAAAGCTCTTTTTTTAATAATGATACGTATATTGATATTGAACTATCTTTTGCTTTCGGTGATGCTCCTAAAAAGGTTCATAGTAGCCTTTTTCTTATAGATGAGGAAATTACAGATATACTTAAAAAATTAGAAACAGAAGTATTAGACTATTACGATACTCATACATTTTCTATGCATGATGGAGACGAAGATTCTTGGCAGTCTAAGTGGGAAGGTAATGTTAAAGAAATCTCTGAAAAATTGAGAGTTATGTTAGTAAAACATCGCAATATTGGACATGATTGGCAATTCAATAAAAAGCAAGAAGAATTACTAACTAAGTACTACTACGTTAATAAATTATTAGTAGACTGCCTAAATAGCGATTCCTATGTAACTCCTGAAATCCGTTCCTATATCGAAGAAACCTTACTCCTACCCATCAAAGAAATTGAAAAACGCAAACTCACCGATTAAACCAAATCCCACTCAAACATCAACTCACCGCATAATCACTAAACTTACGCATAAAAGGTGTTTGAAATCCTATGACAATATCTTCTTTAGGAACACCGTTTTCAACTAATTCAACAGCAATATCATCTTCCGTACCGTTCCACTGAATCCAAATTTTGCTATCTTTAATATCCAAGTGCATTACCGGGCCATAAACTCTTTTACCTTTCTTATCCCATCCAACATAAATTAGCTGATAATGGTCGCGCAATGTATCAAATATGGTTTGCATTTCTAATTCATCATCAGGATTATGCGATGTTCTACTTTCAGCATAATCTGCTAATATTTTTTGAATGTATTCTCGATATTTTTCTATCTTTCCCATTGACTTTTGTAACCACTTTCAATTTAAACTTTATTTAGAGAAAGCTTACTTAAATCTATTTTTAGTTTTCACCAATGAATAATTCACCTTTAATACTTCCCCCTAACTGGCAAGATTGGATAACCGTATTTAGCTACGTAGGTTTTACCGTCTTTGTTCTTGCCTGTATACTCGTCGCTCAAAATAAATAAAATATCAGAATCAAAACTACTCATTTCTAATACTGAAACGAGCTATATCTCTCTTTAATCTCTTCCCTCAGCGCTCTCCGCCTCTAGAAGGATTTTTTTAAATTCAAACACTCTAAACAACACCAACTACTTCTTAAAATATTGGCATACCAAATTACCCACACCATCTTCCTTAAACTTGACTAGTTTTCCATCATTTTGAATCTTGTATTCGCTACGACAGTTATAGACTTCTCTAGGTTGTTTCTTGCCATCAATACTAATAGTTGTTCTATAATTCCAATATCTTTTAGCACTACGTTGAATATTAAGAACGCAAACTTCATGTCCGTTAAAATCGCGGCAGGTGATAGCAGCATTCGCCGGGATTGCAAATGAAAACATAATACTTAGCGAAACCAGTACTAAAGCAATTAATTTCATCAATTTTGAATTTTATATTTTATGTAGGTGGCTAGAAATTGAGATAACCCTTTCTTAACCACACTACGACAAAAATAAATCTATTACAAATTATACGAAAATAAAGCAATCATCCCGCAGTCGCTAAGGGAGAACTATCATAATTTTCAACCAAATCAGCCGCATCGTTGTAAATGGCGATCGCCTTTCCAAGCCGAGAATCATCAAAACCACCGCTACGCACTGCAATTACTTCTACTCCAGCTTTGTTTGCTGCTTCAATATCGTAAGGAGTATCACCTATCATCACAATTTCGTCGGGCTGGATTTCAAACTTTTCTAAAGCAGCTTTGACAATATCTGGTGATGGTTTTGAATCTTCCGCATCATCGGAACTTGTAGCGTCATCTTGACTGAGAATATCGTCTACTTTGGCAATTTTGAGTAAAGCTGAAAGTTCTTTATCGCTCGCTGAAGTTGCAATTATTATACGTTTTCCTTGTTCTTGCATCTTCAATACCATCTCTCTGGCACCATTAGCCGGAGAAACATTTGGTATATATTTATCAAGAACTATTTCCTTACGGTAACTACTTATTTCTTTTCCTTTTCCTTCTTCGTCAGAAAGCCCCGGCGCAAATTTGGGAATGATATAGTCTCCACCCATGCCCATTAAAGGTCGAACTTCCTCAAATTTTACTTCATAACCGAATTTTGCAAATGCTTCTATCCAAGCATGAGCGTGAGCATCATTACTGATAACTAAAGTTCCATCTACGTCTAAAATTACGCCTTTAAATGCCATTGTTTAGATATTAAGTTATAAAGTACAAATTATTTTTCATTCATAATTTAACAGTTATAAATTATTACTAAACTGC
>JBARZF010000355.1:0-10488 GCA_049649675.1 Rivularia sp. (in: cyanobacteria) | reverse complement strand
TAGTAAGTAAAGTACAAGATAAACGCTCTAAGGAAATTTTCATAGAAATTCAAAACTAAGGGTGCCCACCCGTGCTACAAGCAGTTGCTTAATACTATTAGTGTATAAAATGCCAGCCGGATACCATCAGAAATTTTTTAACCAATCATCGGCTTGCAAATCAAAGTCATAACGAGTATGATTTATCAAAGAACATAAAACAACATTAACTATTGGAGGCGGCGATATAGATTATGAAAATTGAAGAAATCCCGCTAAATAAAATAATACGGCCACTTCCCCGTCAAAACGACGCTGATAAAGTAGAAGCTTTGATGAAGTCGATCGCAGAAATTGGGCAGCAAGAGCCGATAGATTTATTAGAAGTGGATGGGAAGTATTACGGTTTTTCCGGTTGTCATAGGTTTGAAGCTTGTCAGCGTTTGGGGCAAGAAACGATAAAAGCGAGAGTACGTAAAGCACCTAGAAGTGTTTTGAAGATGCATTTAGCTTAGGAGAAGCTTTGAGCATAAGACGACGAAGTCCACCTGGGTAGACTCCGCCAAATCGTAATTTTAGCGAGTTCAACAGTAGTTGTAGCTTTCGTGCCTCCAAGGTAAGAAAGTTAACGTTGAAGTTCTCGAATTGTGTCTAGTACATTTTGGTAATTTTTATTATTACCCTGTTGTCGAAACATCTCGGCGGATTTCTGAAAATCTTCAATCGCTCTTTGCTTATCTTTCAACTTAAATCTTGTAATACCCCGTCTGTAATAAGCTTTAGCATCTTTGGAATCAAAGCGAATCACCTGATTATAATCTGCGATCGCACCTTGCTTATCTCCAAGGGAATAACGAGCAATACCTCGGTGGAAATAGGCAAGAGTGTGATTCGGATTTATTGTCAGTGCTGTAGTATAGTCGGCAACTGCATCCTTAGCTTTTCCTTGGTCGGCACGAATAAGCCCCCGAACATAGAATTCTTCAGCACTTTTAGGATTGCTTAGATTGAGTTGATTATTTTTAGTAAGGCTATTCTCTAGCTTCAAGTCCGAAAGACTAAGCCTAGTTTTAGATATTACATCAATGAAAATATTGATTGGAACTGCCGAGTTAAAACCCGTTGGTAAGCCCAAAGGGACTTTTGAGAGTTTACCAGATGAATCGGGTACGAGAACTGAAGTTAGACCAAGATCACCTTGTCCATGAACGCCAATAACTTGAGCATTGGTAGTTAATACAGGACTACCACTCATACCTCCCCAAGTTAAAGCATTGAAGCGTAAGTTATATCCTTCAGATTGATTTCGGCGTATGCTCGTAATATAACCAGGTGAAAATTCAGCTTCCCGACTATTGCCATCGCGACCACCGATAGAAGGATAACCGTAAACGTAGATTCCATCGCCAATAGTTACTTGATTGGAATTGCCCAGAACTGCAACTGGATAGTGATTTGTGCTATTAAACTGTAATATAGCTAGGTCGGGGTCATTCTCTTGAATCTGAAAACTGATTGCTCCAGTTACAGGATATTGTTTACCATCATAGGTACTAATTGTGTAAGCAACATTTTCTTTCACAACATGGCTATTGGTCAATACTATATAGGTGTTGTTGCTTTTGCCAATGATGAACCCTGAACCATCACTTGTTCTGCTGTTTATCTGCACCGTAATTGGTTTAGCAATATCAGCAATTTCTCTAGGAGTCTTTGCCATTACCAATGCGGATTGACTAATAATAACCGCTACCGTTACCGTCGCTGTAAGTAGATTCGACAAGCAATTCAAAGGGTATATGGTTAGGTTCATAGAATGCTTTTTACTTAATTTATGATGTACATCTTTTGACTACATTCGTGACGTTTCAAAGAAATTAATACTTACTCGTAGATTCAAGATTCCTTTATAGTGCAGCTCAGTTTGTCTAGAAGTCTATCTCCCCATCAACAACTTTGGAACAAGAGTTATAGAATTAAGTTACGAAATCTTTGGGTGTTTCCGCCGGATTTTACCGATTGTTAAACCTAAAAAATTAAATAGGTATATTAATAGGTAATCTTTTAGGGGGAAGGGAGCATTTAGTGAATCCACCCTGTCGTATATACTCATGAAGTGAATAACTTGGGTTACCGTTCCAGCTATGGTCGTACACCACTTTGCTGTAAAGTCTATTCATCGAAATTCTTGAGATATATGACCATTTTCGTGGAGAAACTTTTTTTCCAAAAATCTCCTTATATACCCCAAATCTATTTTTGTCGTAAATACGGTGACGCACCCATGTACTCTTAATCTTATCTTGCTCTGGGATTACCGACGTTATTTCTTCTTCCCCCTGCTCTCTCAAACTGATGAAACTGGAGACACCCCGCACCTTTTTAGATGATTCGTAAGTTTTAGGTTCTAATCTGGGACTAGGTCCATCGTTCCACTCATCACTACTATTCCCAGTAGGATAGCAATAAGTATCTATGTTGTTTCGCGCTGGTTGACTGGATAATTTGAGTCCTGTAACATTGATTGTGTAAGGTGATATACCTCGTTTTTTTATCACCCTTAATGAATCGTTATTAGACTCCTTTTTAACAAGCATTTCTGGTACAGGAACATTATTCGGTGTAATTGCTAGAAATGTTTTGAGAAGACCATCTTCTTCATCCAACATTATCGGTTTACTCTTATCATTAGTGCCTGTTTGATGTAAGATAAATTCTCCTGACACTTCATTGTAAGAAAAAGTCAATCGAAGGCTATTTTCGTAACGAAGGTCGGCAAGTATACGTTCCCCTTCACTTGGGCTATTATTAATGGTTGTTGTATCTTCAGAAATTACTACATTATCCTGAATTTCATAGCTTTGAGAAGCTTTAAAAACCCCATCGACTTCGTTTTCAGCAAAAGCAGCAATAGGTGTTAATACTGTAGCGATACATGTAATAGCAGCAAAAGCTCTATTTTTTAGCTTCATGGATTAGTTTCCAAATAATTTGTAGTGTGAATTGATTGAAGATATTCAGACTAAGAAATACTTTTCGTTTTTCGCATAGGAAATATTTTCCTATTAGAAATAAGTAATTTTCTTGCAAACTACGCACTATTTATTTGCTCATACAAGTCATTGTCTAAATTTAGTGAAAGTTGATGGTTGATTTTTGAAAATCAACCATCAATACCTATGTAGGTAAATCAACTAGCAAATCATTTGGCTATCAGCAAAAGCTACGAAAAGGGCGTAAGAATAATGCAAAAAAGCTTGAAAGTCTCTCTGGCTAAGAGTTAGCTTTTTTTTGCGTTGCTCCTACTTCAGCTTAGAGGTTGGTAAATATTTGAAATGAACATACTACAGTTGAGAGATTAATATGCTGATAGGCTATCAATGTTACACAGATTCACATTAAAATCTTTAAGTACACCTCCATCACTGAGTATAGATCTAACGTCATATATACAGGTGTTATCTGTAAGAGTAATCTGTCGCTTGTATCCTGGGCGCAATACACCAGGTAGTATGTCTGGTCCCCAATTAGATCTGTAAGAGGGAGAAGCATAGAATCGAATCAAAGTACTGTCACTTCTATTAATCAGATCAAAAAATACAAACCCTCGAACTCCACTTTGAGGTTGTACCAATTCCTGATTATTTGATTTATCGCTGGTTGAAGAACTTTGAGATTTGGTTTTTTCTATTCGCATACCAGATGCAATATCCCGTACAAAATCGGTGTTTACAGGTTCTGCTTTAGACTGAGTAGAATTTCCAATACTTTGCTTTTCCACCATAGAATTTTTCGATTCTACAGATTTTTTGATATCACTCATCGCCTCAACTTTTTTATCTTCAGAAGCAAATGATGGCTGTACAGACAATAAAATTATAGGCAAAACTAATGCCGCACCAAAGAGATGGCGAATGCGAATCAAAGTCTGAGACATTGAGCTAATTTTCCTATGTATTTTGTTAGTTAGAAATTCTGTTCTGCGTCGAGCAAATGGCAACATCAAGCAACTGCTCCTATCCCGCTTATCGATTACCCATGTAATTTCTTCTTCCCCCTGCTCCCTGCTCCCTGCTCCCTGCTCTCTCAATAGGTAATCTTCTGCCGGGAAGGGAGTATTATGCCACTTACATATATTATGTACTTTTTTTTAATCGCATGATTTAAGGAGATAATAAATTTGAGTAAAAAGTGAGAAAAAAGTTATTTATTTTGAAATTTATTCTGAAGTAGTAGCACGGGCGCTTACTATCCCATGGAACGCGACGAACAAAATTATAATTCATCATTTTCCTCTTTATAAGTGAACTTTGGGTAAGCGATAATTCAGTAGCCCAAATTTCAATCTATAGCGCGTCCTCAAGTATCTATTAAGTTCTACCAAATATGCTTAAAAAGTTCCGGATTTGAACAATATGTTTGAGTATTTTTATGTATCATATTGATTGCTTAAATAAGATTAATATTACTAATAACATATTTTTAATACCTACAAAAAATCTAATTAATCGGTTTAGCAATAATATTACCTTCCTCAATTTGCTTTTTAATTTCCTCACTAAAAAAGATTGTGCTTGAACTACCAGAAATAATCTTGGCAAGACTAGATTTATCATCAACATCAATCAGTTCTATCCGAGCAATAGGTAAGGTAAATGTGCGAATAACTTCTTTTGTATGAGGATCTACAAATGTTTTAGTAACTTCCTCAACTCTTAGCTTCATACCCTTCCGATAGTTATGTAATTTACCGCGATTAAGAATAACATAATTTCCAAAAGTGCCAACAACAAGACTATTTTTATTGTCAAATTGCCTTAATACAGACAAAAATTTTTTAGAATTAGCGTTTAAGTTTTCTACAAGGTTACTAATAGCTTTTTTCGTTGCCGAAGTCATTAAACCTCCTTCATTTTCTGTCGAGGAATGACTAATTTTTTCCTTTTGATTGGTATTGATCGACAATCGGAATTCAGTACCATTTTTAGAAGAAATATCATCAATAAAGTTATTGGTACTAGTAACTGTATTTGTATAATTATCATTACTAACAACCCCTATATTAATTCTAGGTACTTCTACATTACTTTCCGAAAAATTGGTACTACCATTTTCTGTAAAGGAATCGATTATTTCACCCGTAGCAGTATTAATGACTCTGATGTTCAATTCGACATCAGCATTTGTATTAGTAGTTGTTTTACCAAAGCCAAGAAATCCACCTCCAGATGTCCTCTTTTTGAGATCGAATTGAGTTAAAGAGCCTATTAATATCGCTTCAACACCAAATTCTCTACGAATTTTACACAACTGTTTATTATTTCTATAGATCGGCTCTATTTGCGTTCGCTCAATTACAATAAAATTACTATCTTTTGCCAACTTACTTGCTATAATATCGGCAATTCTCTTAACTTCTTCTGTATTACTAGATAATGACCTACTATTTAAACTAGTAGCGACAATTGTGAAATCAGCAACAGCAATTCTAAGTTTAGGAGATACAAATTGAGTGGGAATAGAACAATCTTCTTTCTGGATATTGGGGGAAACAGTTTTATCCTCAGCATTTACAGTTTTTACAGTACTTATTCCCAAGAAAGACGTAAATACTGAAAGAATAATTAATGAGGTTAGCCAACGAACAAAATAGTAATTCCTCATTTTCCCCTCAATAAGTACCTACCTCCATCAAGTTACCATCAAGTTACTGCAAGAGTGTTTCCTCAACTCAACTAGTAATTACTACAGACGATATACGAAAACCTCCGGATAACAAACATTAGATAAGGTATCAAATACATCTATATAAAAATATATTGTTCATCTTCAGATTGCGGCAACAAGGTATCTAAAATTGCAATATAAGCTGATTTTTAAGCTTATTACCTCTGAAATCATTATCTGGAATAAAATAAAAAATTACGAATATTCTACAAGAACTAGGTATTAAGCGGTACATATGGAAACATAACGTTAATCGCAGGTACTACTTTTGTAATACAAAAAACATAACTAATAAAAAATCTTTGTCTGAGAAAACAAACTGTTAACAATTATCCTCGCTGCTAATTCCCTATAGAATAGGAAACTGTATATTACTTGATAATTTTTAAATTCTTAACGTGCTAACTTCTGAGCTACCAACCATCAACATTCTCAAGCAACCAACCAATCGGGCTTGGGTAGATTTAGCAATATCTAACTTAGATGCAATATTACTCGATCATTCCCAATGCGAGCGTAAAGCAGCATCAGCAGCAATCAACTTTATGTTTCGCTATCCTTCCAATGCAAAAATGGTCAAGGAATTAACTAAAATTGCCAAAGAAGAATTAGAACATTTCGAGCAAGTTAATCAATGGTTGGAAAAGCGAAATATTGCTTTACGTCCAGTTACTCCACCTCCCTACGGTGCGAAATTGAAAGCTCAAATTCGTCCCAACGAACCCCATAGATTTTTAGATTCTCTACTTATTAGTGCTTTAATAGAAGCTCGCAGTCACGAACGCTTGGGATTATTAGCCGCACATTGTCCCGAACCAGATTTAGCCAAATTTTATCAAGGTTTAATGGCATCAGAAGCACGTCATTACGGCATTTATTGGGTACTTGCAGACACTTATTTCGACCGCGAAATCGTCATGCAGAGATTAGATGAATTATCAATAGCCGAAAGTGAAATACTTGCAACCCTTTATTATGAACCAAGGATTCATAGTTAATTGGGAATGGGGGATGGGGCATTGGGAGAAGGTAATTGGTAATTATTAACTCCTAACTCCTAACAACTAACAACTAACCACTAACCACTAACAACTAACCACTAACAACTAACCAATGGTGAGTCTTTATTTTCGAGATTTTTTGATTCGTCAATGGAAGCCGAGCGATCGCCATGATGCGGCTGAAGTTATTCGCTCTGTATTATCTGAATACGGTTTGGGTTGGGAACCGGATGGTGCAGATAAAGATGTGTTGCAAATTGAAGATTTTTACGATTATAAGGGTGGTGAATTTTGGGTAATCGAATACCAAGGTGAAATAGTAGGTACGGGCGCTTACTATCCCATAGAACGCGGCGAAAATGCTGTAGAGATACGCAAAATGTATTTATTACCCAAAGCTAGAGGTTTTGGATTGGGGAAATTTTTGTTACAACAGTTGGAAGCAGAAATTAACTGCCGTGGTTTCAAACAAATTTGGATTGAAACAGCCAGCGTTTTGCACGAAGCCGTCAAACTCTATGAAAGCAATGATTATATACCTGCAACAGGTGTAGAAACAGAACGCTGCGATAGAGTTTACGTCAAAGATTTAGGAGTTACAAAATTTTAGATTTTAGATTTTAGATTTTGGATTGGGAATATTAATGTAGAGACTATTATTTTACGTCTCTCCCATGCCCAATTCCCCATCCCCAAAATATAAATATGCAACTTTGGAAAAGCCTTCTTAATCTTTTTTTACAATCAAATTGTCCTTTATGTCAGCGCTCTGCTTCGCAAGGATTTTGTGAATATTGTCATAAACAGTTACAAAAATGTCGTTTAACTGACTCGAATCCTCGTAAAAACAATTCTCCACCAGTGATTGCTTGGGGTGCTTATGGGGGAGCTATCAAACGAGCGATCGCCACAATGAAATACGAAAATCATCCAGAAATTGCTCGTCCCCTTGGTGAATGGTTGGGAGAAACATGGCTGCAAAATTATGGATATGAAAATCCTTTTATGGTAGTTCCGATTCCGATGCACCCGGAGAAACAAAAAGAAAGAGGTTTTAATCAAGCAGCGCTGATTGCAAAAAGCTTCTGTCAAACAACTGGGCTAAAATTAAAGGAAAACGGATTACAAAGAGTAAAGAAAACTGAAGCATTATTTGGGTTATCAGCAACCCAGCGGCAAGAAACTTTAGTTGAAGCTTTTGAAATAGGAAAAGATTTTATAGAGCTTCCAAATGTCCCCGTAATTTTAGTTGACGATATATATACAACAGGTACTACAGTCAATTCTGCGATAGAAACCTTAAGTAAATCTGGAATTATTGTTTCGGGAGTTGCAGCAGTTGCCGTTCCCTCGAAGGCAAACTATACAAAGAATTCATAGGCAAGATAGGCTAATAAAAATTATAATTAACCAACACTAAGATTATTTTTACCGGAAAACTACATATAATCATGAGTAAGTCTAAAGCGCTGGGTTTAGGACGGTTTGGGTTGATTCCTGCTACGTTACTAGTATTTGGTATAAGTGCTACAACAGCTTTTGCTCAAGCTAATAAACAAGCAAATAAATTTTACAATCCCATACCTCTACCCGCCACTTACGAAATCTCCGATGCGCTATCCGATAAAGATATCCCAACAGGGCAAGGCGGCTTTGCTCGTGACTATATGGTGAAGTTAGCCAAAGGGGATAATTTAGCGATCGATCTCTCTTCAGATAGCTTTGACAGCATTATTACCCTGCTCGCTCCCGACGGTTCAACAATAGCAGAAAACGACGACGGCCCCGACGGCAGCAGTAATTCCCTCCTCTTCACCCGCGTTACTAAAGCCGGAACTTACATTGTTCGCGTTCGCTCTTTCGGAGAAACAGGAATCGGCAGCTTTAAATTAAAAGTAACCCGATTGAAGCCAGTTAAGTAGAGATGGGGAATTAAGCATTGGATCGAAGGGCATGGGAGACAAGGGGAAGAATTAAAATTTTAAACTGCTAACTGCTAACTGCTAACTGCTAACTGATAACTGCTCACTGCTCACTGCTCACTGATAACTGTTCACTGTTCACTGTACCGTCATGGCGCACAGAAAAAGCGCTTCAGTCCATTCTACAACTGCACCGTAAGTATCCCCCGTATGACCACCTAATTTATGGTTAAACCAGGCACCTGTGAGAAAAGCAATGGCAATTCCCGCAATTATCATGCTTATTGCCGCTAATAAGTTGTTTTGAGTAAATTGGCCAAATACAAGCTTTACACAACTTAAACTTAATAGCAGTAAAACAGAAGGTAAAACGTCCTTGTAAGAACGAATGGCTTGCTTGTGAAATGCACCTTTACCAGTTGGTTTGAGGTAGTCATATCTTTTTATAGCTAATATTTGCCCCCATCGTCCCCATGCACAAGCCGCAATTATTATTAACAAACGATTTTCTTGTATTTCTGATAAAGCTACGGTTTTGAGTAAAACTAAAACAACTGCTGCCATTGCTCCAAAAGCTCCTGTGGCGCTATCAGTCATTACCTCTAAACGTCGCTCTTTATCCGTTACTGCCAACCCGTCGGCAGTATCCATTGCTCCATCCAAATGCAGTCCTCCCGTAATCGCAATCCAGCTTGCTACTACCAATGCACTACGAGTTAATACTGGCATACCTAAATAATTGGCTACAATGTCAAATAATCCTAAAATTCCTCCTATCGTTACCCCGATCGCGGTTGCAAAACGTGCTACCATGCCAAACTCCAATTGCTCAATATAAGGCATCGGGATAGACGTATAAAATATAATACTTGCAACTAAATTTAAAACTTGAGTTTTCCACCACGGATACTGAGCATTCATACTTGTCAAAATAATTACTTAAGTAGAACAAAAACAATGGCACTTACGATTACCGCACAAATAACAGTATCAAATTTTAAAACTTGAAATAAGATTTACTTGTATGAGAAACTGAGTCAAAAAATTTGTTATGCTTATCTAAGTAGGAAAAAATAAGGTAGTAATATTTATAACATTTCAATGAAGCATAAAAAATTGCATTTCAATCGGTGGTAGTGTTTTTTGTAGTTTAAAAAAAAAGCTCATAATTAATGTCAGTGAGTTTAAGTAATTGCCTATCATTATCTGATAAATATATTTGTATATTACAGGGCAGGACATAGATTACCGCTGATTCATTGGTTATGCAGGCTATAACGTTGTACTTCACCTTTGCTCAAAAAGCTATTTGATTATGAATCACCATCTACCCGAAACCAAAATACCAGCTCCATGTATCGTCAATACAGGTGTCATCGTAAATAAACTTGATATGCGACGATTGCTGGGGGATTTAGGTCGTGTCCGCTATGCTTACACCCAAGATGGTGAGAGTTGCGGCGAGGGTGAAGGGGATGTGATGGAAGTTTTCGCAAATCCCCGACGCTCTACATTAGTCGCGAATAACGCTCTTTATTTAAACGTTTACAGTTTTGATTGTTTAGAACTTACTCTGTCATCCGAAAAGGAAGCCTGTTTTGATTTAGTTCAGGAAGGGATGCGTTTGCGGTTGATTCCCCTTTCTACTCCAATGCAGGAACGACAAGAACGTTGTTGGAATACCAGCGCCATTGAAGCAATGATGGAGCAGGTGTTATCAGCTAAATGGGACGCTGAAATTGATGATGATAGTTCCGATTTGTTCTAAATCTTGGTTTAATAAGTTAAATCCTTAATAGAACAGTCTCGGTTTTCTTAATTTTGAGCGCAAATTTTTCATTCCAATGTCTTGCTAAATG
>JBARZF010000354.1:0-2016 GCA_049649675.1 Rivularia sp. (in: cyanobacteria) | reverse complement strand
CTCAAGAATTATTAGATAGGATTTTTGAACCATTTTTCACGACAAAAGAATTTGGTAAAGGTACTGGATTGGGTTTATCAACAGTAATTGGGATTATTAAAGGTCATAATGGATTTATCAACGTATCAAGTACTGTAAGCAAAGGTACAGAATTTGAAATATACTTGCCAGCAGCTAACACCAATACAGAACGGCAAACTGAATATTTAAAAATACCTTTAGGAAACGACGAATTAATATTAGTTGTTGATGACGAACCGTCAGTTATAGATATTACTTTAGCTACCTTAGAGCAGCACAACTATAAAGTTATGACTGCTAACGATGGAATTGAAGCGATAGCACTTTATGCTCAACATAAAAATAAAATTAGTGCGGCAATAATTGACATGATGATGCCGAACATGGATGGTGCAACTACCATTAATACATTACATAAAATGAATCCTTATTTACGCACGATTGCCGTCAGCGGACTAGCAACCAGCGAACAAGTACCTTTTGATAAAAATTCTAAATATACAGCTTTTTTACCCAAACCCTATACCGCACCAGAGTTATTGACGGCTTTACATTCAGTTTTGAATTAATGGTAATTGGTAATTGGTAATTGGTAATTGGTAATTGGTAATTGGTAATGGGGCATTGGGAAAAACAATTAACTCCTAACAGACGTAGCAGTGCTACGTCTCTACACTCCGGTGGTACTAACTGCTCACTGTTCACTGCTCACTGTTCACTGCTCACTGCTCACTGCTCACTGTCAAAACATGAATAATCTAATCCTGGTTGTAGATGATGATGATTTAACGCGGATGCAGTTGCGCGAATTACTCAAATCGGTGGGATATTGGGTGGCTGAAGCTGGTAATGGAGAGGAAGCAATCGCGGCTTATACTCAGTTACAACCGGAGATGGTTCTGCTAGATGCTTTGATGCCGAAAATGGATGGTTTTAGCTGTTGTGCGCGATTGCGCGAGCTTGCTGGTGGGGAAGATATACCAATATTAATGATTACTGCTCTTTACGAGCAAAATTCTGTAGAAAAAGCTTTTAATGCTGGTGCGACAGATTATATAACTAAGCCGATTCAATGGTTGGTATTGCGTCAACGGGTGCGTCGTCTGCTAGAAGCTAGTAGAGCCATGAAAAAACTACGGCAGCAAACCGAACAAGCACAGTGGCAAGAAATGCAATTAAGAATTGCATTGGAAGCTGCCCATATGGGTATTTGGGATTGGAATATTGTTAGTAATAAAGTAACTTGGTCGGATACTATCAAAGTGCTATTAGGTGAAGCTAGTTTAAGCTTTGATGAAACTTTTGAAAGCTTTGTTAGTTTTGTTCATCCTCAAGATAGAGATTTAATTAATCGAAGCATGCAGTGCGCGATTGAAGAAGGAGGAGAATATAACATTGAATATCGGGTGGTTTTGCCCGATGGAAATATTCGCTGGTTGGCTTCTCAGGGTTTAGTTTTTCGTAATTCGTCTGGGAAAGCGATGCGGATGTCGGGAATTGATATGGATATTACCGATCGCAAAAAGGCGCAACAAACTTTGGAGGTTCATGCTAATCAACAATCATTGGTTGCGGAACTTTCACAAGCAGCACTCGCTGGGATGGATTTAAATAGTTTGATGCAGCAAGCCGTTACCACCATTGCACAATGTCTTGAAGTGGAATACTGCAAAATTTTAGAATTATTGCCTCTTAATAATCAGCTACTGTTGCGTTGGGGTGTGGGTTGGCATTCTGGGCTTGTGGGAACGGTAACGATAAATGCTGCCGATAACTCGCAAGCAGGTTATACGATTACTTCGCTTTCCCCAGTAATTGTGGAAGATTTAACAAATGAAACGCGCTTTCAAGGTCCGCAATTCTTGCTGGATCATGATGTAGTTAGCGGTTTATCGGTATTAATTCATGGTAAAAACAGCCCTTTTGGGATTTTAGGAGCGCATACTACTAAAAAACGCAGATTCAGTAGAGATGACATCTTTTTTTTACAGGCTA
>JBARZF010000353.1:0-14977 GCA_049649675.1 Rivularia sp. (in: cyanobacteria) | reverse complement strand
GTTTCGCGCTTCGCTGGTTTTTTGCAACTGGGACAATCTACGTTTACCCAATTTTCCAATTGCGCTAACGGCGAACCACCACGCCCTGAGAATTCCACATTTTCGGGTAGCTGTATGGGTAAATCTTTATCCGGCACTGGTAGCGCACCGCAATCGGAACAGTGAATGATGGGAATCGGTGCCCCCCAATATCGCTGACGGGAAATCAACCAATCTCGCAAGCGATACTGTACCCGTGCTTTTCCAAAACCTTGCTTTTCGGCATACTCTACAATTGCTTGTTTAGCATCAGCAGAAGACATACCGTTAAAAATGTCAGAATTAACAACAATTCCCGGTTCCGTATAAGCTTCGTGAGGAATTAGTACCGCGTCAGCAGCATCCGCACGAGCAACAACAACCTTAATAGGTAAATCCTTTTCTTTCGCAAACTTAAAATCTCGCACGTCATGGGCTGGTACACCCATCACAGCCCCAGTACCGTATTCGTAAAGCACGTAATCGGCAATCCAAATCGGAACTTCTTCCCCGGTAAAGGGATTAATTACCTTGCCACCTGTAGGAATACCTTTTTTAGGCTTATCTTCAGCAGTACGTTCCAATTCGCTTTGATTGCTAACTTCTTTGATGAAAGCTTCCACGGCTTCTAACTGTTCCGATGTAGTCACCTGCTTGGTTAAAGGATGCTCTGGCGCTAACACTACATAACTCACACCATATACAGTATCGGGTCGCGTAGTATACACGGCGATTTTCTCATCCATTCCCACAATCGGGAATTCCAAATAAGCACCCGTGGATTTACCAATCCAATTAGCCTGCATGGTTTTAACCCGCTCCGGCCATCCCGGCAACTTATCCAAATCGTTTAACAATTCTTCAGCATAATCAGTAATTTTGAGGAACCACTGCCGTAATAATTTACGCTCGACAATGGCACCACTACGCCAAGAACGACCTTCATTATCAACTTGTTCGTTTGCTAATACAGTTTGATCTATGGGGTCCCAATTTACTGCTGCTTCTTTTTGGTAAGCTAAACCTGCTTGGAAAAACTGCAAAAATATCCATTGCGTCCACTTGTAATAATCCGGCGAACAAGTAGCGGTTTCGCAATCCCAGTCAATAGATAAACCGAGACGTTTTAACTGGGAGCGCATTTGCTCAATATTTTGATAAGTCCACTTTGACGGAGGTACTCCCCGTTTAATCGCGGCATTTTCCGCCGGTAAGCCAAAAGCATCCCAACCCATAGGATGGAGTACCCGATACCCTTGCATTCGCTTGAGACGGGCAATCACATCAGTAATAGTGTAGTTACGAACGTGACCCATATGTAGGCTACCCGACGGGTAAGGAAACATAGACAGCGCGTAAAATTTTGGCTTGTTACTATCTGTAGAGGTTTTATCTAAGCCATCTTCCGTCCATTTCTTTTGCCATTTTTGCTCAATTTCTGCTGGGTTGTATCGGGTATCCACCGGAAATACTCCTAATGCGACTGTGATTGTGTCTGAGAAACTATTGTAGATGCTGTTGGGGAGAGGGGGAGATAGGGGGATGGGGGGATGGGGGGACAAGGAGACAAGGAGACAATAATTCTTAATTATGCCCAATTCCCAATCATTATGTGTAAACAAAAAAATTCTGACTTGTTACGGGTTTTCGTCTACGGAACACTCAAACCTGGTGAAGCAAACTATGAATTCTACTGCGCGAATCGGATAGTAGATGCTAAAAAAGCTTGGGTTAGTGGCGAACTATATGCGCTTCCCCAAGGATACCCAGCGATGACTCAAGGAAATAATTCGGTTTACGGATATTTGCTTTCGTTTAACGATTCAAAAGTTTTAAATCATCTTGATGAACTTGAAGATTACCATCCTCAAAGACTTGCTTCAGAAAATCTCTACAATCGAATGCAAGTTGAAATATTTGAATTAGAAAGTAATTCTCTTGGTTTAGCTTGGGTTTATTTTATGAGTTCTGTAAAAGTCCACCAATTAAAAGGCACCCCGCAAGCTGATGGTTTGTGGAGTGGGAAAGGGTTGAATAGTTGGGAGTTAAGAGTTAGGAGTTAGAAGTTAAAAAATTAGAAATACTATTTGAAATTTCTAGTAGTACGAAGGCATTTGTTTTGACGGGTTGTAGAGACGTTATATATAACGTCTCCCAAATATAAGCGGAAAAACGAACCCGTCAAATTTAATGCAATCGAATACTACCCAACTAAATATAGAGCAAAAGTTCAAATTGCTTCTGAAGAAATTCACGCAAAAGTGCGAGCTTATAAACTCGCACTAGCATCTTTTATGGTAATTTATTTGTTAGAAGTTCTTTGTCTATTAACTCAAGGACTTCAAAACTAAAAGTTAATTAATGTAATTTTCAGAATCTAAACCTAGAGGCTGGGTTTGATTGATTCCTTCTTGAGGAAGACTTTGCGTTGCTTTGGGTATCTGTACGAGTGGTTCATTCAGAGCAACCATCGGCAATGATGCCATTTCTTCAGAAGAACTTTGCTGTGTTTGTTCTAAAGGATTGCTTGCAAATCGGAACATCCCCGGTTCGCTGTTGGGAATTAGACTCGCTAACGAGCCAATAACGCAAGCAGCAACGGTAGCACCTCCGAACATCCAAGCCTTCCTGCTACGACGGCGTAATCGTGCCATTACGCTATCAACTGTTTCTTGTATAGAATTTTCTGATTGCGGCACCGGAAGATTTTTCAAGCCTTGCCGCAGTGATAAAAGTCGTTTGTGCAAACTTTGGACTGAGGGATCATTTGCCAGCCAATCTTCTACTTGCCTACGTTCGGCAGCAGTTACCTCACCATCAAGGTAAGCACTTAATAACTCGAAGCGATCGCGCTTCACCATATTCTTAGCACCCGTTAATTTATTGGTATTACGGTCATTCCCATCCCGCAATTGTTTTCGACTTTGCAAGCGGGAATCGTCAAAGTGATGTTCTGTATTCATCTTAACATTATTACCAATTAATACACGGGTATATACAGCAGGCAAGCGATCGAATTGACGAGAATGTTCTCCCAAGGGCACACGCACAAAAGGTTTCTTAACAAATAATTAATTATCGTTACTTTCAGCTATAAGGAAGCAATATTCCAACAATTGATTTGATATCGAAGGAATTTGATCTCAAATCTAAACCCAGAATTTTGTATTTGTAGACAACGGGTTCCCGCAGTAGGCGGGTAGCGTATATTCTACCGCTTAATATCGTGTGTTAATCGCAGTCCGGGGGAATTCACCGTCTCCTGTGAGCATGAACGCTGCAATTTAGGACTCTACATAATTTTGTAGTTGAGTTTGCAGTCGGGATCTCGCTCTCGCAATTCTTGACTTCACCGTTCCTAGAGAAACGCCAGTCATTTCGGCGATTTCTTCGTATGCCAATCCTTCAATTTCCCGCAACACTATAGTGGTACGAAATACTTCGGGCAAATCTGCGATCGCCAAGCGTAGTTGCTCGTAAAATTCTCTTGTTGTTAGTTCTTCTTCGGGGCCAGGAGTATCGCCAGCGATTTCCCAATCCATTTGTCCATCCTCTAAGGTACGAGGAGCATCAAGTGATAAAGGACTAACAACTCGCTTACGTTTACGTAACTCGTCATAGAACAAATTAGTAGCAATACGACTTAGCCAACCTCGGAATTTACAGGGGTCTTGCAATCGACTAATATTCCGGAAAACTCTTATCCAGACTTCCTGAGCTAAATCCGCTCTATCACCCCAATCGGGCGCTAAGTGATATAAAACTCTATCAACTTGCGATTGATAGCGACGCATTAGTTCTGCAAAGGCTGTACGTTCGGGACGCACGCCGGTCTGGCAGCGTAAAATCAGGTCGTGGTTTGAAAGTTTATCAACTTCTACTGGTGCTTCCGGCAGTCTGGCATCGAGCGTAGACCAAGATGCAGTAATCGATTGACTCATATATCTTACTGGCTTTAAATCATCCCTATCTATTAGACCTGAAGATGTGCAGTTAGTTCCCGTTAAAAGTGACGGATTTACAACTGGAACAAATGTTTCATCAAATCTTCAGTAAAATCACGGGTTTATTTTACTTGATAAGAATGCCTCCTCTAGCTGCTATAACGAGGTTTGAAGGCAAATGTTGTTTGATGCAAGCAATAATTATTGAGCGTGCCACTCTGCATAACTGCCTGTATTCGTGGAATGTCGAAATATTTTAAGTTGTATTTAGGTATACCAAATCCCGAAGGTTCGATAATGCCAGTTTTAGCAATGGCTCGTCAGCAACAGATGCCGCAAATTTGAGAGCAAATCAAATTATCCTTTACTTGTAAAAACCAACGAATCACAATGCAGGTATTGTGAATAGAATTCTTACGCTATTTATATAATGAAGCACGAATCATACTCAGAAATGAAAATTCTATAAATAATTGTGAAAAACAAGTATTACGACGATTTTTTGTTTAATAAACCCCTCTGATTTGATACAGTCTGAGTATAAAAGTAATTTTCGGTCGTTTTATTCTCGTAGCATCTTAACTAAAATCTGAGGTGCTGTATCCGTTTTAGGAGGATAAGTACCTTCAAAATCGTTATTTAATGGTACTTTAACCTGCACGAAGATGTTCAATGAAAATGTAATGCTTGCTGCGAGCAATAATTTTTCTAACATAATTTCTCTCCCACTCACCCAGTTAATGATTGGTAATTGCACTTCTTAAGTTCCGGATATTGACCTATACTCTCAATCATTTTCTTGTTGTATAAGTAATAGTAAAACCGGGATAGCCTTAGTTTGCCCGCATATAGACGATAAATTAGTGAATAAACTTATAAGAGTTTGTAAATGTTTGATGAGAATAACAACAATTAAGATTAGTTAAAAGATTATATAAAAGAACTCACGGTGTGTATGGGAGGCTTTATAGAGGCATAAAAATGGTACGAAATGATTCTTTAGCGCGTGTAGTGATGTTGCTGTGTTTCGTTACAGCAATTTTATCTTTAACCCTTCATTGGCGAATGAGTACTTACAAAACGAACACGGCAGAAAATTCGGATCTAGTTAGCACCCGTGAACCGGAAGATTTTTTCGCACGACAAATTCGACGTTTTGTATCTGTGGGGAAAGATGTGGCGAAAAATTCTGTACCTAAGTCATCATCAAAGGCACCTGTCGGCACTTCTTCACAAAAAAGAACGGATAAACGTTTAAATGATGTATCTCCGCAGAAAAAAATTGTAGTTGATTTGAGCGATCGCCGAGTTTACGTACATCGTCAAAATACGGTTATCGCTAGCTATCCGATTGGTGTAGGCAAGAAAGGATGGGAAACACCTTTAGGAACTTTTGAAGTGATGCATATGCAGAAGTTCCCCGCATGGCAACATCCAATTACTGGAAAAGTCTTTGCAGCAGGACCAAATAGTCCTTTAGGAGAACGTTGGATTGGTTTCTGGTCTGATGGGCACAACGAAATTGGTTTTCATGGAACACCGGACTCGGATCTAGTAGGAAGTCCCGTATCTCACGGCTGTTTAAGAATGCGTAATCCCGACGTTCGTTTACTCTACGAACAAATTAGTTTAGGAGTACCAGTGGAAGTGCGAAAGTAAGAAATGGGGCTCGGGGGAGATGGTAAGCCACTGCGCCCTCGCGGGTTCCCCGACAGTCAGGCAAGTGGCGCAACCCGTTCACCGGAGGTGTTCCCGAAGGGTAGGGGGGGGACAAGGGGACAAGGGGACAAGGTGAAGACGGGACTAACTCCTAACTCCTAAGTTCTAACTCCTAACTCCTAACTCCCTATGCCCAACTTTTAACTTTTTTGCTCAAAGTTTGGGGCATAAGCCTGAAGTAAAGTGCTAACTTGGCGTAAAACTTCGTTACCAGTATTTTTACCAATAGCTTGACGTTCGGGGAAGAAGTCAGGTTTAGCTATGTAACGAGAAATTGCTTCTCCTACTTGTTGCGAAATGAATTCGTGAAGTTCTGTTTTCGCTCTTTGCCGTTGGTAAGCAGCGCCTTCTTCTGTGGTGGCATACAGAGGCGGCAGACGGTTAAGTGCATAAGCGGCAATATCCCCTACATCAAGGGAACTTTCGCTAGTTGCTTCAATTTCCGCTACTCGTGCGATCGCCTCCGTTAAGACCAACTCTTCCATGACGTTAATGAATTGTTTGCGAGGTACCGCCACTACCTCACCAGTTAATAATGCCCCCATCAATCTATCAAGTGCCATGTACTCTTCTATAGAGAGTTCGGAGGCATTGTCGCAGATGCGCCCAACTTCAGCTTCCATTGCCGGTGTTAGATAACCATCCTGGAGAGCTTGTTCTACAATTTTTTCGATACTCATAACGCTCATTTTATTATCAACGACCCAAAGCTTGGTAGGACGGTACCAATTTAATTTATTACTTTTACCCTATTTGGATAAATAATACACATTTTACTGACAAAAGTAACGACGGGACATCCCCATTATTTAATTTCTTTGTACCGCCAGGGTACTGGATCGACGGCTTGTCCGTTAACGTATACACCCCAGTGTAAATGAGGACCTGTAGAAGCACCAGTAGAACCGATGCCGCCAATCAGTTGTCCCGGTTGTACAATATCGCCTTCTTTGACGTTAATCCGATTCAGGTGCATAAAAATGCTAGTTACTCCTTGTCCGTGGTCAATACCTACTACGTTTCCGTGTACTTTGAAACCTTGGGATTCTCGACCGACTAAAGCAACACGCCCGCCTGCTGGTGCAACAACGGGCGAACCATAGCCACCTGCATAATCAACGCCGCGATGGTAATAGTCATTTGCAAATTTACCATTATAGTAGCGACGAACACCATAGATTGCACTAATACGTGAATTATTTGGTCGGCGGAAAAAACCGTTCCAATATTTTTGCGGTGTAACAAGTGCTTTGAAAGCTTTCACTCGATCGAGTTCAAGTTGTGTTGCTTTCAAACCACCTTTACCACCGCGTAAAGTAATTCTTTGTGTAGGGAATCTACGATTTTTTACCCATACAGCCAAGTTTCGCGTTGTTCCATCTCCTGAAACACGAATTACTTTTCTCCCATATTTTTGTAATGGAGTAGTAGGAATAAAAGCACGATATTGATTTGGTGCAATTGGAAATACTGGGTAAGTTTTTCCGTTGCTAGTCACTTGTAAATTACCACCATTAGAGGGGTTATCGGGAGTAACAATTACCGATATTGTGTCACCTAATTTGGGTGACGATGGACTTAGTTGGACTTGCGCGGCTTCTGCTGCAATAGTAGCAAAGGCAATAGGAGCAGCACTAACAATACCCAGCGCCATTCTGGCACCAAGATTTGCTTTTACACCTTTAAAAATTGAATAGAGTAGCCCCGGATCTTTTGTAGCTACGTTAGCCTCGTTATTCATATATCTCTAAACACATTTATTGCTTCTGCTTGAAAACAGACGCTTTGTGCTATGTGTAGTGTTTCCGACTTACAACATTTTCTTGTTTTAACGTTAGTTTTGTGAACTTGAATACATTTATATGCTATTTATCAAGTTGTCAAGCGTTTTTAAGTATTAATTATTTATCGTTGTAAAAAAAAATAAGTTTTTTAAGGGTGAAAAGTCGCTAAACTTGCCGAGTAGAGTACTTTATCCCACAGACTTCTCGAAAAAGCTGCACTCAGGCAACACGAACGAAAAGCATAGTATTCCTTCTGGTTTAAACAACAAAGCTTCTAACAGATTCTCCAGTTTTTTCCTTCGTAGTGCTAGTCCCGTGCATTTTGATACTCATTCACCGACATTACATAAGAAAAAAATTTATTATACTTATTAGGTTAATTTAATACCATCAATAATCAATAACATTGTCATACAATATACTTATGTATTTTTTGTATGACAGCATAAATCATTATACGCAGGAGTATAAATAGGTTAGATGTTTTCGGGTAGGGTATTAGCGATAAAAAAAGATTTTCGCATCAGGTGGCATTGAGGAATAAACCTGTTCTCAAAGTCAATAAAGCAAATATAAATGATTAAATTAAAATTTTGTATATTTAGATTTTATCAAAAATTTTAATGTAAATAAGTGCTTGGCTTAATAAATAAACCAAGCATTATAAATTAGGAATTTTCAACTGGGAGAAGAAATTAATAATGATGATACACGCTTTATAAATCAAAATATGTTTGTCAATAACCAAAAAAGATAAGAGCAATCAAACGCTAAATGATGTTAATTAATTTTAATTTTAAGCTGTTAATAAAGCTGTTAGTAACATGATTTTAATATAGTTCGGTTGATACAAACTGGAAGTGAAGCTAGTACCGCTGCGCGGAAGTAAGAAGTAAGAAGTAAAAAGTAGAGCTAGTAAGAATTTTAACCTTTTTAAATAGGTGCTTTATTTCCGCCGTGGTGTACTAGTAAATGCAACAGAAATCATAATCACAAAATATATAAAAATTAGTTTATATATGTATTTCATACTCTAGCTTAATAAGATTTTGTTCCTATAATAATATTAATCTATAAGGAATAAGCGTAAATATTCCTGCATGATTTATAAAAACATAAATTAATAAATTTATTGTCAAAATAGAACAATCAGTTTTCAACGAACAATTAAAAAAATATATTTTTCCTGATTTTATAAAAATATAAATTGTGAAGTCATTCATTTTACAGTAAATAAAATCAATAAGAATGTTTTGATTAAAACACTCTTAGCCAACAAGAAGCGTCCTACAGCGTTATTATGCATAGATTTTATCTATGATGCTACGAAATTGAATTTAGCACAGATGTAAACTAAATTACTTTTTTTACTTCTTAGAACCCTTGCGGTAAACATTTCCACAATGGTAGCGTCTAAAACTGTTACAGGAGTTTAACGGAATTTGCTAATAATGAAACGCTCGCTATCTTTACTTACTCTTTTCTCAACTTTTATTTCATTTGTTACCCCATTCTCTGTTGTTGCTGCACCATTAAGAAGCCCAGATAAAACCGTAGAATGTGACATATTGGTTGTAGGTGGTGGACTATCTGGTATAGCTACAGCTTATGAAGGTTTACTTGCAGGAAAAGAAGTTTGTATAACAGAAATAACTGATTGGATGGGAGGACAAATTTCCTCTCAAGGAACATCCGCACTTGATGAACGTCCTACTCAACGTCAAAAACTATTTTATTCTCGCGGTTATTTAGACTTACGAAAACGCATCCGTCAAACTTACGGCGAACTTAACCCCGGTGACTGTTGGGTTTCGGATTCTTGTTTCCTTCCTCGCGATGGGCACAAAGTATTAGTTTCGATGCTTAAGAATGCTCGCAAAAAAGGTGGAGGAAAACTCAATTGGTTTCCTAACACTGTTATTAAAGAACTTGAAACTGCTAACAGTGGAAAAATAATTGATGGTGCTTATGCTATTCAACACAAACCGGCAAGTGGTGCCCCTCCTATCAATACTTTTACCTTATCTCAAACCATTGAAGATGCTTATACTTACGAAAATTCTTCGCGTTTAAGTAAATCAATTATCCGTTTCGTTCCTAAGCAAGAAAAAAATGGCGATGCTCCTAACTGGTATGTAGTAGACGCTAGCGAAACCGGCGAAATTATTGGACTTGCAGATGTTCCCTATCGTCTTGGTATCGATCCACGTTCTTATCTAGAACCTTCTTCTTCAAGTGCCACAAACGATCCTTACTGCACTCAAGGCTTTACTTATACCTTTGCAATGGAGACTACGAAGGAACCTCAACAACATGAGATGCCGAGTTTTTATCCCCAATATTCTCCTTATTACAGTTATGAATTAGAGCGCTTAGCTAGCTTCGAGTTAGTACATACCTATCGTCGTATTTGGAGTCCTAAAACTGGCGAAGCGATGAAATTTCGCGGTATTAATTTCACTGCTCCCACACCTGGGGATATTTCCATGCAAAACTGGACTTGGGGTAATGATTACCGTCCGGGAACTGCCCAAGACAATCTGATTTATACTCGCGGGCAGCTTCAAGCCAGCGGACAGTTAAATCCTGGTGGCTGGATGGGAGGACTCAGAACCGACGCTTTACGTAAAGGGGAGGAAATTTCCAAAGGGTATTTTTACTGGTTGGTTAGGGGAACTACGGATTCTCAACTTGGTGAAGGTGTAAAAAAACTCCATCCAAATCATCGCTACCTCAAAGGTTTAAATTCTCCGATGGGAACGGCTCACGGTTTATCTAAATATCCGTATATGCGTGAAGGAAGACGTATTATTGGTCGTCCTGGTTATGCACATCCCCAAGGTTTTACTATCGAGGAAATTGATGTTTCTCGCCGCGATTACACTGACGAGTATTACCGCAATACTTTACCTGCAAGAATGTATCGTCGGCTAAAAGCTTCTTTAGCAGGTTTAGAAGCTACATCAGTGCTTACTGGTCAGAAGCGTCCCGAAGACGTAGCCAGACGGACTCGCTCTACGGTTTTCCCTGATGCAGTAGGTATTGGACATTACGCAATTGATTTTCATCCCTGCATGACAAAAAGTCCTCCAGAAGCGCCAGGAAATACCGAACGTGAAGGTGAAAGACGCGGTGCGGGACAAGCTTATCCATTCCAAATTGCGCTGCGAGCAATGATTCCTCAGAAAATTGATAACTTACTAGTAGCTGGTAAGAGTATCGCTACAAGCCACATCGCTGCTGCTGCTTATCGCGTACATTCCTTTGAATGGTCTGCTGGAGCCGCTGCGGGAACTACAGTAGCTTTTGCACTGAAAAATAATGTCGCACCTTACGAATTGGTCGATGAATTACCTAGAATCGAACCCCAGCTAATAAAATTACAACGCTTATTAAAACAAAACAACAACCCGACTGCTTTTCCCGATACTTCAATTTTCAATGAAAACTGGAATGATTGGAAATAAGTAAGCCAGTTATCAGTTATCAGTTATCAGTTATCAATTATCAGTTACCAGTTCCGAGCGAAATTGTTGCAAAGTAACCAGTAGCACCGATATTTATGCTCATCAGTTATTATCAGCGTGATAATAACTGATGAGCAGCCTAGTCAGAGAAAAATTCACGATCCACAGCCTTTGGGTGAAAATTGAGAATTGAAAATAGGTAATTGATAATTGATAATTGGTAACTGATAACCACTCATTGCTAACAATGCATTAAACTAATTATTTGGTATGCATTTTGTCAGTGACCCAGGTCTTTCATACTCTGGGCTTGCCAGAAACAGTTCTTGCGTAGTACTGACTAGACCGTGAGCCACAGGTCGGTAAAGACTTCCAGATACTTCTCCAGTCTGGATTATCTCTAAGCCTAATTGTTTAGGCGTTGCACCGGACACTTACTACAACGGGGGAAACCCCCGCAACGTAGTGTCCTCGTAAAGGCAAGACATCCTACTTGTGGTGGTCGAGGAGACCAAATTACAGGTTACTGGTTCCTGGGTTATACCAATAAAAACCAGACCCTTTACGGGTGGTTAAAACCACGCTGGCTATTTTTCCACGAGCGCTTTAAAAAGACTGAGGCATCCTTATTAGCGACATTTTTTATGAAAATCTGTAGTGAATTTTTTATGGTAACTAAAGTATCGGCTAATTTTTATGGGATGGCTAATGCACCAACTATAGCACCCGATCGTTCGAGTCAAGTTACGCGCAAAACATATCCTAATTTTAAAGTTATTGTCCTTAATGATGACTTTAATACTTTTGGCCACGTTGCCGAATGTTTGATGAAATATATTCCGGGAATGAGTGGCGATCGCGCTTGGGAACTCACCAATCAGATACATAATGATGGACAAGCGATTGTTTGGGTGGGGCCTCAAGAACCTGCCGAACTATATCACCAGCAACTCCGTAGAGCTGGTTTGACAATGGCTCCCCTAGAGGCCGCGTAAAAAAAATGGCTAAACCCACCTCTAAATCCGGTAGACTCGTTTGGAATCACTCTACTCACATTAACGGTCTTATCCCTATCCTCGAACGTCTCTGCAACCAAGATAGTATTCAAACCATAACACCAGGAGAAATCCGTCGTGTCAGAGGTCACTCTCCTCATATGCAATTACGAGTATCGGTTCCAATTAGAGGTGGGTTTAAAATTATTGCACGTCATGGAAAAACCGTACAAGAAGTATTTATCCTCACGACTTTAGAACAAAATGAATTGCAAGATGCAATTTCTATTGCAATGAAGAAATAGTTGTTAGTTGTTAGTTGTTAGTTGTTAGTTGTTGGTTGTTAGTTGCTGACTAATATCAACTACCCACTATCCACTATCCACTATCTAATCCTGAATTCGTCGCATGGCAAATTTATGTAATGGCAAGCAGAGAACACAAGAGAATGTTAGAAAGTATGATAAAGCTGTAGTCATTCTTAAACTCATCAGTACAGCTTCCCCAGATGGTAAAACTGCCTTCTCAATGCCAAAAGCAACACAATAAACTAACCAGTACGAAAAGCTCATTCTAAACAGAATTTTTTCGGTTTGCTGCATTTCGGTTTCAAGCTGGTCTTTATCCCACAACAATACTAAACCCGCAATGCAAGCAAAAAATGAAAGCATTACAAAAAATTCATGACAGATAAAATTTATTTGATGCATGGCGCGTTTATTCAAAAACTTATCTTTAAAAAATAAGTTTAAAGGAATAAATGTTTGGAAGTAATACTTTTTTACAAAGTGCAATAAAATAATGAGATTCTTGTTAAGAAATACGATGAAACAATAATTCTTTTAACAGTTATCAGTGAACAGTGAACAGTGAACAGTGAATAATTTGAAATTAGGAGTTAAGAGTTAGGAGTTTTTGTCTCCCCATCTTCCCATCCCCCCTTCTCCTCATTTCTCTACTTCACAAGCACCAATGCTTACCCAATTACTGGAACCATCGCGATTATGTTCTTTTTTCCAAATAGGAGCATTATGCTTGAGAGTATCAATCGCGTAACGACAAGCATCAAAGGCTTCCGAGCGATGGGGACAACCAACTGCAACTAAAACACTGATTTCACCGATTTTTAAATGTCCGGTGCGATGATGAATTACTACACGGTTTGTATCAATCCACTTTTTCCGAATATCATCTGCAATTTGATAAAATACCCGTAGTGCCATTGGTTCGTAAGCTTGGTACTCTAAAGAAATTACTGGTATTCCATCGGTTTGATTGCGAACTGTTCCGCTCATTAAAACAATTGCACCGTTGGCTGGGTGGTCGGCTAAACTATAAACTTCACTGAGTGAAAGGGGTGCAAAAGTAATAGCGAAATTATCTTCCGAACTAGGTTTGAGGGCAGAATTAAAGCTGGCTGAAGTAAGGGAGTTCATTACGGTTTTTTATAATACTTAAATATATTGTCTTCTATTTAAGACATGATATGAAGACAGGAGTTAGGAATTGGGAGTTGGGAGTTAAGAGTTCATAAATATCCCTTAGCCACATCTTTAGTAAACAAAAGTTTTATTTTTATTCTATGGTAAAAAATACCAAATTACACGTAGTTATATTGTATAGTGCGTGAATATACTTAAGGGAGTTAATTATTTTTTTATTGAGCTTAAGGCATATTACTATAGTTTATGTAAGGGAATTATCTACAGGCAGTTGTAGATAACCTATATAAATATGTTTTACCTGTATGCCCAGTATAAATAAAGTTTATGAAGACGGAAATTTATCGCGGTTAAAGTTTCTGATTATTGATTGGTGTTGGTATAAGTAACGAAAAGTAGCTGTAATCAACTGAGGATGTAGTAATGCAATGGTGTTTGGTTTCCAATTTCTTGGCAAATAGCGCCACTAAACCACAGGAACGCTAATTTTTTCCTATTAATGAAGTTTATATAACAGTTTGCTTTTCCGAATACAAAGGAAATTGAGTAATAGTAGGAAAGATTTGATGGATATAACAATTTCTCAGGATGAGAAGTTAAGGCTAAAAGCTTTATATCAGTATGGGATTCTTGATACTTTGCCGGAACAGGCTTTCAACGATCTGGTTTTGTTAGCGAGCCAAGTTGCGGGAACATCGATTGCTTTGATTAATTTTGTTGATGCTAAACGTCAATGGTTTAAAGCCAAGCGGGGATTTAGCGTTTCAGAAATGCCCAGAAATATAGGCTTTGGTTCGTTGTGCGTGAGTCTTGGTGAGACTTTACTTATTCCCGATACTCTGGCTGATGAAAAATTTGCTACCAATCATGTGGTTGTTTCGGAACCAAACGTAAGATTTTATGTGGGTATCCCGTTGATTGCACCTGGAGGTGAGGTGATAGGAACTTTATGTGCGATCGATACGGTACCGCGTTCGATTACTCCGCAACAGATAGAGTCACTCGAAGCGATTAGTCGTTTAATAATCAAGCAATTAGAAATACGAACTGGTTTAAATCAATTAGCGGATATTAAAACAGAATACGAACAAGCAAAGCAAGCCTTAGATGAAAGCGAAAGCATTATAAAAAGTTTTTTTGATAGTGCCCCGATGATGATGGGGATTGTTGAGGTTCGGGAAAATGATATTTTACACATTTCCGGTAATACTGCTGCGGCGAATTTACTAGGTTTGACGACTGAAGCAATGAGAAACCGTTTTGTAAGCGATATGGGGATTTCGTCAGAGCTTATAAGTCAGTGGATTGATTATTATCATCAAACAGAAAGTACTCAATCTTTTGTAACTTTTGAGTATCCTTTTGAGACTTCATATGGTAGCAGATGGCTCAAAGCTAAGGTTTCGCCGATTGTGAATAGCTCGGAGCATCGAAGATTTGCTTATTTGGTTGATGATATAACGACTCGTAAAGAAGCGGAAGAAAAACTACGGTGGAAACAAACACTTTTACGTTCGATGACAAGCGTGTCACCGCTAGCTTTTTATGTGGTAGAAAACCGAACTGGGAATATTTTGTATGCAAATCAACGTTTTTATGATATTTGGG
>JBARZF010000352.1:0-3684 GCA_049649675.1 Rivularia sp. (in: cyanobacteria) | reverse complement strand
TTTTGAATTTGTTCTCTGGCGGCGCTGCCAATAGATTTGAGCATTCCTCCACCTTTCCCAATTAAAATACCTTTTTGGGAATCGCGTTCGACATTGATTGTTGCAAGTACGCGGGTAAGTTTTGGTGTTTCTTCTACTAAATCGATGCCGACGGCTACCGAATGAGGAACTTCTTCGCGAGTTAACAGTAAAATCTGTTCTCGAATTAGTTCACCCATAATAAAACGTTCCGGTTGGTCGGTAACTAAATCTGGTGGATAATAATATGGCCCAGGTTCTAAATGTTCGATTAATGATTTTTGTACTTCTGGTAGCCCATCGCTGGTTTTAGCAGAAAATTTTACTGTTTGCCATTCTCCAGCTTGTGCTAGCTGCAAGTAACTTTCATCTATCAACTGACAATCTTCTGGCTGACTATCAATTTTATTGATACCTAAAATTATCGGCGTAGTGGTACGTTCGAGTAATGAAGCAATATATTTGTCACCACCACCGCAAGCCGTACTACCATCAACTACGAATAATAAAACATCAACAGATTCGATCGCGATTTTGGCATTCGTTACTAAAACTTCCCCCAAGCGATGATGGGGTTTGTGAATTCCTGGCGTATCTACAAAAATTATCTGTGCTTCTGGAGTAGTTAAAATACCGCGCAATCGATTCCGCGTGGTTTGAGCTACTGGTGATGTAATTGCAATTTTTTGACCAACCAATTGATTCATCAAAGTGGATTTACCGACATTCGGACGACCGATAATACCGATGAAACCCGACTTAAATCCGGGAGGAGCCTGGGGAATCAAAGCTTCTCCAGGAATAGAAAAGTTGTTATTTTGAGTACTATTCACTTTAAAAAATTATCAATTATCAATGTTAGCGGAGCGTGTCCCGGAGGGACATACAATTATCCAATATTTGATTTTTTAATTTGCATTTACCCAGAATATAAAATAGGTTCTATTTGGCAAGATTATTAAGTATAAATGTTGCTAATCGCAGCCGCTCAGTAGGTAATAGAAGGCGAATTAATTGCTTGTAAACTTCTTCCCAGTAGTTTCAATAATTAATCCCTCTGCTTTTAATCTTAGCTTAATTGATGAATTTTTTAACTTTATTTACGCACGGATAACAGTAATAGAACGTTGATTAAGTAGGTGGAAACTGTCACTATAAGAAATAGTTCTGCGGTACAAATCTTTTTATAGATTATGAGTCCAACAACAACTTTCAGCATCTCTCATCTCTCTGCCGAAGATGTCGAACTAATGAAATCTTTGCTCAGAATTTTTGGCGATGCTTTCGATGAAGTGGAAACATATTGCAAAACACAGCCTAAAACAGATTATCTACAGTGCTTGCTCAGGAAAGAGCATTTCATCGCGCTTGCCGCGTTAAAACAAGGCGAGGTGGTGGGGGGTGTTGCGGCTTACGAGCTTCAAAAATTTGAGCAAGAGCTTAGTGAAATTTATATCTATGATTTAGCTGTTGCAGCGGCGCACCGGCGTAAAGGCATCGCGACGGCACTAATCCAGGCTCTTAAAACTATAGCTACACAGCGAGGAGCCTATGTCATTTTTGTTCAGGCAGATTATGGTGATGAACCTGCAATAGGGCTATATACAAAGCTAGGGATACGAGAAGATGTGATGCATTTCGATATTGCGGTAAAGAAGAGCAATAAGTGATTTCCACTGGTTTCGATCTCTATTCCCAATCCCCCATGCCCTAATTTTAAATAATTCCTAATACAAACTCACCTTCATTTACAGCTTGATTTGTAGAAATATCATACACAAACCCATCTCGATCGGCAAAAACATCTACCGTTGTAGGTAATTTACCTTGCTTATTAAAACTAACAATTCTATAAAGTTGTTCTCCAGCTTTTACTTCCGCACCAAGTTCAACTATTGAATTTATCATTCCACCAACGGTTGCATAATATTTTGTTGCTTTACTTTTGGTTTTGAAACTCATTTGATTATTTTTTGGTGGAAAATCATCTAATTTAAAGTCTTTGGATAACACACCCTTTTGTTTGAAATAATTTTTTATCCCTCGAACGCCTTTTGCGACTGAATCGGGAATCATTTCCATTCCTTTACCAAGTTCAAGCGTCCAGGCTTCTACATCAAATTTTATAGTTCTACCTAATTGTTGAAAACATTCTTCCAATGCTAACCAAGGTTTAATAAAAGCTTCGTCAAAAGCATCTCCGTCATATTCATCTAATAAAATACCAAAATCGAGAAGGAAAAATTTAGCGCTTTCTTCTCTATTATTAAAATAATAAAGATAGTCCAAACCTTGATTTGTGGAACTATGAATATCAATCAAGTAATCTGCATCTAAACTCAGAGATTGTAATTTGTAGCGAAACTTTTCGGTATAGGGTACCCCGCACTGAGAATTAATATCATCTGAAAGCTTGACAAATTGTTGCTGAATTGCATCTAAAAAATTATTTCTAATCTGCTCTAAATCTAAATCAAGTTGAGATTGAGCAAATGCCAATAACTTATTTTCACCGTTATTGCTTTCGGATATATCTTTCTCGTAATCCCAGAAAATACGATTCCAATCTTTTGCTACATAAGCACAATATCTACCAGAAGAAAAATGATGTGAGCGTTGATTAGTTCCCATAGGATTACAAACCGGAAGCAGCCAGATTTCTCCAATTAAATCCGTATTATCCAACATCCATAAAAACTCAATTAGCTGATGAATAACAGCATTTCCCACAATTTCCGCACCATGAAGATTCGATTGAATATAAACTTTTTTGCCAGCAGTTGATCCGATAAATTTGTAAACTTGTAGCGATAAATTATCGCCAGAAGCCATTTGACGTAGAGGAATGGTGGAAATAATAGGGAGCATTAATGATTAAAAACGATAAATCCTAAATTTCCAAATTATCTTTTTTTAGAACTTACGCATAGCCCCCCTGAAAAAATGTTTGTTTGTTTTATTCTATGAAATACTTACAATATAAAGGTTTGGAGGAATGAAAGAAAATTAATCAAATATCAAAATGCATGTTTGTTATTTGTTATTATATCTGTCCCAAACACCTCCTCGTTCAACCATGAAATCAATAAAAGCTTGAATGCGTGGTGAAACCAATCGTCTATCTAAATAAAGTGCGGTAAAAGGTACTTCCGGTGGTCTGTAGTCAACTAAAATCTCTTCTAAAATCCCAACTTGGAGAGCATTAATCGCCATAAATCCGGGCATTTGACTAACTCCTATTCCCAGCATCGCAGTTTCTCCCACTGCTTCGCCATCATCAATAGTTAGCGTACCTTCAAAAATTTTACGTTCAACTTGTCCATTAATGGTAAAAAACCAAGGCATCAAACGACCTGTCTTTCGATTGCGGAAGTTTAAGCAGTTGTATTGTTCTAACTCCGACGGATGTTTTGGTCGTCCATAAATATCCAAATATTCAGGAGTTGCACAGGTAATTAAGGGATTGACAAACAATCTTCTCCCTATCAGATTCGCACTATCAGCTAAAGCTCCTACACGGATTACGACATCAACACCCTCAGCAGCTAAGTCTACATCTTTGTCATCAAGGGAAAGTTCCACTGATATTTGGGGATAATGTTGAAGAAATTGAGTAATGATTTTTGTGCCCCACATTCGACCGTAAGCAGCAGGCATACTAATTTT
>JBARZF010000351.1:0-20157 GCA_049649675.1 Rivularia sp. (in: cyanobacteria) | reverse complement strand
TTCCACAAAAGCACGACCTGCTGCACCCATCTTGCTCCAAACTTCTGGATGTTCGATTAGATAATTTAACTTTTCGGCTAATGCATCTACATCTCGTTCGGGAACTAGAAAGCCTGAAACACCATTTTCTATTAATTCAGGAATACCGCTATAATCGGTGCTAATGATTGGTAAGCCCATAGCCATTGTTTCCATAAAAGCTACAGGAATACCTTCTCGATCGCCATCTTGGCTTGTTACACTCGGAGCCAACATAATATCTGAATTGTTTATAATTTCGATTACTTCTTGTTGCTGTTTCCAGCCAACAAGTGTGACAATATTATCTACACTCAGTTCTTGAATTAACTGCTGCAAGCTTTCTTTAAGCGGCCCATCACCTACAATAGTGTAATTAAGATTTGTTTTGCTGTTTGGTAATTTTGCAACTGCACGAATTGCATATTCTACACCTTTCTTTTCGGCCAATCGCGCAATTGTTACAATCTCAACTACACCGTTAGTACGAAGTTTGCGTGCAGTAAAAGAAAATTTATTGCAATCAATTCCCATCCGATGAACGATTATATCGCCTTTGCAACCTAGTTCAATTAATCGACGTTTCCAAAGTTCGCTAATTGGTAAGAAAATATTGCCAAATTGGAATAATAAATCGTATGCTTGTTCGCCTTCCTTTTTCAAGTAAGTAGTCATATCGATACCATGAAAGGTTGTAACTACTTTTCCTTGAATCGCGCCGATATCACGCAACATTGCACCTATCAAGCCATTGTATCCAAAGTGACAGTGAACGAGATCGTAGGATTGCTTCTGATGTTGGATAAGTATTGCCATATACAACAATCTTAAAGATATCGCGCTCTTACCATATTTGAAAACGTTTAGCGATCGCAGCAAAATTATGGGGCTTTTATGGAAGTTAGCGAGCAGTAATCCTATACCATTTAGTAGACGTAAGAAATTATTCGTAGGTATCTTGTTGTAATAAGTCCTCTTAATCAGAGAATATTTTTCTACATCTGGATGTATTTTAAGTTCTTTTCTTGAATCATCAGCATAAATATCAACTTGATGTCCGCGCTCTATCAATCCTGTAATTTGATTTAGAATAAATGTTTCGGATAAAGCTGGAAAAAAGGTCGCAATAAAGGCAATTTTCATAATATTATAGATGCTTTAACTTTGTTTTAATTAACATTTTTAACCTAATTTTTTATTTATTGAAATAGCCAACAAATTGACGCACTCCACTCAGTTGTTTCCTAACTTCCATATAGCTATTATTTCCAAACCAGCGGATGAAAAATATAATTATAGTTAAGCGAAAGTTTTGTTTAGAAAAAAGTAGTTGAGGACTATGCTTAAGAGCTTGATTGCGGAAATATTCTGCTCGATCGCAGTCCGGTTCTTGATTTCTAATATATTCCCAGGCAAAAATAAAATTAATGCGGCTATAACTTTTATTTCGTAAGTATAAAAGTTCAAAGGGAACTGATTGAAAAGAATTTTCAATTATCAAGCGAAATTCATCTATGACCTTTACCCTATTTTGAGATTTATTATTTGCATGAAAACGATAAGAAACTAAAGGCTCTTTAATTACCGCGAAAGAATAATTCCTCGCAATCCTAATCCACATTTCCCAATCTTCAGTTAATTTTATATTTTGGTCGAAAACTCCCGATTTTTCAAAACAAACGCGACGTACCATCGCTGCACTACCAGACCAGATAACATTTTTTTGGAGCAATTGTTCCCATACATAGCCTTCTGCATCATTACCATATATTTGTCCTAGATCGTTACCCTTTGCATCGATTGATTTTACCCATACATAAACCAAACCGACATCTGGATTATTGTCCAAACAATGTACTTGTTTTTCCAGGTTACTAGCTTCCCAAAGGTCGTCAGAATCTAAGAATGCTATATATTCTCCTTTAGCATCAGCAATCCCAGTATTTCTTGCTGCTGCTGTACCTTGATTTTTCTGAGAAATTAGCCTGACTCGATTATCTGTAATTGTACCTACCCATTGTTCTATTTCGTCGGAACTACCATCGTTGACAATAATTACTTCAAAATCAGTGAAAGTTTGCTTCAACACACTCTCTACCGTTTGGGGAAGATAGGTCATTGCATTATAAGCAGGGATAATTACAGAAACTTTTGGCATGATATTTTTCCGGCGTTAAATTAAGTAAAAAAAATGTTAATGTATGCTCTCAAATCCAACTTTTAAGCAGTCACGCATTAAATTTTTCTTTTTATAGCAAGTTGTACGGCTTGCACTACAAGATTTTCATAAAACATAAAATATTACTATGCACATGAATATTTGCGATCGCTATGTTTTTCAATTTATAGCAAATGCAGTAATAATTCAATCGAATCACAATAATAGACCGTCTTCTTTTAGTTTATAAAATTTAATGCTTCTATTTGCATAATCTAAATTTTAATTTAAAAATGATGCCCTGCTACTTATTATTAAAGTTTTTATTGCGGGACTAAATTTTATGATTTAAAAACATACTTCATAACCCATACGGAAAAAATAGCATTCAATATTTGACAAACAAGTACAGTTATAGCAACTACAAGAATTCCATATTTAACAACTATTAATAAAACAAGAGCAAACAATACTGTAAAAGTTAAATTCCAATAAAGATTGAATTTAATTTTATTTACAGAATTAAGCAGATGCTTGGTAGAATGATAAACAACAACAGGTAAAACTGAAAGACAAATAATTATCAAAACTGGAATTGCATTTATCCACTTTTGACCAAAAATAATTGGTACGTAGAATGGTGCTAGGCTTGATTGCAAAATTATAAGTGGTACTATCACAAAAGAAGATTTTTTCAGACTCGTAAAAAATCGTTCTTTAAGTTGCATTATGTTATCGTTCACTTCGCAAAAATATGGAAACATTGATGAAGTGAATGCCATAATTACATTGTTACTTATTCCCGAACCAGCATTGAAAGCGAAGAAGTATAATCCTAATGCATCTACACCTAAAAATCTTCCTACTATTAGATAATCTATATTTTGTCTTAGTTCTTCTAATAAAGAAACACCCAGTATATTGCTACCATAATTAAGCACTTCCTGCCATTTTTCAAGCTTGAAAACTTTAGCTCGCTGCCAATGAAGGTTTTTATTAAAAATTATCATCTTTACGGGATAAGCTAAGGACATTCCTAAAACTACAGCCCATATTCCCATACCTAGTATTACGAATAATGCGGTAATTAAATTTGTAATTATAGCTGAAGTTCCTTTTGCAAAAGCTATAATCTTCAGTTTATTCTGTCGCCTAATCAAAGCTTCCTGAACTAGGAAAAACGGCATAATTAAGTAAAGCAAGCTTAAAACCATTAGAGGTAAAATTAACTTGTCACTTCCGTAAAACTTAGCAATGGGAAAAGCTAAAAGAGCTTGAATCACACAAATGGAGCCACACAAAATCCAATTTAGCCAGTATGATGTCACACAGATAGCTTCTAAGTCATCTTCACTAGCTTGAACAATTTTAGAACCAACTCCACTGCTGAGGGTAAAAATATTACCAAAGCCCCAAGTTGTATAAACCACAGCTATCAATCCATAGTCGTAAGGAGTGAATATACGAGCTAGAACAACTGTTGTTACTAAACGAGAAATGCGGTGCAATAGTTCTGACACTCCCATCCAGCCACTATTACGAACGAATTTATCCGATAAGAGATACTTGAACTTTGTTTTAATTGACATCAGAGTATCGATATTTATTTAGTTAAATTGCCAATAAATCGACGCATTCCATTAAGCTGCTTTATAAGTTGAATATAGCCATTAGTTCCAAACCAGCGCATCAAAAATATAGCTATAGTTAAACGAAAGTTGTGTTTAGAAAAAAGTAGTTGAGGATTATGCTGCATAGCCTGCTTGCGAAAATGTTCTGCTTTATTGCAGTCAGGTTGTTGATTTTGAATGCATTTCCAGGCAAATATTAAATTAACGCGGCTATAGCTTCTATTTCGTAAGTATAAAAGTTCAAAGGGAACTGATTCAAAAGATTTTTCAATTATGAGACGAAAATTATCTATAGTATTGATATAATTTCGGGATTTATTATTTGCATGATGACGATAATAAACTAAAATTTCTTTAATTACCGCGAAAGAATAATTGCTCGCAATCCGAATCCACATTTCCCAATCTTCAGCAAATTTTAAATTTTGGTCGAAAACTCCTAATTTTTCAAAACAATCGCGACGTACCATCGCTGCACTACCAGACATGACAATATTTTCTTCAATTAGTTTTTCCCATACATTACCTTCGGAATTATTGGCAAATATTTTTCCTCGATTGTTGCCATTTTCATCGATTGATACTATCCAAGCATAGACTAAGCCTACATTTGAATTATTATCCAAACAAATTACTTGTTTTTTAAGCTTAGTAGGTTCCCAAAGATCGTCAGAATCTAAAAATGCGATGTATGCTCCTTTAGCATCAGCAATTCCAGTATTTCTTGCAGCAGCTGCACCTTGATTTTTTTGAGAAATTAGCTTGACTCGGTTATCTGTAATTGTATCTACCCATTCTTCTATGCCATCAGAACTTCCATCATTGACAATAATTACTTCAAAATCAGTGAAGGTTTGCTTCAACACGCTCTCTATCGTTTTAGGAAGATAGGTCATTGCATTATAAGCAGGTATAATTACGGAAACTTTCGTCATTATATTTTTGCGGCGTTAATAATTAAACTAAAAATATTTCTGTATGCCTTCAAATCAAATTAGAGGCTACATTCGATCTTTTTTTTCTCTACTTTGAATTCAATTTCTGATATTGCAGTTGACATTTTATTAGCAATATGATCCCAGTTAAGTAGATTTTTAACTTTGTCTCTTACATTCTCTGACATTTCTTTTAAGAGATTAGTATCGGATAGTAGCGCGATGATTTGACTAGCCAAAAGCTCAGGGGTGGGCTGGGAAATAACAATACCGCTTACTTCGCGATCGATAATCTCGGATATACCCCCATTATCTGAAACAATACAGGGCACTCCATAATTCATAGCTTCTATTGAAAATATACCTAAAGGTTCGCAGAGTGCGGGTGCAACAACTAAATCTGTTTCAATAAAAAGATTTTTCATTACTGAAGAAGAAGAGATATATCCCGGATTATAAACACCATCTTGATTGATAGATAAATCATCGCCAACTATGATTAACTTAGCTTCCGGAATTGCTTGTTTGACTTTTTCGAAAGCTGCTAAAAGTAAATTACCCCCTTTTCTTTTAAAATCAGAGCCATTGAAAAGAATTTGTTTGCTTCCGAATTCCTTTTCACCTTGATAAGGTTCCAAGAATTTACCTGAAGTTCCTACAACGGTTATTTTTTCAGGATTAATACCATAATCTTCTATCAAAGAGCGCTTTGCTAAACCACTCATGGTAAAAAGATGCTGAGTATTTTGATAACCTCTGCGCTCGCACTCTATCCACGATGCAAATTCTTGTTCTGTACTGAATGGTGCCCACAAAGACCAATTTCTTCTAGCTAATGCCATCGTATAGTCCAAGTAAGTTACATAAGGAATATCAAATTCATCCCAGAGTGGACTATACAACCCATAAAGATGAAATATTAAATCCGGTTTGGATTTTAGATTTCTGATTTTTTTTTCTAAATTACGTGATGTATTGATAAAACTATTAGCACTTTTACGAATGCTACTTACAGATTTGATCGGTAAAAATGGAAGTCTTTTTTTTATTAATTTAGCAACCTTTTTGAGTCGTTTTGCTTCCGAGAATTTATCAATACTCAGATATTGTATATCCTCAATATGTGATGATAATTCTTTAAATAAAAGTTGATGACGATTAATCATAAATCTATCACCAGTGACTAATAATTTTTCAACATTCATAATTCTTCACTCCAATAAACCAACGATAATTTTGTAAAATTTTAGCTATTTTTACTTGTCTACAATCTAATAATTATTCCAATCTATTCCCCTTTAATCTTTTACTCATCCTCAAATACAACCACAAAATCCAGCGTAAAAAAGAGCAATCTATTTTTCAGAATTTTGTATTTAGTAATACCAGCCGCTTCTAGTCGTTTGCACAAGTCATTTAATGACAATAAATACATATATTCGTCAGCAGCCCATCCTTTACCAATAAAGTGTAAAAAACGGTCAAATATTTTCTTTGGCAAAAAATGTAATAGCGGTATACGTGTATGCACTTCAACAGGAAAATATTTATTTGGGGTCGTTATAAATCCCTGTTTTGCTACTCTTTTGATCTCTTTTAAAAAAATTATTTGTTCTTCTTCCTCACCGACGTGTTCTAAAACAGCATTTGACCAACAAATATCAAAAGTTTTATCGCTAAAGGGGAAATTCTTACCGTCATATGTAACAATTTCTAACTGTGGATATCGTTTTGAAGCTTGTTTCTTTTTTACTGCAATTGCTTCTTCTGGAACTTGAACATTTATGTCTTTTCTGGCGTGAAGATATGCTTCCGGTGTCTCCAGACATAAAGCCGTTATTTGTTCTGTCTGAGGATAATGTTTCTCTAAAAAATTATCTGTATCGCTATATTCTTCTTCACTAAAACCAATATCTAAAATAGTACTTTCAGCAGTTGGCTGAATTTCTTTAAGAAAGGTTTCCCATTTACGTTTGCGATTCCAACCAGATACTTTGTAAGCTAATGACATATTATATGAAAAAGTAAAATTTACATTCTTGCAACAGGGAATAAAGAGTAGTTAAAAGGACCACCCTATTTACCCATTCTCTATTCTCCAATACTTTGGTTCCCAACCTAATACCGCAAACAATAAATACCAGTAGAAAAATAAAGTTGTATGAGTCCAAACATTATCAGTGGTCATTCCTACAAGCATTGCCACAAAAATAGCTATCATAATAAAAGATAGTCTGCGGCGCGGACTTAGTACAGGAGAAGTCCGCAAACATTTAATTAAACGAAGCATTTTTACTCCTAAAAATACTATAAAACTAGTTAATCCGATAATTCCTCCTTCTGCTAAAAACCGCAGATAATCGTTATGAGCATAGTTTTGTTCAATTGTTATATACTGACTCGTACCCAATCCATATCCTAAAAGCGGTGATTGTTTCCAAGCATCTATTAAAAAAGTCCATTGGGCAATTCGCCAATTAGCACTGTTGCCATCTCCAGATGACAATAATATTGTTCGCGATAAATCTAATTCTTTATTAAATATCGGTGTTTCTAAAACTGCATTTAACTTTTCATGTCCAAATTCTGTACTCGCAAATAGGTAAAATACAACTCCAATAAATAAAATTCCTCCAATTAGTCTGTATAGGTTCAATTTAGGCAAAGTCAAAGCAATAATAAATACGGTAAACATTAATAAGCTGGTTAATGATTTAGTCATTACCATCAAAAAAGCACTTAAACTTAATAACATCATCCATCCCCAGCGATTGCGTGCGTGACCTAATTTCCACAGAGTTAAGCAAATAAATAGAAATAAAAAGCTTCCAAAAGCACTAGGATGACCAATTGTTGAATCAAGACAATTACAAGCAAGCACGCTCGGAAGCAGCGAAGGCGCGAACAGCTGTAATAATCCAACACTCAGCGGTACAATCATGCTCAAAAATAAGGCAGTAATTGCTTTTTGCGGATGCATTCTTCCTTTTAACTGCATCACCAGCAGATATACCATCAACCAGGAAAATATCCGCGTCCATTCTCGAATTCCGGCTGCTATATAGGTGCTTCCCAATAATCCCCAGCCCAGCATTGGTAGCACTACCCATATTGCCAATAATGCTACCCATCCCGCAAACAACCAGAAAAATTTGTCGGTATTAACTTTGTTTCTGATTAAGATTTGAACTATTACATAAAGTATTGTCAGCGCATCTAATCCAATCGCAAAAGCAGCAGGTACTTGCTGTGCTGAAAAAGGATCTAGGGAACTACGTAAAATTAAGAAAGTTAATACCGCTTGTTCAAAGCGAGCGAAAAAGAACACCAGTACAGCGATTACACCTAAAAGCAAACCTATATAAACAGGTACCGCACCAGCACCAAATCCAACGGCTAAACCAATTAAAACTCCTGCCAATCCAATCGCAAGTGAGGTATAAAAAGAAGCATTTAATTTATCGCTTAACATTTTTGATTCTTCATTACTTTTTAATTAAGCAGTAGGGAGTTATTAAGGTTAAAGGTTAAATGTCCCCTTGTCCCCTTGTCTCCTTGTCCCCTTGTCTCCCCCTTCGGGTATCTCCCTCCGGGAGACGCTCCGCTAACGGTAGTTCGCTCGTACTGCGGGAACCGACCCACGCGACTACTCTCACCATCTCCCGCTCATCTTCTCCCTCCAGAAGTCAAATGTCTTGTGGGCTGATAACTTTTAACGGGATAGCGGTAATATTTTTCTGTCAAATTGGACATTCCATTAACTACAACTCCTAAAATCGGGATGTGATTTACAGTCAATTCCGATACTGCTTTTTTCAGCATTTCTTTGTTTGTAAAGCTAGGTCGTGTAACTAAAACTACTCCATCGCTGTATTTACCTAAAGTTGCACCATCCGCACAAGCGCTGACTGGAGGCGTGTCTATTACAACTAAATCGTATTCTTTTGCAGCTTCTTCTAATATTGATTTCATTGCAGCAGACTCCAATAACTGCGAAGGTCTTCCGTGGAGTTCCCCGCAAGTTAAGACATCTAAGTTGTCTACGTCAGTTTTTTGGATTGCGTCGGTGAAGCTTCTCCTGCCCTCAATTATCTCAGTAATCCCAGGCTTTGGTGGTAAATTAAACAGAGTATGCTGTACTGGCCTGCGTAAATCTGCATCAATGACTAGTGTTTTTCGAGACAGCATCGCCGAAACTGCTGCTAAGTGAGAAGCGACTACCGATTTACCTTCACCAGAGATGGTGCTGCTAACTACAATTTTTTGCAACTCCTTATCACTACGAAACTCCAGGGTTTTAAACAGCATTCGGTAAGGTTCCACCAACCCAACTTGGTCTAAAAATCTGTCTGAGGGTTCTAGTATTAGAGTTTTTCCCGGTAAACGGGGTAATACTCCCAGTAACGGTAGGTTGAGTAATTCTTCTGCTTCGCTAGCATCTCGAAGGGTGTTATCCATCAATTCCAGCAGCAAAATAACGCCAGTTGCTAAAATACCTCCAAAAACCGCAGCTAGTGCTAAAACTACAGGTTTTTTAGGTGAAGATGCCGACTCTGGGACTTTAGCTGATTGTATTATTTGGATATTGCTTACCTTTTGCGCTTGAGCAAGCCTTGCTTCTTCTAACTTGCTTTGCAAAAATTTTAGAGTTGAAGCAGCTTCTTCCCTTTGCCTAACGAATGCAGTTAAAGGTTGCTGTTTAATTGGTAATTGAGCCACACGAGTTTTCAACTCTGACGTTTGTGCCCGCACGGTTGCTAATTTCTTTTCAATAGCTATGCGTTCAATTTCATTGGTAATTAACTTAGAAGTTAACTCCTGAGAAATTTCGTCTGAAGCTATTTGGTTTGCCCCAACAGGTTGGTTTGACTGAGATACTTTTGCTAACTCTCGTTCGTACATTTCACGGAAAGCATCTCGTTTTTCGGCGAACTCAATTACTTGGGGATGATTAAAAGTAAATCGCAAACGTGCTTCTACAAATTGTCTTTCCAAATCTGCTAAACTAGCCCGCATTTTAACTAGTTCTTGATCCAAACCACTGCGAACCGAAGAATAAGCACTATTCAAACTCTTCGCATCTGTAATTTCTCGTAAAGAATTTTCTTGCGATCGCACTTGTTCGAGTAAAGCGCTCAAGGTTCGTTCTTGTTCTTCAAGAGATCCCAAGTTCTCCACTAAAGATTCAGTTTGTTGTGGGTAAGAAACAATACCGCTAGCTTGTCTGTACTTACTTTCAGCCGCTTCAGCTTCTTGCAATTTCTGTCTAGCAATTGGAAGTTGTCTATTTTCCAAAAAGTCTTTTACTTTTGTAGCTTCGGAACTGATAGCTTTAATATTGTAATCAACCATTGCCCTCGTTACAGAATTAAGCAGTTTAGCGGCTAAAACGGGGTTTTCACTTTCATAAGTTAATTGCAGAATATTAGTTGCAGGGACTATTTTTACATTCAACTTTTGAGCTAAATATTCCGCAGTCAAACCATCTTTACCAAAATTATTTGATTCCCCTTTGCCGGGATAGCTATTAGAATTAAATACTTTTATCGCCTTTTCTAAAACTCGTTGCGACTTCACCAATTCGGCTTGATCTGCTAAAGGATTAGCACCACCAGGAATAGCATTTCCAATTTGACTTAAATCTCTACCTAATTCAGAAACACTTGCCTTTCTTTCATTAAGCATCAACCGCGCCGAAGTTTCATAAACACGCGGCGTAACGCTCAGGTAAGCAAAAGCCCCACCAATGACTGCAACAAAAGTAGCTACAGCAGGCAAACTTCGCCGCATTAAAACTGTTAGCAAGGATGAAATTCCTTTCTCCATTCGTATACCTTTTTTGAATAACGTTTATTAAGGGGAGAGGGGGATGGAGGGATGGGGAGATGGGGAGACAAGGAGATGGGGTAGAGGGGGTAGAGGGGGTAGAGGGGGTAGAAATAACTCCGCGCCTCCGCGCCTCTCAATCCAAAATCTAAAATCCCTGCATAAACGCATCCGTTGTTAAAATCCAAAATTCTTAACTCCCTACTTCTTAAAAACTCCCGCTAATCCTTTTTCCTTGGTTTCTAATTCAATGTGCGAGGGTGATAATAGATTCTTATATAATTTCAAGGTTTCGTTTGTAATATAGTCCCAGCTATAGTTGTGGTTTACGTATTGCTGGGCGTTTTGAGCCATTGCAGCCATATGAGTTGAGTTTTGGGTAGCCCAAGACAATTCGTTGATGCAAGATTCTAAGGAACCAGCTTCAAAAAATCTGCCTCGCCCTTCTCCAATCAATTGCTTATGGGGTGGAATATCGCTTGCGAGTATGGGAATACTTTCGCGCATGGCTTCTAACATTGCCATTGGTAATCCTTCAACATCTGAAGGTAAAACAAATAATCCTGCCCCCCGAACAATCTCGGCTAAACGCGCTCCTCGAAGTTCCCCTGCAAATAGTATGTTACGGTTGTCTGCAACTTTTTCTAATAATTGGGAAGTAAAAGACTTTGTATTACTCACACCTCCAGCTAAAACAAGCTTCCAGTTTTGTGGTTGTAAATTTATGAACGCTTCTACGAGTAAATCGGGACGTTTTTCGGGTACCAATCTACCTAGAAACAACATATATTGTCCGCGAGAGAGTCCTAACTTGCTGCCATAAGCAAAATCTGGATCGGATGTTGCATAACTGGCTGGAGCAGTAGGAATGTATACAACTTCCCTTCCGTAAGTTTGTCCAAAATAGGTCTTGAGCGCATCGGAGACTGCAATTATTCCGTGAGCGTGACGTGCTGCTGTTTGTTCGCCCATTTGAATTAAACGGGTGGAAAAATTACCCCATTTAGCGCGTTGCCAGTCTAATCCATGACAAGTTACGACGATTTTTGATTTTGATGTAAGTCTAGATAAGCCTGTAAATAAAGATGGGCCGAGAGCCTGAAAATGAATGATGTCATATCTCTTACCAGTAGCTGCTATAGCACCTAGAGCGGATGTAACGAAAGCATCTACTCCTCTCATTCGCACATCTGGCAAAGAAATTACTTTAACACCTTCATAGTCATAGTTCTCTAACCAAGAACTATCGGTATAAGAAGAACGAGCAAATAAGTCTACACTATGACCTTGAGCTACCATACGGGGATAAACTTCCGCACAATAATGCTCTATTCCACCCTGTCTGGGAGGCAAACCTTTTGCACCAATTACAGCAATTTTCATCTTTCGCTCTCAAGATGGTTGTTTATAAGCGCTCTCTCGCTAACAGAGTGTTTTAATCGTTGCTCCCAACGTTTCCACATTTGACTGTAAACTTGATTAACTACATTCCTTGCAGCATAAGGCGCGGCGCTTTTTACGCATTCTTCAACTGGATAATTTTCTGGATGCATAACTACTGTCTTGAGAGCCGAAGCTATACATTCGGGCGTTCGTTGCGAACATACAACTCCACTACTAGATGACAGCAAGTTTGGAGTGTCACCACAAAAGGTGGTTACGATTGGAACACCGCAAGCAAGAGCCTCTAAAACTACAAACGGTAATCCTTCAAAAGCACTGGTTAAAACAACAGCGTTGCAAGCGCGATGTAAATCGGATAGTTCTTGTTGTCGAACTATTCCCAGCATTGTGACTCGCTCCCTTATTTTTAACAAACTAATTTCATTACGTACTTGCGCTGCTAATTCACCCTCACCCGCTATCAACAAATGAATATTCGGCTCATCCAATGCTTTTATCGAACGTATTAACAGTAAAGGATCTTTTTGCGGATGCAGCCTTCCAGCAAACAGCACAAACCTGGTACTTTCGTCAAGATTCAACCTTTTTGCCAAATCGCATCTTATTGCATCGCGCTCTTGATTCGGAGCGGGATAAAAAACTTCTTCATCAAAAGTATTGTTCAATAAGCTTACCCTGTCGGATATATCTGGATAACGCTGTTGATAAAGTGACTTTGAATCGCTATTACACGAATAAATATGGTCAAACTGTCCAACCAATAGACGTTCTAAAGCAAAATAAGCTGCCGGTAATCGTCGCCACAAAATAGCATTTTTATCGCGATCTGATGTCATTTGCTTTTCTATATCGTTTTGAATAAATAGCGTTTTCTCCCCTTTCCAATTCAAAGTTGCGATTGTCGGCTCCAGTCTATAAAAGTGCATAAAATCAGAGGCATAGCAACGCCCCATCATTGCAGCTGTATATTTAACTGTCGTCGGTACCAAACCTCTAACGTTATCGTCTTCAACTACAAATAAAGGTAGAAAATCAATTTCTCTGCCTACAAATTCTCTTTTTTGCCACCTACCTAAAGTTTCATTTTTATTATTGGCAGTTCCAACAAGCCTCACCTCAAAATCTGAAGGAGCATACTTGATAAAAGTATTGATTAATGTCTGTATTCCTCCTATTGTGGTGTCCCAAGGATTATATTGGTAAAAAATTGTTAACACAGGCTTACGCATTTCTAACCGTCCTGCACTTCAAGTATTAAGCGTGTAAATTGTATTTGTCAGATTGTTTACTTTCGCTTTATTCTCTTGCCATTTTATAATAGTCCCTTGAGTAAAAAATTTACTCCGAGCATAGCAGTACTTTCAATAATTTTACTAATCAATTTTGTCAACTCAATTTTAAGGGCAATTTCAGCAATCCTTTGGCAATTAAAGTAGGAATATTTATCTCAATTGCAGTTTTACGCTAAATAAATACTACTTAATATATTGAACATTTATCACACCTTTCAAATCGTAATATTAATGGACTTAAAAGTCACTCCAGCTTACCCAATCTTTATGAATATTTTACTTAGAAAGTATAAAATGCATCTTTATATTTTCAGATGTATGTTAACATACAATAATTTTGTAAGTTGGAAAACAAAATTAATCATGCCCAGTCCACTCGCTTTATAATATCTTAATATAACAAACCGTAAAAACCCCAATAGCGTTTTACTTTTTTTAGTCAATAAGATTATTTTATATCAGATAAATATTTAAGTAAAAACCATGTTGTATAAAAAACCACTCAGATAAAAAATGGGTCGTATCCAACGAATAATTAGGCTTAAATTGTTCGATCTATATTTGGAATTTGGAGCTATTAGGAAAGAATTAATCTATACAAATATAATTCAGTAAATGCGATGAGTACTTAGTTACTTTTGATAGTTTTGAATACTTGTACGTATAATTATATTTAAACAAGAATGATTAATCGATCGTAAATTTTATAAGTTTGTAGTAAGCGCTATGCCGTCCCTACGGCACGCTCCGCGAGCGAGGGCATTCCTTACTACCGAAACCGCGCACAGTGCCCCTAATTTCTAATTATAGGAGCAAGGGCTGCGGGAATTTATTCCCCGCCAAGACTAAAAAGCATTTGACGAATTTTAGTATTTTAGCTAAAATGCGGTTAGGAGGTGATGAAAAGTGTTTAATCTGACTTACGAATTCAAGTTAAAGCCAACAAAAAACCAAATACAAGTTTTTGAAGAATGGTTAGAAACTCATCGTAGAGTTTACAATCATGCTTTAGCCGAGCGTAAGGACTGGTATAAATCTCGGTCATGTCAGATTAAAGCTTGTAGTCTTCGTAGTTGTTACATCATTCCTGCCCACGCACCACGTCCAACTTTTGCTTCTCAATGTAAATCTTTAACTGCTGCTCGTAAAAACAATGAGTATCTAGGCAAAGTCAACGCTCAATCCTTACAGCAAATATTAAGACGATTAGAAAAAGCTTTTGTAAGTATGTGGGAGCAAAATCATGGATTCCCACGATTCAAAAAAGTTGGGCGAATGCGGTCTTTTTCTTTCCCACAACTAGGTAAAAATCCATTGCAAAATGGATATATTAAGCTGCCAGTAATAGGAAAGGTTAAATTAAGACAATCTCGGTCTATTCCCGACAATGGTGTTTTGAAGCAAGCGCGTGTGGTCAAACGTGTTTCTGGATGGTATGTGATGCTAACCGTTCAGTGGGACGTAGATCCACCGCAACCAATGCCCCACGGAGAGGAGATAGGAATAGATGTAGGCTTAACATCAATGATCGCAACTTCTAGTGGACTTTTAATTAAGCGTCCGAGGTTTTTTGTTGATACAGAACGCAAGCTTAAATTGCTGCAACAACGTGTTAGCAGAAAGCGCTTTGGCTCGAATAATTGGTTAAAAGCACAGAAGAAGGTTGCGAAGTTACATGAATACGTTGCTAATTGTCGTAAAGACTGGCATAGAAAGTTATCACATCAATTGTGCGATAACGTCGGTAGTATATTTGTGGAAGATTTAAACCTTGTTGGTTTATCTAGAGGAATGCTAGGGAAGCATTGTTTAGATGCGGGTTTCGGGCAATTCTTCAATATTCTAGAGCAAACTTGTTTTAAGCGTGGTGTTTATTTCCAAAAAGTTGATGCCCGAAAAACATCCCAAATATGCCCTAACTGCCAGCATGAAACAGGTAAAAAAACATTAGCTGAACGTGTTCATAAATGTGATAATTGTGGCTATCAAACCGATAGAGACATCGCAGCCGCTCAGGTAGTTCTAATTAGAGGACTTGCAGCCGTAGGGCATACGGTCAAGATGCTTAGTGAGGGCAAGTTCGTCGGAATCCCTGTGAGCTAAGAATACCCTTGTTTTTAAACATGGGGAGTGTCAAAAACCCATTCAAATTAATGTGCCGAAATAGTACATTAATCCGCTCGTATTTAATCTAACTTCGATTTGGCTTCCAAACTTTCCAAACGACTTCTAAGTTGTTGATTTTGTTGTTTGAGTTCTTCGACTTCGGAGCGTAAATCATTTACGGCACTATCGCCTGAAGTCTTCCGAATCAATTTATCAATTTGTTCCTCAGCGTAACGACGCACGCGCCCGTCGGGAGTTTGTTCGGCTAAAGTACGTAGAATTCCAATCGCTTTTTTATTTTCCATTTGTCCGAGCGAACTGGCTACAGCAATTTGAGTTAAAAAGAAAGTTTCTTCAGATATTTTGCTCAATCTTTCCAAAATTCTTTCTAAATTTACGTTACTTTGGGCAACAGAGATTTTTCCTAAAGCACGAATTGCACCCAAACGCAGAGGTTGCGGAACGCCTAATTTGGTATAATTCAAGATTAAATTTAAAGCTTCTTCGCTGGTTTTTAATTCAGATAAACCTGCTATCGCGCCATTTCTGACTACTTCATTCCAACCAGCTTTGGATTGCAAAATGTTCTCAAACAGCTTGATTACTTCTGAAGAGTCGGGTTTGTCTTCTCCCACTGTGGCAGCAATCGAACCGATAGAAGCAACAGCAGCAGCTTCAACATAATAGCTATCATCTCCAGTTTGAGACAATTTTTTCAAAGCTTCATAGCTGGAATTAGTTTTAATCGTACCCAGTGCTTGCGCTACAGCCCTACGCACGTATGGGTTTTCATCTGAGAGATACTCAACTAAAATATCAAAAACTTGGTCTAACTTAACTTCCGCTAGCTGTTTGACTGCCTCTACACGTACACCCCAAAAATCATCATTTTTCAAAGATTCCGATAGTGCCTTCACAGCTTCTAAACTGTTCTTTTTTGCTAAAGCAACTGCTGCGTAAATCCGCGAAACGGGATTTGCATCGTGAAGTAACTGTGCTTTCAATTCGGGGATAGGATATTCTAAAGTAACTGTTTTCAGGTAATGATTCCCTACATCAAAGCTGATAAAATCGGGCTTTTTCTCCAAGGGAAAGTAAAAGCTCTGCTCTTTTTCCGAAACCTTTACCGTAAAAACTTTCAATTCATCAGTTCGATCTATATAGCCGAAACCAATCGGAATTTTTAAATCAAAGAAACTTTCCTTATTTTTATCATCCCCACTTACCTGAGTTTGCTCCACCGTCACCTTGGCTAAATTCGCATCCCCATCCCAAGCATAACTAACTTTAAAATCGGGATGTCCGCCACGATAAACGTATTGATCGAAAAGAAACGTTAAATTACGACCGGTAGCTTTTTCAATTGCTCGTAACAAATCTATAGTTTCTACAGTTTGATGAGCATTATTGTTAACAAACTCAGCAATAGCCAGCCAAAACAACTCTTCTCCCAACTGCGATCGCATCATATGATAGACACACGAACCTTTTTCGTAAATATGGCGATCGTATAGCTCGATAGCTTCTCGGTAAACATGAGTTACCATCGGACGACGGTAGCGACTGCTGTCTTCATTAATATAGCGTCGTGCTTGCTGCAAACGATAGTAATCTGCTTCTTGAGAACCATATTCGCGTTCCGTCCACATCACCTCAGAATAAGAAGCCATTCCCTCCTTAACCCAAGCATGGGACCAATGCTTAATTACTACTAAATCGCCAAACCACTGATGCGCTAATTCATGAACAACCAAGCTTTCGGCATTACGGTTATCAATAGCTGCTTTTTCATCGAGCAGACATCGATCCGTTAACAGAGTAGTAGAAGTATTTTCCATTCCCCCAAAAATGAAGTCATCAACGCAGACTTGCGCGTATTTGGGGAAAGCATAGTTGTAAGCATATTTTTCGCTGAGAAACTCCATCATTTGAGGAGTTTTACCCATAGTACGTTTAGCATCTTCTTCCCGTCCCTTCTCTACGTAATAAGTAACGGGTTTATCATGCCATTGGTCACTAACCTCAGCAAAATCACTTACAGCAAGAGTCATTAAATAAGTGGGATGAACTTGCTTTTGCAACCAGTGATAGACAAGACAATCTTTATTTTTTCCATCTTCCTCGGTGTCTATCAATTCACCATTAGAAACAACCTTCAAAGGTTTAGGAACCGTTACCCGAATCTCCGAAGTAGATAATTGTCCGGGATAATCAAAGCAAGGAAACCAAAACCGCGAATCTTCGTCTTCTCCTTGAGTCCAGACTTGAGTTGGTTTATCGGGATAATGTTCGTCCGGTTGAATAAAATAAATACCCCGAGTCGGTTTTTCCACCGAGTAGGCAATAATAATATCAAGTCGCCGATTAATTTGAGTTGGAGAATTAAGTTCAATATCAAGATGTTCGCCATCGTAATTAAACTTTTGGGAAATTTCTCCAATAAAAACCGACTCAATATTTAAATTAACAGCATCCAAGTGTAAGCGATCTACACCGTTACTTATCGGAGCCAAAGTTATTTTACAGGTGCCGCGAACAGTTTGGTTTGGTATATCCAAACTTAGATCCAGAAAAATATGCTTTACCTGTCCGGGTCTATCAGGATTGTACTGCGGTTTTGCGCCTGGTGAAACAAAAGATTTGTGGCGCTGATTTTCGGTATCAAAATGTGACTGCAACATCGATTTATCTTGACCTTATAATTGGAAAAACTCTCGCGGATAGTTAATAAAAAATAACAATTTATTGTGGACTACTAGAATATATTGCTAGGCTTGCTTTATTTATCGCTACCGCACCTCGACGATAAACCGGGTTTCTTGCAAATAGTTAAACCAGAGAATAATCTTTTCATCAAAAAAAACCCTGTTTCTTTAGGCTTGTTGAGAATAATGTCTTCAGGTGTGTTTACACCCACCTACTTTTAACCGCATTACCTATTTTAATTCTCATCTGGTTTTTCTGAATAAAAATACTTGGATCTTGATTTACATAGATTAGAATTATTTGTCATCATTACACTTTAATCCTATAAAGGTGAAAAAATAAGGTTTAAGACAATATCTTATTGGCGTAAATTTTGTCAAATTTTAAACCCTCTAGTATGTAGAATTACTAATTTTATCAGTAAATACCGATAATGTGTTACGTGGAATATGAACTATAAAAGCGAAGAAGAAAATAGAACTTTTGGGGAGATGGGGGGATGGGGGACAAGGAGATGGGGAGATGGGGGGACAAGGAGATATTAATCCAAAATCCAAAATCCAAAATCCAAAATCCAAAATCCAAAATCTTAACTTTTTGATTTAATCGTCATCGTTATATTAAAGAAAATACTGTAATGCCTAAACTTAAGCCTAAATTTTTAATTCCCGCCATTGCTGCTGCTGTAGTCGGTGTTGGCGGTATAGCTACTTATTTATATTTAAAAGGTGGTCCCTCTGGAGGTATTTCTGATGCTGCTGCTAGCGCTAAACTAGTTCCAGATGATGCGATCGTGGCAACTTATATTGCCACAGACCCAAAACTTTGGTCAAAGTTAGAACAATTTGGTACTCCCGAAGCGCAAAAATTGGTAGCTGCGGGACTAAAAAACCTGAATGAAAATTTTTCTAGCGATGACAGCATTACTTACGATAAAGACTTAAAACCTTGGGTTGGTGGTGTCATGGTAGCCGTATTACCTCCATCAGCCGTTCAACCCGCACAAAATAAGCCTCAATCATCACCAGAACCAAATATCCTTATGGTGGTAGGAATTAAAGACAAAGTAGAAGCTTTAAATTTCACCAACAAACTCAAGCAACAAAAAAACGTCAAAATTGAAGAAATCAAATATAAAGGTCAAACAATCCAAGAAACTAAAGGTAAAGGAAGTCCTACATACAGCACAATATTGAACGATCGTGTATTATTTTCTCCTTCCCAGAATGCTGTAACCCAAGCAATCGACACTTCCCAAGGAGAACCTTCATTTTTAAGCAAAACAGGTGCCACTCAAGTTATCGGAAATAACCTTAATTTGGAGAACACCCTAGCACAAGTTTACGTACCCGACTATTCGAGTATGGTAAAGCAATTAATCGCTACCAATCCCCAAGCCCAACAACTGCCACCGCAAACTCTAGAACAGTTGAAGCAGATTAAATCTGTTGTTGCCGGAATCGGCGTTGATGACGATGGATTGCGAGTCAAAGCAAACACCAACTTAGACGCGCAAAGAGTAAAATTTAAGTACGAAAAAACACCCGGTAAAGTATTAACCCAAGTTCCCCAAGATACAATCGCTTTAATCAGTGGAGCAGGAATCAGTAAATGGTGGACGACTTTTGCAGAACAAGCAAAAGATACCCCCGAACTCAACGTAGTACTTCAACAAGCACGCGCACAATTACAATTAGTCAATATTGATTTAGATAAAGACGTATTTAGCTGGATGGATGGAGAATTTGGTATAGCCGCAATCCCCATAGAACAAGGGCTATTAAAGCAAATTGGTTTCGGTGGTGCATTCATATTTCACACAGGATCTCGCCAAACAGCAGAAGCTACATTTAGTAAATTAGATGCTCTAGCCAAAGGGCAATCAATCAAAATAGCTCAAAAAGACATCGACGGCAAAAAAATTACTGAATGGCAAATTCCCGGACAAGGTGCGTTACTAGCTCACGGTTGGCTAGATGACAATACAGCACTATTAGCCCTCGGTGGCCCTATAGCTGAAACCCTGACTAACAAAGAGTTTAAACCCCTTAACGCCAGCCAAAGCTTCCAAGGAATAACAG
>JBARZF010000350.1:0-2045 GCA_049649675.1 Rivularia sp. (in: cyanobacteria) | reverse complement strand
CCAGGAGCCAATATTGGCGATGATGCGGCGATATTTGAAGCAACTCACGGTACGGCACCCAAACACGCCGGATTAGATCGAATTAATCCCGGTTCGGTGATATTATCCGGTGTCATGATGCTGGAATTTATGGGTTGGCAAGAAGCAGCCGACTTGATAAAGAAAGGATTGGGAGAAGCGATCGCCAATGGTGAAGTTACCTACGATTTGGCAAGATTAATGGAACCCAAAGTAGAGCCTTTGAAATGCTCCGAATTTGCCGAAGCCATTATTAAAAGGTTTTAGAAGAGTTAGTTGTTAGTTGTTAGTTGTTAGTTGTTAGGAGTTAAGAATTAAATTTTTTGTCGGGTGTGTTGTCGCGTTAGCGCAACGCACCTTTTTCATAATATATCTATTTAATAGCAAAATTTTCGGGGTGTATTTACAATGAATATAGTAGGGCTACCAACAGCGGAACAGCTAAAAACTTGTTTTGTTCTTAGTGCTTCCATAACTACTATGTATCAAACAATTAGTCTTATTCGGATAGATGAAAGGACAAAAGTAATTTATTTTCTAGCCGGGGAAGAGATAGAGTTAGTAATTTTAGAAAATGGTGATTGGAGTTTTGTATAATGGCTACCCCAGAATTTGACTCAATGACTAGGGAAGAATTACGACAATATATGTTAGATAATCGGAAGGATAAAGCAGCTTTTGAATTTTATTTAGATAAATTTAGAAACCCAAATAACCCGATTTACCCAGCACCTCAATCATTAGAAGATATGAGTTATTTGCAAAAAATCATTCTTCAACATCAAGCAGATAAGTAAAAGGAAATAAGAACTTTTTCGTATGGTGTGTTATCGCAGAGCGTAACGCACCTTTTTTTAGATATATTACCTACTCCCATTCCTGCTCTAAAAATACCTATCTCTCTTTACCTCTTACCTCTGTGCCCTCTGCGCTCTCTGCGGTTTTTTAAATCGGTAATCTTCTGGCGGGAAGAGAGTAGTTACACAATGCTTGACAAGAAAGCACCCTCAAAAAATATGAAGATTCCCTAACTCTGGAATCGGCGAAATTAATACTGAAGTAAACAAACGATAAAGCTTGTGTAAACTATTGCAGTACTTTCTACTTATACTTTTATATACAAGTATTATATTTTACTATTGACTTTAGCTGAAATTATGTAATTTCCGTTGAAGAAATTATTGTCTGCTTTCTTGTCAATCCCAACTTCCCTTTATTCCCCAACAATGTTTAAAATCACCAGCATTAGAAGAAAGCTTTCCTTTTTTCTGGTTTTTACTTTTACATTTTTATTTATTTTTCAACTTTCTTTACCTTGGGTAAATGCTAAGGAAACACCCAAACTACAGATAAAAGACTGGCAAATCAACGGTGTTATGGCTGCGGTGGATGACGGTTATCCGGAAGTGCAGAAACTTGCTTTTGATAAGTTGACAGAATACGAACTCAAAAATTTAAATCAACAAGAAGCAAAAAAAATAGCTAAGAAAGCCGCGAATGTATTGAAGAATGAAAAAGTTGATTCAGATGTTCGCGGTAGTGCAGCAAAAGCATTAGGGAATTTAGGGGATGCAGCTAAACCCTACGTTGAAGATATTGCTGCTATCCTCAAAGATGAAAAGCTTGATCCATACTTTCGCGGTAGTGCAGCTTCGGCATTAGGGAATTTAGGGGATGAAGCTAAACCCTACGTTGACGATATTCTCGCTATCCTCAAAGATGAAAAGATTCACTCAAATGTTCGCCGTCGTGCAGCTTACGCATTAGGGAATTTAGGAAATGTGGCTAAACCCTACGTTGAAGATATCGCCGCTATCGTCAAAGATGGAAAGGTTGATTTAGGTGTTCGTGCTGGTGCAGCTTACGCATTAGGGAATTTAGGGGATGCAGCCAAACCCTACGTTAAAGATATTGCTGCTATCGTCAAAAATGAAAAGGTTAATTCACTTGTTCGCGATGATGCAGCTCCAGCATTAGGAAAATTAGGGGATGCAGCCAAACCCTACGTTGAAGATATTCTCGCTATC
>JBARZF010000349.1:0-8082 GCA_049649675.1 Rivularia sp. (in: cyanobacteria) | reverse complement strand
TGCATTTTCAACTACATCCTTATCATTATCCTCATCTTTCCCATCAGGACTAAAAACTGCATTTTCAGCTACATCCTGATGATTTTTGAAATTTACTAACAATTTACCTTCTGTACTCCAAATTTTTGCAGTGAGGTCATCAGATGTAGTTACGATTTTTTCTCCGTCAGGACTAAAGATTGCACTATTAACTTTGTCTTGATGACCTTTAAGAATGTTAATTAAACGACCCTTCACATCCCACACTTTTACACTGCTGCAATCAGATTTATTTTTATCTTGAACTAATTCAATTCCGTAACGAGTTCTGATTAACTTTTTATCGACACACAGCTCATCATTCTGAGATATGGTGACAATTTTTTTGCCATCAGGACTAAAATCTACACTACTAATTTGATTTTCAGGTTGATTTTCTTTTAATTCATAAGGACTTTGTAAAGTATCAAGAATTTTTTGTAAAGCAAAAATCGGTTTGACAGTAGGGTATTTTTCTAAAGAACGTCCATCTTTTATAAGCTTGTTTAATTGATTCCCTGCATTCATAGCAGTGTATAACGCTTCATAAGGTGGAACCGTCTGAGTATATATCTTGCTTTGTTGTAAAGCTACATCTGCTAATTTATCTATTTTTATACCTTCTTCTACTTTATTTTGTTCTGCTTGTAAACGTTGGAGTTTAATTGCAGAATATTGAACTTTATCCAGCGCTTGTTTTGCCCGCGTTTCTGTTTCATTAATTTTATCTGTTGCAGTTTGTTCTGTTAGTCGTAACTTTCGCTTGGCATCAGTTAAACTTTTTTCTGCCTGTGTTACCTTCGCTTCTGCTGTTCGCTGTTTCGTTGTTGCAGTTTTCAGGTTATTTTCCGCAATTAATTGTTGTTTATTTGCGTTTTTTGCTTGGCGCTGTGCAGTTACTGCTTGTTTTTTGGCAATTGTAAACTGTTCTTGAGCAGTTTTTGTTTTCCGATTTGCTCCTTTCGTTTCTAATTTTGCTTCCTTTAAATCTGATTCAGCCATCTTTTGTTGTTTATTGGCTTCATTTCGTTGAGAAACAGCTACTAACCTTTGCTGATTAGCAACACTTGCAAATACCGCAGCAATCGTAGCCAAAGCCACAAAAGCAGCTAAAACTACTCCACCAATCAAAATTTGTCGCTGAGTTTTCTTTCGTGCTTGAGCAAATTCCCATTTTTGACTGGCAGTAATAAACTGATAATCTTGATTGCTCAAACTTCTTCCTTCCGCCCATGCTAAAGCATCACCAAGTTGCTCTCCCTTCAACAAATGGGAATAATTCTCATGATTGGACTCAAACCAAGCATCGAAAGCTGAAGCATAGAAATCTGGACGGAGATTTTTTAATTCTCTATTAACCCAATCTAAATTAAATACTTCTTGATAAATCCGGTTATAAACTTTTAATTTTCGCTGTTGTTCTACAACTAAACCAGATAAACGTAATTCTATTTGTTCTTGAGTGTGATCGGCAGTAATAATCACTTGTTGTAAAATTATTTTATACAAACCAAGTAGACTATTAGCACACTGAGGTTTTATCAAAACGCGATTACATATAGTTCTCAAGTGTTCGGGTTCATCTTGAGATTCCCAGCTTTCAATAATCCTTGATTTAACAACTTGCTCAACGGTACGCGGCTTTTCTTTCTCCGACTCTTCTACCATAAGATGACATAATTTTTGCGTCAGAAAAGGTTGCCCTCCTGTCCAATTTAATATTTCTTGTATTACTGCTTGGGAATCATTGAATTTTTCCCTTAAACCCAATTCTAATGGTTCAACTTCATCTAATTTAAACCCCTTGAGAGAAATAACTTTACCAATGTTAAATGGGGTACGTTGTTTATCTTGAATTAAATTACTAGGGGATGCCACTCCCAATAAACAAAATGTCAATCGGTTATATTCAGGATTATCAACTCGCTGATTATAACAAGCACGAATAAAGGCAAAAAAATCGTCTGTGGGGAAGTTTAAACTTAAAACACTATCAATTTCATCAATAAAAATAACAATATCTTCTTCAATTTCAACCAGCAGATGCTTTTCTAGAAAATTGGTAAATCTCATTAAAGGTGAGGTTAGCTGGTTATTCTCCCACCAATCTTTAAAATCCACATCTAAAACAAAGCTGTCAATTAGCTTCGCAATTAAATCCGCATACCAATTTTCCTGGGTAGCACTTTGAATATTTATAGAAGATAAATCAATAGATGCACATTCTACTCCGTCCAATGAAAGACGACTCATGGTTCTTAGTCGCAAGCTGGATTTTCCAGTTTGTCTGGAATTTAGCACATAACAAAACTTTCCCTGCTGCAAAGCTTCATACAACTCGTCATCGGCTTCCCGTTTGACATAAGTGCTGGCGTTGTCAGGTAAGCTGCCCGAAAATATGTACTCATGAATATATTTCTCGACCATAACTACCTTAAAAAGACTGAGAAGTACTGACGATACAAATCACAACTAGAAACACAATCGTTGCGAAGAATTTTAACTAAACCCATGCTATGCAGTTTAAAGGTAATTTCAGGGTTAAGCTGAATTGGTTCCAAAGATTGAATAACTCCTTTGTACGCTAGTTCTAACTGCGAATTAGCTTGTAAAGTTTCTAACTGCTGTCCCAGATGAGAACTAAAAATACCTTGAGAAGTAGGTGCAAGATTCAGCAGTGACTCTAAAGACATTTCCTGATTTTTTAGATTAGACATTGCTTCCTGAATTAAATAAGGATGCCCGCCAACTAAAGACATTAATTGAATTATTTCTTGCTCTCGCAACTGATTATCTAATTGATACTTTCTCACTATTTTTTCTACCTGACTTTGGCTGAATTCGGGTAAATCAATAGCTAAACCAACATTAAAAGGTGAACGATTAATATCTAGGGTAGGATAAACTTCGGTGGAATTAACCACTACTAAACGTAGTTTCTTCCAGATTTTACCCATCCTGTCACTTTGCTTAGCTGTTTCGTACCAGCTTCTTAGCAGTAAGCAGAATTCAGAGAAAATGTTTTCATATGTAAATAAGCGCTCAAAATTATCTATTGCTAAAACCAAAGGAGTATTAAGGGAATCTAATAAATATCTTTGAAAATAACGACTACAACTAGTATTTAGTCCTAAATTATCTCGCCAGTAATCATTCAAATTAGGCTGTTTTTCTAAAATATCGGCAACATCACTACACAGCCATTGCAAGAAGGTTTTTAAGTCAGTAAGAGTAGATTTATCAGCAAGCTTCAAATCTAACTTCGCTGTTTGATAACCCTGGAGCCTAGAATAATCCAGTATTTTCTCCAACAGTAAGGTTTTTCCCATTTTTTGGGGTGCTTTGATGCGAATTAATGCTCCTGGTTGTAAAATCGCCTTCAAACATTTCTCTTCAATCGGAGGTCGTTCAGTATATACATTCGTATCTATTCCTATTTCCAGATTCTCGTTTGCTATAAATTCATTTTTATATGTTAAAGATTTGGAGAGAAGTTTTCCCTCGTTAAACCTTTCCTGCTTACTTTCTTCTACCGCTAACAGCACCATTTCGGTGCCAATTTCTTCTTGCGTAAATGACTGTTTCAGTTGTTCTTGAATACCAGCAATACTTTGATGCAAAGAAGTTATTTGATTGGAAGTTAGAACTTCTTTAGATGTGCGACTGCGTTTAGTAACTTCAACAAAAATTGTAGCAAAATTTGCCACCTCTCGCATCACATCTAATTGCAACGCTTTTATCTCATCCCCTAAAGCATAAGCATCAATAAAAGCTTCCACCTCATCTAACATAATTGAAGAATTGTAGTAGTCGAAGGCTTTGCGAAAAGCTTTTTTAATATCTTCTTGACGAAATAATTTTAATAAATATTTTGGTTTACCAACCCCGTATTCAACCAAAGTATAGGCATAAACTACGCTAAAATCTGCCGGGGGATGCTCTGGAGCCAAATTAATTTTTTTTAGTATTTTGATGACATTTTCATTGCTCTCTAACTTATTCTTTATTGGACCAGCTATACCCATTAATGCGCTAATTAATATCCTCAGACCAAAATTGTTTGACATAATACAAGCAAATTTTTACTTGTATTATAACTTCAAGCAGCAAGCAGCTATTTACGGAATAAATATTCTATACATTTATTTAAAGCTACAGGAAATATTTTCAGTCTAAAATAAGCCTCAGATAGGTCTGACAGTTCGATATTCTGATTACACGGCATTTTTCATAATTAAGTAAGTAGGTGGGTTAGAAAATTTATAACTATGTCATTGCGAGCGGAATGAAATGGAGCGAAGCAATCACAGCAGTTTCAAGGGTTTTACATTTCGTTACATAGTTAGATTTATTTGCGCCTACCGACTTAACTCACAAATCAACAACCAATTCACCAAGCCGCTTCAATACACTCAAAACTTGCTCAAACTCATCATCCTTCTCAATCGACAACGCATAAGAACGAGAATATTTTATTTCTTCTTGCTGTACCAATTTCACAAAAACAAATTCCCTACCGTTCACAAGTAATCCAAAAGTAGGTTTTTCCCGATTGGGAGAATTGAACATACAAGCTAATGCTTGAGGTAGCGCTACCATCACATCAAATTTAGTACTTTTAGATTCAATAACAAGTATCCAAAAGTTTTTTTGCACTACCAAAACATCAATATTACCTTTTAATTTAACTCCTTCTTCCTCCGCTATAATTTCCACAGAAGTTTCCGTTTCAATCTCAAAAGGTGGTTGATAGAAACCAGCTAAATCCAGTAAAGGAGACAGCACCACCATTTTTACTGCTTCCTCTGAAATTAAACGTCGTCTGGTTAAATTAAAATAATTACTTTGAACTCGCTTTAAAGATTGTTTTTCTATATCTGTTAATGAAGGTAAATTATTCCTCCATTCACTCAAAAAATTAGTGTCAGAAGAAAGTTGTAAACCAAATTTTTCTTCTAATTCGTAAAGACTTATATCTCTAGCTTGAATTGTTTGCATCATATTTAAAATAATTTGATTTTTGCTATCTTTAATTATTATATAGTGTCAAAATATAGTTAGATTCCAGAAGTTTAAAATAAATGTTATCCATATTCCCCGAACTAGAAACGCAAAGTCTCATATTAAGAGAAGTACATCAATCAGACGCAAAAGACATTTTTCAGCATTTCTCAGACAAAAATATTTTAAAATATCACGATCTAGAAGCCTTTACAAATATCGAACAAGCAAAAGAATTAATCAAAAGCTTTTACGAAAAATTTCACAGTCAGCGGATGATTCGTTGGGGTATTGCCAAAAAAGAAGATAATATAATTATTGGCACTTGCGGTTACAATTGGGCAAAAAATCACTTTTGTGCAGAAATTGGTTACGAACTTTCTCAAGCTTATTGGCGAAAGGGAATTATGACAGAAGCATTAACTGCTCTGATAAAATTTGGTTTTGAAAAAATGGAATTAAACCGAATTCAAGCAACGGTAATGTTAGAAAATACTGCTTCTATGAAACTGTTACAAAAATTAGGTTTTGTAGAAGAAGGTATTTTAAGAGAATATGGTTTAAGGATGCGATGAATTTCACGATTTAAAGATGTTTGCTTTATTGAAGAAGGAAGCATCGCAATACTTATAGGGAATAGGGAGCAGGGAACAGAAAAAATATTAAGATTTGTTAAATATTTCCAGGTTTTATAATTAATCAAGAATAATGTGTGCTTTAACATTCATAACCAAATCACTCTTATAAACTATGAACTGGTGGCAAAGACTCAAGAAAAATCCTTTAGCGCAATTTGGGGCAGTTTTACTGATAATCTTTTATATAACGGTAATTTTCGCGGATTTTGTCGCGCCTTATGACCCATATTATTCGCAGCCAAATGGTTCCTTACTGCCACCAACTCGCGTATATTTAAATAATCAACAAGGAAAGTTTATCGGGCCTCACGTTTATCCTACTACTCAGGGTGATACGGATTTAGAGACTGGCGATCGCGAAATTATTGTCGATTACAGCAAACCTTCTCCTCTAGGTTTATTTGTCCAAGGTACCAAATATAATCTTTTTAAATTTAGCTTACCGCTACCGCCAAAATGGCAGGAAGTCACGATATTTCCCGGTATTCCGTTAAATTTACATTTATTTGGTACTACTAACGATACAAGATTCAATCTTTTAGGTACCGACGATCAAGCACGAGATGAATTCAGCCGTTTGTTATATGGTGGGCGCATCAGCTTATTTATCGGGATTTTAGGTGTTGCGATTTCTTTCCCGTTGGGTATGTTAGTTGGTGGAATTTCCGGTTACTTCAGCGGTTGGACTGATTCAGTAATTATGCGCGTGGTGGAAGTACTGATGACTTTTCCCAGCATCTATCTTTTGGTTACATTAGGTGCAGTTTTACCGCCAGGATTAACCAGTACTCAACGCTTTTTACTGATTGTTTTAATTACTTCCTTTATTCGTTGGGCTGGTTTAGCGCGGGTAATTCGCGGACAGGTACTATCAATAAAAGAACGAGAATTTGTCCAAGCAGCAAGAGCAATGGGAGCTAAACCTTTATATATCATTCTTCGCCACGTTTTACCTCAAACTGCAACCTATATTATTATTTCCGCAACTCTTTCTATACCCAGCTTCATCGGTGCGGAAGCGATATTAAGTTTGATTGGTTTGGGAATTCAACAACCAGATCCTTCTTGGGGAAATATGCTATCTTTAGCAACCAATGCTTCTATTTTAGTACTGCAACCGTGGTTAATTTGGCCGCCAGCATTAGTAATTATTTTGACAGTTTTAGCATTTAACTTACTGGGCGATGGATTAAGAGATGCATTAGATCCAAGAAGTTTGGGACGGTAAATCAGGTGTAGAGAGTTCCGCATTGCTACGTCTTATTGATTTTCAGTTGTGCAAAACAGGTTTATTAAACATTTTGCAAGCTAGCATAACCAAAAGTTGAGTTAAATTTTTCGCACCAAATTCCCACAGATTTATAATCAGCAAGATTTACCTATTTCAGGAATTGCGTAGCGTTGAGTACCGTTAAAACTTTTTATGGGAGCGAGTGTGAGATAATTTCCTTATTAATTTTGATGAGTTTGTAGTAGCGCTGTACTAGCATCCGGATTCCAGATCCTAGTACAGCGCTACTACGAACCATAATCCCAATATTTAAACTGTAAATTTCTACTATGAATAGCGATCGCACCAGCGCAATTATAAAAAGGCTGCATTTCTAACAAACTCCATTCACCAGAATTTGGAATATTTAACTCAGCAGGTTGTTCTGGAGTGAGATAAATTTCGACTTTTTGTAAATCTTTTAATCCCGTTCCAGTGGCTTTTAAATAAGCTTCTTTACAAGTCCAATAACGAAAAAACAACTGTTGCTGTTGCTCTTGAGGAGCCGATTCGATTACAGCGAATTCACTGGGTGCAAAGAATCTTTGAGCTAAGGAAACTACATCGGTAGTAGAGCTAATGCATTCTAGATCGACACCAATAGAATTATCTAAACTCACCGCATACAAAGCAAAGTTTTGTGAGTGAGACAAATTAAAGCATCTATTATTTTTATTACAGCTTTGATCCAAAAACGGTTTCCCGCGAGCTTCGTAACCAAAGTTTATTTTAGAAGGTTCAATATTCAAATAGCCACTTAATATATTTCTGAGAATACCCCGAGCAGCAATAAAACGCTGTCGATGTTGCTCAAAATGAAATCGTTTCGCTCTAACTAACTCATCTTCGGAAAGAATTTGCGTCAAATCTTCCAACAACGGTATTACATTGTCAAGATTTTCTCGCCAAACATGAACTTCATTCGGCAATAATTTAATTTCTGTGTTCTCAGTCGGCGCTTTTAACCACATTTAACAGTTATCAGTTATCAGTTATCAGTTATCAGTTAAGAAAAGTTATCAAATCCCTTGTAGTGGGAGCATCTTGCTCCCTATCTCCCCATCTCCCCATCTCCCCATCTCCCTATCTCCCCATCTCCCCATCTCCCCATCTCCCCATCTCCCCATCTCCCCATCTCCCCATCTCCCTATCTCC
>JBARZF010000348.1:0-6314 GCA_049649675.1 Rivularia sp. (in: cyanobacteria) | reverse complement strand
TGAGGTAAATCCCCAAATCGCAACATCACCTTTTTCTTAATTTCAGGATTATGAGAAACAGCTTCTTCCGACAAATCATTTAGAGAAGTAAATTTCATGGAACAGGTTAAAGGTTAAAGGTCAAAGGTTAAAGGTTGATATAGCGGTTTTCAGTTGAGTCCAATACACCCGAAACCTCACCCTGACAAGACACGGACATCCCTCTCCTTAATAAGGAGAGGGAATGAGGGTGAGGTAAAATTTGTGTTCCACCAAGTGAAAACCGCTATATTAAATAAATAACTCATAACTCCTAACTCCTAACTCCTAACTCTTTAATCCGGCCTCAAGTCGTTCGATATCTCAATAATCCCCCTAGAACCATCAATCCGCACTCGCTGCCCATCTTGCAATAACCAGGTAGCATTATGTACGTCCATAACTGCGGGAATTCCGTATTCGCGGGCGATAATTGCGCCGTGACTCAGCCTTCCGCCAGCTTCGGCAATCAATCCGCCAGCCCTTGCTAGTAAAGCAACCCAGCCTGAGTCAGTGTAAGGAACAACCAATATTGTTTGCTTATCAATATCCGGAACTGCCTGTAAAGTTCGCAACACTTTGACTCTGCCTTCAACTAAGCCGTGACTGGCGGGAATTCCTGTTAACATTCCATCGGGAACTAAAGAAGGACTAGATAAGAAAACCGATAGCGGAGGTGCATTACCGTAAACTAACAGCGGTGCGGGATTCAGTTGACTATCTTCTTCAAGCTGGGTTTTTCTAATTATTACTAACTGGGTTAAATCGCTTATCAGCTGATAATCGGAATCCCTAATAATTCTGCGTATTTCTTCAATTTCTAAGAAAAATATATCTCCGGGTTTTTGAATCGAACCGTTTTGCAACCAATTTCGTTCTAAAGCGATAAAAGTCCAGCGTAATTGTGCGAGCAATCGGGAATAAACTTCTGTAACTCGTCCTTTCAAATCTACGCGACTTTGTACGACTCCACCCCGCCTGCGTTTGTTTGCAGGAGGTTGGTTTCCTTGCATTAACTGGATAAACAACAGTTTTACAGCTTCTGGTTCTTCTTTCCAAGTGGGAACGGCGATATCGGTGCCAACATCACTCAAATAACCATAACGGTTGAGCAAGGTTTCAAAGTCTTCCAGAATTTTTTGTCCTGGTGTGGAAACTGCTAAATCCTCAAATAAAGTTTCTGAATCAAATTCCGGTAATATTAATTTTGCTTGTGCGGCTAATTCCCCAATTTCTCGTAAGGCTGCAACTTCGGGAGCCGCCCTGTTATCAATGTCACTATCTTTTGGTTTAAAAATTCCTTGTCTAATAGCAGCGCTCAAGGGAGCCATAATACTGTAATAAGTGGCGCTACGAAGCAATTCTAAAATAAATTCAATTCTTTCTAATAGCTCAACTTGCGAGAGTTCAAGTAATGACTTTTGTTTTAATTCAGCTAATCCCGGTTTAAACCGCTTGCGATTATCTCGCTTAAAATCTCTTTCTAAACTTAGTTCTCTTGTCAGCAACCGCAGCAATCCGGGAAGATTTAACAAGGTAGAGTTCAGAGGCGGTTTGCTCATCTTTGCACCTCTAGTCAGAAATTCCAAACTTTCTGGAGGTAAACCCATGCGTAGAAAAATCTTTCCTAAAAGACTGGCGTTAAAGTAAGCTCTAGAAAAGTGAAGCGTTGCCGTTTCGTTAAAATCTAAACCTATAGCGCGTTCGCCTAATACTAATGCAAAAATTCCTCCCCAAGAGCCACAAGTTAAAGGACGATTAATTGACCAAGTTAAGGGGTGAATAACTCCAGGAATTACTTCAGCAGCAATTTTGCGCGTCCAAATTGGTAATAAAGTGGTGATAGGACGAACTTGCAATATCCACAAAGTTTGACCATCATAACTCCACTCGATATCTTGGGGAATACCGTGATAGTGCTGTTCGATTTGGCGGGCTAAATATGCTACTTGCTTGATTAATACAGCCGGGATTTGTCCTTCACCTTCTAAATGCACCGAAGACAAATTCTCTGTTTTCACCACAAAAGCCCGATATTGTTCCGGCGTATATCTCCCGGAAACTACTTGAGCCGCACTACCTGCCGTTGCCTCAATTACTACAGCATCATTTTCTTGAGTAATTGGATCGCGACTAAAAGCAACTCCAGAAAATACTCCTTGGATTTGTTGTTGAATCAACACTGCCATTGCAGTTTCTTTTAAATTGCGATCGCGACGATATTGAGCTGCGCCTGGATGCTCGTAAGAAGCGCGAACTGTATTAATAGCTTGTTGTAAACCTTCTTTTGTCGTAACGTTCAAAACAGTTTCGTATTGTCCGGCTGCGGAAGCTTCTTCTGTATCTTCTCCTAATGCTGAAGAACGTACTGCAAGGGGAGATAAATCCGACGGTTGAAGAAAATCTATCAGCATTTCTGGTTCATCCATCGGAGTCAGTACCCAACCTTTGGGAACTGGATAGCCAGCACGCTTCATTTCTGAGGATCTAGCTGCTTTATTTCCAACAATTGCAGCATCTAATTCATTATCCAGAGAAAGTATTTTTTGATCGCCGCGCAACAACTGAAACATCGCTTGTGAATCTGGTTTTGCTTCGGATGCTTTTAAATTTAAATCATCGGGAATCTGTTGGTAAATCCAAGCAAGTAAACCCGCTAAAACAACTGCCGTCAAAATGTGGGGTATATTGTCGAAATGCAGTACGGCGACAATCAAAGGAAACAAAATCAACACCCCATACTTAGCTAATTCCTTGGAACGCAAAAGCAGAAAGCTGATACTGCCTACTAAAAATACAAACGCTGCCGCCATCGGATCGTGTACCGCAAATCCCCAGACAACGTTAGTAGTACCCGCGCCCTTCCCCATCCAAAATCTACCTATTACTAAGGCGATTAAAGCAACTATTTCCCAATAGGAGCCACTTGGAAAAAAAGCACGAGCGATTAAAACTGCAATAACTCCCTTAAGAGCTTCCGACAAAACAGCCAGAACTCCCACCACAGTTCCACCGTGATAGAAAGCAGCACTAACGCCAATATTACCAGTACCGATTTGAGCCAACCGACGCTTAGCGAAAGCATTGGTAATCCACGAAATCACTGGTAATCCACCTAAAAGGGGACAAAAAATAAAAATAAATAAAGCACCCCACAGTTCAAGCATATAATTTATTTTTGATTTCTCTTCAATCTTAAAATTAACAAAAATCTTATTTTGATAAACGGGAAAACGGTCTAAGGGGCGACAATATAATCCGCACCCCTTAGAATCCAACATAAGCGTCTAACGAATTGTCACTAATAAACAAAAACTAAAAATTATTGTTGTGCTTTTGTTCAACATTACTTTACAAAAAGGTAAGTAAAGAAAAGTCTACAGGCTTAACACATACGTAATACATTTCGTGCCCTAATTTATAGAGTAGCTAGTTTCCTAGTTTACCGCGTAAGCCACCTGTAAGGCCCAAATTATAAGTAATGCAATCGAACCCAAGAGCAGAACGGTAGAAATTGTTACAGCTTTAGTAGTATCCGCACCCTTAAACTTCATTATTCCTCGATTTAAATCGGACATAAAAATTATCCTCTCTTCTCAATTTCGACGAAACGATCCGCCTCGATTTTAGTCCTTTACTTCCTATATAAGCAGATATAAGCAAAACATTCTGATAACAATTTTCTTAAGAAAAGTAAACTAAGAATGGCGAATGGGCATAGGGCATTGGGCGTAGGGCATTGGGCATTGGGCATTGGGCATTGGGCATTGGGCATTGGGCATTGGGCATTGGGCATCGGGAATTGGGCATCGGGAATTGGTAATTGGTAATTGGTAATTATTTATTCTTGTCCCCTTATCCCCTCTACCCCCTCTACCCCCTCTCCCCCCTCTCCCCATCCCCCCATCTCCCCATCGTGTATATTGGTGTAATTTGTGCCATCACACGAAAAAAGGAAATAAACGGTGAGATTAATTTTATTAATTATTGTTGCAGCGATTATCGGATTATTTGTAGCTACAGAAATTGGATTGCGCTTGCTGTTTGGTTTTGGCAATCCTTTGACTTATATCGGTGACGAAAAAATTGGTTATTTATTAACTCCTTCTCAACGTACCCGACGCTTTGGCAATCGTATAGAAATTAATCAGTATTCGATGCGAGGTGCCAATATTCAAGAAACACCTTTACCTTCAACGATGCGTTTATTGCTTTTAGGAGATTCTATCGCTAATGGTGGTTGGTGGACTGACCAAGATAATACGATTTCTAATTTAATGATGCGTTCGTTGAAATCAAATTTATCCGAACTTTCTGAGAATATTACGCAAGTCGAAGTATTAAACGCTTCAGCTAATTCCTGGGGACCAAGAAACGAATTAGCTTATTTACAAAGGTTTGGTAGTTTTGGCTCAAAGGCTATCGTGCTACTAATTAATACCGATGACTTATTTTCAACCACACCAACTTCATTACAAGTAGGACGCGATCGCAATTATCCTTCGCAAAAACCACCTCTGGCTGTTTCAGAAATATTAAACCGCTATATCCTCAAGCAAAAACCCATACCGGGGTTAAAAGAAATACAAAACGAAAGTGGCGATCGCGTTGGTAGTAACTTAAAAGCCATTAGTAAAATTCAACAATTCACTCGCGAAAACAATGCTTTATTTTTACTAGCTATGACTCCCTTAAAGCGAGAAGTCGGCGAACCTGGCCCTCGCGACTATGAAATTAAAGAACGTCAACGCTTGCAAGAATTTACTAAAACTCAAGATATTATCTATATAGATTTTCTACCTATATTCAATTCTTCTCAAGATCCAAAAGCTTTGTATCACGACCACATTCATTTTAATTTAGAAGGGAATAAGTTAATTAGTGAAGTAATTGAACAAAAACTATTAGAATTACGACAAAAAGACGCAGAAAATAACTCTAAAGTAGGATTGTTTCAGCTATAGTCAAAATAATTCATGTAGAGACGTTGCGCTGCAACGTTTCTAAGTTAATAAATAAATACAATCAATAAAAAATTATAAGAATAGATAACTTTTTAATACTTTTGCATCATTATTTTAAGTAAACGTTCCACATCAGAAAAATTTTAGCAGAATAAGTTCATTGAGTTTAACTTAATTAACCTGATTATTAGATAAGTAAAACAACTCAATACGTAAATTAACAGCTTTACCGTTAATAAATCGAGATGTATTTATTAACTTATCTATTGCTAAAAGCAAAAAAGGTGAAAATATGGACATTAATAAGCTTTTAAGCCGACATGGAGCGGGAGAAAAAGATTTTCATAGAGCTATTCTCCATCAAGCAAATCTTAAAAATACTGACTTAAGCGGTATAAACTTATGTGCAGCAGATTTAAGCGGAGCCGATTTAAGTGGGGCTAAACTTAAAGGATCTAATTTAAATCGAGCAAATCTAACTGATGCCGATTTAAGTGGTGCCGATCTAAGTGGTGCAAATCTTAGCGAAATAAATCTAATTGGAGCAGACTTAACTAGTGCCAATTTACAAAGAGCTAACTTGCAAAAAGCCGATTTGCGGAGTGCAAATTTAACAAATGCGAATATGTATGAAGCAAATCTTGCAGAAGCAGAACTCAGCGGTGCTGACTTAACTAAAGCAAATTTAAAAGATGCTAATTTGACCGATAGTAATGACAAGTGTTTTATGAAATCTAACATTGCAAATCAATCTCCCAGATGGACAAGCTGGGCTGGCAGCCATTAAAACTTTGTGTAGAGACGTAGCAGTGCTACGTCTCACTATTTTTGCAGTAAAATCGATTGTTTATCCTGTAAATAAACCCAGTTACTACTCCGAGTTTATTGATAATATTGCATTCCGATTTAATTACCCAAAACTGGGTTTGTGTCGGATTAAATTCATAAATTCCTCGCGGGTTCTGGCATCTTCAGCAAATACTCCTCGCATAGCACTAGTAACAGTCCAAGAGCCAGGTTTCTGTACACCGCGCATTACCATACACATATGACTAGCTTCTATAACCACAGCCACCCCTTGTGGTTTGAGCAAACCTTGTAATGCATCAGCGATTTGTACGGTGAGACGCTCCTGCACCTGTAAGCGTCGCGCATACATTTCACAAATTCGAGCAACTTTAGATAATCCGATTACCTTTCCATTAGGGCTATAATCTGAATCCGTATAGTTAGACAATAATCGACATAGTTAGACATAAAAACTGATATTATGCTTTAATGTCTAAGATTATTTTGCGCGGTTTAAGTACAAATATATTTTATTAGCGACCA
>JBARZF010000347.1:0-13753 GCA_049649675.1 Rivularia sp. (in: cyanobacteria) | reverse complement strand
GTAATATTCGGTAACGTACCGGCAGATGGGATAATTGCTCAAGAAGAGATATTTGGTCCTGTAGTTGCAGTAATTAAGGTTAAAGATTTTGCAGAAGCCTTACGAGTAGCCAACAATACCAACTACGCTTTAACCGGAGGACTTTATTCTCGTACACCTTCCCATATCGAACAAGCTCAAGAAGAGTTTGAGGTAGGGAATTTGTATATAAATCGTACCATCACCGGCGCGATCGTTTCCCGTCAACCCTTCGGCGGCTTCAAACTTTCCGGAGTTGGTTCAAAAGCAGGAGGCCCCGATTATCTCCTACAATTTTTAGAACCCCGTACTATAACTGAAAACATTCAGCGTCAAGGTTTTGCGCCCATTGAAGGAGCGGAGTGATGTAGAGGGGGAGAGGGGGTAGAGGGGGGAGAGGGGGAGAAATATAATTCCTAACTCTTAACTCCTAACTATCCCCAATCCCCAATCCCCAATGCCCAATTACCAATTACCAAATAAATGATAAATCTAAAATAAATCCCGGTAATACTTCTTCTCCAGATAAACTTGGAGGAGAATTTACTACTTCTACTGCTTGCCCTTGACGATAAATTTCTACCTGACGACTTCGTTTAAGCAGCCAGCCTAATTTGACATCCGCAGCCATATACTCTTGCATTTTTTCTTGAATATCGCTTAAACCGTCGGATGGTGACATCAACTCTAATACGAAATCTGGAGCAATGGGAGGAAACTTTTCTCCCTGCTCTATGCTAAGTGAATTCCACCTTTCTAACTGTATCCAAGATACATCGGGAGAGCGGTTGGCACCGTTGGGGAGTTTAAAACAAGTAGAAGAATCAAATACTTTACCAAGTTTAGTTTTGCGGTTCCAAATTACAAATTCTGCATTTATTTCTGAATTACGGTTTCCGGTTTCTCCTCCGTGTGGTGGCATTATAATTAATTCTCCCCGTTGATTGCGTTCTAATTTTACATCGGGGTTATCATGACATAGTTGGTAGAATTGATTGTCAGTAAATTGAACCACATTGTTAAAGTTGATAGCGATAGCAGTCATGACTGCGGATACCTCACAAATCACTCATGTTTCTAATTTTAATGTTAGATAGCGCCACTACCGAACATAATATAAGGAACAAACAAGATTTAAGATAATCTAATGGCTGAAATCACGGTAAAAGTTGTTGAATGGGAACAGTATCCGGTAATTGAAATCATTAGAAGACGGGTATTTCAAGACGAACAAAAAGTACAACCACAGCTAGATTTAGATGGCAACGATAAATTTTGTCCCCAATTGATTGCTTATTTGGATAATGCTGTGGTGGGTACTGTAAGAATCCGATATTTAGATAGTAAAACGGCAAAAATTGAAAGATTAGCCGTTTTATCTTATGCCAGAGGGAATGGTATCGGTAAAAGATTAATGCAAAAGGCTTTAGAAGTTGTCAAAAGTGAAAATATAGCCGAAGTTTACATTAATGCTCAAGAATATATCAAAGGATTGCATCAGCAATTGGGTTTCGAGCAAGTTGGTGAAGTTTTTCTAGAAGCCGGAATTCCTCACGTAAAAATGGTGAAGAGAGTTAACAGTTAACAGTTAACAGTTAACAGTTAACAGTTAGGATTAAGAGATGTAGTGGGAGCGTCTCGCTCCCTGGTAAAAATAAAATTGCGAATCTTTATTTATCCCCCATCTCCCCATCTCCCCATCTCCTTGTCTCCCCATCTCCTTGTCTCCCCATGCCCATTGCCCATTGCCCAATTCCCAATTCCCATCCTTCATGAAACTGCTGATTCTGACAACAATCTGGCTCTTCGGTGCAATTTGCGATCGCGTTTGGTTTTTCTTTGATAAATCTGTTCCATCATGGGATCAAGCTGATTATTTAACTGGTAGTTTAAATTATTTACAGGCTCTACAAAATCCCGATTTATTAAATGGGGAATGGTGGCACAATTTATGGTTATTGTCTTCAAAAATACCGCCATTTACTTACATTTTCACGGCTTTTATTCAACATATTTATGGTAAAGGATACGATCAAGCCACTTTAGTTATGGTTGGCTTCAGCGCTGTTTTAATCTTATCTGTATATGGTTTAGGCAAAATATTATTTAGCGAAACTGTTGGTTTATGGGCAGCAGCTTTGTGTCAAGTAATGCCCGGTTTATATCGATATCGTATCGAATTTCTCTTAGATTATCCCCTTGCAGCAGTTGTTACCTTAAGTTTCTTCTGTCTCACACTTTGGTTTTTTACAAATAATCCTCCTCTTCTCTACTTCATATTCTTCGGTTTATCTTTCGGTTTAGCCTTGATGGTAAAGCAGACGGCGTTATTTTTTCTGATAACTCCGATAATTTGGGTTGTAATTACATCGATACGCAAAGGATTGTGGGGAAGATTATTACAATTAATTGGTGCTTTTTGTTTATCGACATTAATTTTTGGTTGGTGGTATCGTGCTAACTGGTTGCTGATTTTAACTTCCGGTAAACGAGCAACGGTAGATTCTGCAATTGCGGAAGGTGAAGCACCTTTAAATAGTTTAGAAGCTTGGACTTTTTATTGGCATCAATTACCATCACAAGTATCTTTACCTTTATTATTAGTTCCCATCTTTGCCTTATTACTTTATTGGGGGAAAGCCAAGGAAAACAGAAAAGGGAGAGAGGGGTTAGAATTATCAATTGCTTTGAAATGGCTGGCAATATTTTTAATTGGGGCTTATTTTCTCTCGTGCTTAAACCCGAATAAAGATTATCGTTATGTATTGCCGTATTTACCAATTTTATCAGTATTTTTAGCTTATGGTTTAACTCGTTTTCAAAGCAGTTTAGGAAAACGCATTCGCTGGGGTACTTTTGGTTTAGCAATTATTTTAATGTTGTTGAATCTATTTCCTATCGGTGGAATTCCGGGAAATTGGATAACTACAGCACTCAGCGATAAAGTACAACATCATCCTTATTTAAAAGCAAAACTTCCTCATTCCCAAGTAGTTAATCAAATTATCCAAACCGAACCATATTTACGTTCCACATTAGGAGTATTACCTTCAACTCCACAAATTAATCAGCACAATTTAAATTATTATGGAGCGCTACAAAACTTTCAAGTATATGGAAGACAGGTAGGAATTCAAAAAAGCTTTGTAAAGAAAGACGCACGCTCAATGTCTTGGTTTTTAACTAAATCTAAAAAACAAGGTTCCGTACCCAAAGCACAAAAGCAAATTACTAAAATTGTAGAACAAAATGGTGATTTTCAGTTAAATAAAACTTGGAATTTACCCGATGGCAGTCTGCTTAAACTTTATCACCAAGACAATCCACCTGTTGTTGTGGAAGAGAGAGGTGATGGGGAGAGAGGGGGTAGAGGGGGTAGAGGGGGTAGAAATAATAATATTGTTTTAGAAAAGGTTGAGGTACCGGAAATAGTACCACAGGGAAATTCGGTTCCGGTAACTTATACTTGGGAAGGAAATTGGGAAGAATTAAATAATGGTTTGGTGCTTTTAACATGGAAGAATAACGACAATTCAAAATGGATTCATGACCATCAAATTGCTTTAGGAGAATTATATCCTTATGGTATCAAACCAGTGGGTAAATTCCAAGTTACCGAAAGAATGGCAATGCTACCACCTACCGATATCAAAAATGGAAATTATACCTTAGAAGCAACTTATCTCAACAGATTAACCCAAGAAACTTATCCCATTAAACTTCCAAAAGTAACTCTACAAATTGATTCCCAAGCAACACCTACCCCAGCACCAGAATTAGATTTATCTACACAATTGCGTACCTTAGCAGCAACTTTACCCCAAGGAATCAAAGCATTAGATAAAGTATTTCAAGAAATTGGACGCATTAATCAATACGACGCAACCCAAGATTATCTAGTACAAACACGCAAAACCTTAGAATATAGATTTCAGAAAGAAAAAAACCTCAAATACGCTTATAGCATAGCGCTGACAAACATATTGCAGCAAAAAACAGAAAGTGCGATCGCATCGTTAAAAACAGTAACCCAATTGGACAAAGATAACCCGTATGCTTGGGCTTATCTATCATTTGTACAGCTTTACGACTTCCAAGGAGCAGCAGCCGAAAAATCCCTACAGCCAGCCTTAGCAAAGATACCAGATGTTACAGAAATTCAATACTTATCGGCAGTCGCTGCGTTACAGCAAGGTAAATTAATCAAAGTATGGCAAATTGTAAATCAGTTATCAATTAACAATTAACAATTATCAATTGTAGGGTGTGTTACGGCACGAGCAAATTTTGTTCAAGATTACTATTTAAATAATGCCGTAACGCACCATCCGAATATTATTGTTAATTAACTAACAACTAACAACTACAAAGTATAATAACTCAAAATCCGATAAACCTCATCCACCGAATTATCCTTACTAAACTGAAATTCCTTTGGTAAATCATCGCCAGAAATCCAAACTTTAATTTCAGCATCTAAATCTATAGTACCAGCACTTTCCTTACTAAAATATTTAATCGACTTATAGGGAATTGATAGAAACTCAGTTTTCTTACCAGTCATTCCTTGTTTATCAATCAAAATAATTCTTTTATTTGTAAAAATAACCAAATCTCGGATTAACTTAAAGGCTTTATGCATACTTTCTCCTTCAATAAGTAAAGAAGCAAGTTCCCTTTCCAACTTCTCCGGATTAACCTCCGATGCATTACCCATCATGCCACTGAAAATTCCCATATTGTTACCTGTATTAAGCAATAAATTTGATTGATTGTAACTTATTTATAAAAAAACAATTCACCTGGCGATTGAAATCGCGGCTACACAAGCAAAACCTGCCTCCGCAGGTTTTAAAGATGTAATTTAAATCCACGAAGGTGGATTTTGCCTGTGTAGATAAATAAGCCAGTGCGTTGCGGAGGCTCCCTCCGTTGTAGCAACTGGCGTGCGGTTTCAACCGCCAGATAATTTTAAAAACCCCGTACATAACAATTCACTTTGTCTGAAAAATATTCTGCACCATTTTCTTATCCGTATTCGCCGCAGCCTTATCTAATTCCGCAATCTCCCCAGCATCCAATTCCCAACCCAAAGCCCCAATATTCTGCCGTGCTTGCTCTGCATTTTTAGCCCCAGGAATCGGAATCGTACCTTTACAAATACACCAATTAATAGCCACCTGAGACATGGTTTTATTTCTAGATTCCGCCACTTCTCCCAAACAATCCAATAACGATTTTGCACCGGGAATTAATTGTTTAAATAAAAAATTTCTAATACCTTTGGGATATTTACTTTTATCTGTATATTTTCCCGTCAAAATCCCCAAACATAAAGGGCTATAGGCAATTAATTTTATTCCCAACTCGTCGCAAACTTCCTTAACTCCCAACTCCGTTACTGGATAAGTTGATAATAATGAATACTGTACCTGTAAAGTGGCGATCGCAATTCCTCTTTCCGCAAATCTCTTATGTACCTTCCTCAATCTTTTAGAGCCATAGTTTGATAAACCCACCCCCTTAACCAAACCTTGCTCGTACAAATCCCCCAATCCATCCAACAAAGCCCATTCTTGCCAAGGAAAATAATTCGCCGTTGACCAGTGCATCTGTACCAAATCGATATTTTTCCCCAAGCGTTTTGCAGAAGCTTTACCAGCAGATACCATCGCCCCCCTAGTTAACCTCCAAGGATAAGCAGCAAGTTTGGTAGCAATGCAGATATCATTTTTATTTACATCGTCATATTCTTTTGTAAAACGTCCTAAAAGCTTCTCGCTCTGCCCGTTGAGCTTTCCCGTACCGTAGGAATCACCAGTATCAAATAATGTTACACCATTGCTGACACAAAGGTTAAATACCTCTTGTAAATCATCATCCATGCTTTGACTGTATCCCCAAAGCACCTGATTACCCCATGCCCAAGTACCGCAACCCATCGTAGGAAATAAAATTTGGTTATCCATCTTTAAATTATTTTTGAATTATGGTAGATGTGCTAACTTTATTATTTATTAAAAGAGTAACGATTGTTATGATGATACCCCGCTTAGGGTTGCAAACCCCAAGCTAATAGCGAAAGTCCTATAAATAGGACTACATTATCAGCAAATTTCATTTCTGGTCAACTATTTCTGATACTTCCATCCGGCATAATCGTGTTAGAAAAGATGGCATTTGTAAAATTAGTATCAGTAATTTTAGCTTGATAAAGATTAGCATTTTTTAAGTTAGCATCTTCTAAATTAGCACCTTCTAAATCAGCATTACTCAAATTTGCTTTTTCAAAATTGCTACCGTTAAATTTTATATTACGTAAATAAAAACCATTCAAATCAACACCTGCTAAATTAGCGTCAAAAAAATCAACTTTCTCTTGCCCAAAAGTTTTTCGGAGCATCATCTGAGTAACGCTAGTGAAGCTTATAGATGTTACTACCATACTATCAGGACAGTAACTAAGTACGGCTGCTTTTTCTTCGCCTATGGTGAGTACATACATATCACCGTTATCTGTTCCTTCTTGAAAAGCAAAAAAATAATAAGGCTTCCATGAATCCTCGTTATATTCACCTTCAGCTATAACTCTAGTAAAATCGATAGCTTCTTGAAGAGTTAAAAATTCACTACAACCAGCGAAACAGTATTCCCAACCTTTTCGTTCTTTCGCTCCGTTGTGCCACTGATATAATTCATACAGTTCTTCTGGAAGTGTAAAAGGTATTTCCTGAGCAATTTCGTCAATTTCTTCTCTCGTCAAACCTGGATAAAACTCAGTTTCAAAATTTATTCTTTCTAAAGCTTCAAGTAGAGGTGATTTTGTTTGCTTGACAATCGTATCGGATTTAAAAGTATTAGATACAGATTTATCACTTAAATACGCTGCACTCAAATCGATATCAGCAGGAAGTATAGTTTCATTATTATAAATAGCTCCCTCCAAATTAGCACCAATTAACTTAGCATTTTTTAAAATTGCTCCTCTAATATCAGCAAAGTGCAAATTGGCATTCTGTAGGATTGCATTTTCTAAGTTAGAAGAAACCAAATTTGCATATTCTAAATTAGCATTATTAAGATTGCTATAACTTAAATTTGCGTTTTTTAATTCAGCATATCTTAAATTTGCGCTTCTTAAAATAGCTCCTTTAAAATTAGCTTTCTTCAAATTAGCTTTTTTAAATTTACTATTTATCAATTTAGCATTACACAAACTCGCGTTCTCTAAATTAGCTCCAAAAAATTATCGATTGCTTAAATCGATTCCCGCACAAATTAAATATGCTTCCCTTAATTCTATTCCAGGAGGGAATTTACTTTTGAAGTCATATAAAATACCTTTAACACTCGTATTTTGTAAATTTACAGTACTTAAATCAACTCCTCTGAAATTAGTGCGGTCAAATTTTGCTTCCTGTAAATTTACTTTAGTCAAAATCGAATTATGAAAATCAGCAAGAGTTAAATCTGTATTGCTTAAATCGCAATCTGTTAAATTACAATTTATCCATCGTGAAAAGGTAAAATTTGCATGGCTTAGATTAATCCCAGATAGATCAATATTTTTAAGGCAACAATCATAAAAATGTCTTTCTCCCTTACTGTATCGTTCGATTAATTCTTCTAAATTTGTTATTACTCGCATATTTTAGTCTCACTAAAAATATAATTTATGCTTGTAGCACATTGGCTATAAACTTAAAAAAAATAAAATTTAAAACATCATAAATAAATTACGTTGAAACACATATTTAAGTCTTACCCAGTCCTATTTATAGGACTTTCGCTATTAGCCGGGGGTTTGCAACCCCCGGCAGTTGCGATCGCAATGCAAAATGTGAAATAAATAAGACTGAATCATTCCATTTTACCAAAACCAATCATAATTATCTGACTATTCTTAATCTCTTCTGGAATCAACTGAAAATAATTATCAGTTATTTTATATTCTCTTGCGATCGCCATTCACCGCTTCAATGTAATTCATTTTTATAAATAAAATTATTTTTTCTTTAATTTAATCTAATTTTAATTTTAATTTTATTTCCAAACTCTTCCTTTTGATAGTTGTATAATCATTTTCCTAAATATAACAAAGCCAATTCATAAAATTAACCAATCAAATTTAAAAAATGTTGTCACTGTTGATACATAAGCACGTATACTAGGCACGGCACTATAAAAGACCAAATACGTCAATCATCCTGTCGCGATAATTTTGCTTCATCTAATGCAGTAAATTAACGGGCATTCAATCAAACTCTTATAGAGTAAGCAAAGATACCTGTAGACTAATGACGAAACAATTTCACAATCAAAGTTTACAAGCTCGCGCAAGACTAGCTAACTTATTAGGAAAGCTAATTAGGATAGGTTCATTCAAACGGCTACTCAAGCGCTGTCTTCCACTTGTATTTGCAATATCATTCTCTACGGTATTGTTGCTCGATAACTTGCCATCGATGGCTCAATTGCCTCCGCCAGCGACTATAATTCAACCAGAATTATCGCTACCGGAAATATCGCTACCGGAAATATTGCAACCCGATATTATTCAACCGGAAATATTAAAGCCGCGACAGCTACCCCGTCAGGAAATTCGCGGGGTATGGATGAGTACTAATGATTTCAATATTCTTAAAACTCGCGCTGGAGCAAAAGATGCTGTAACTCAGTTGCGACGGTTGAATTTCAATACTATTTATCCCGTCGTATGGAATTCTGGTTACACTAAATTTCCTAGTTATACAGCCAAACGCGCTGGCATTCCCTTTTTCTTTAAAGGTACTGATGGACAGGATATTCTTGCAGACTTAATTACACAATCGCACCGTCAGGGTTTATTAGTACTCCCTTGGTTTGAGTTCGGTTTTATGGTTCCGGAAACCTCGGAATTAGCTTTAAATCATCCTGAATGGTTGACGCAAAAACGCGATGGAAGTCGCACTTCTAATAGTGCTGCGGGTGAAGTTGCATGGTTAAATCCTTTTCATCCCCAAGTACAGCAGTTTATTCAAAATCTGGTTTTAGAAGTCGTTAGTCAATATGATGTTGATGGCATTCAGTTTGATGACCACATGAGTTTACCTCGTGACTTCGGTTATGACAAGTACACTGTTGCCTTATATACTCAAGAAACCGAAAATCCACCACCAGCCAATTCCGCCGATGAAGCATGGGTAAAATGGCGTGCTGATAAAATTACGGCTTTCATGTCACAGCTTAATCAAGCGGTAAAAGCCAGAAAACCTTATGCAATTTTCTCTGTATCTCCTAATTACTACAATCACGCTTATAAATTACAGTTACAAGATTGGCTCAACTGGGTGCGTTTGAGTATTGTAGACGAATTAGTGATGCAGGTTTATCGCAACGATTTAGCAAGTTTTACTAGCAAAATCAACCGTCCAGAAATTATTGAAACCAAACAATATATACCTACTGGCATCGGTATTATGGCGGGTTTGCGAAATCGTCCAGTTTCAATGCGGCAAATTCAATCTCAAGTAAGAGCAGCACATCAACAAGGTTTGGGTGTAACTTTCTTTTATTATGAAAGTCTGTGGAATTATTCCCAAGAAAGTGTTGAGTTAAGACAAGCTGGGTTCAAAACTTTATTTCCGCGTTTTGCTCGTCGTTCAAGGATTTGATTGTTGATACAATAAGTTGTTACGCATTTAATTTCTATAAGACTAGCGAGCAAGATGCTCGCACTACAGTATTTCCAAATTTTTGCATTATACAATTTAGCTGCACATCAGCTTATTCTCAAATAATTCATGATACTAGTAAACCCGGCTTTTCCACAAACCGGGTTTTTAATTACTTTAAATTTTATAAACGCTAACTCTTTTCTTTATCAAACAATTCCATCAATCCAATCGTGCCAACAAAAAAAGTATAGACGCTGTACTTATACCAAATTTTATCTTTAGAACCTGCTTTGAAAGCTGCTATTATTGCCTCAACTAAATGCGCTGCAACAGCAACACGCTCAATCCAAAAAATTGGTTTAATACTACTAGGTATAATTAGATTGTTTTGTATCGCGTAAATATTCCATAGCTCTAACAAGATAGCACCTATCATTAGAACTGTGGAAATAATTTTGATCGCAAATAGATTTTTCTTCATCAGCACAATTAATGTAGAGCTATTATCTTATCAAACTAATTCAAAAACCCGGTTCCTCCAAAAAACCAAGTTTTCAGTTTGTGCTAGCGGTTTAATATCACAAACAACTATTATTTAGCCGCAACTTTCTCCTTGCTGTTGCTAGCTTCATATGCTTTCTCTAATCGCATAATTTGCTTGGCTTGTGCTGACAATGCGCTTACCCTGGCAAGTTTGCAATCAATGCATCGGTAGAAAATAAACCAGCACCATTGATGGTAAAAAATATTGTTGCAAGCTGCGTAAACTGCCGATAATTCTAAGTAAGGAATATTAAATCCCGCAACCAAAACGTGATGGTACATCGCAACGCACATGGTTGAGAATAAACCAAAAGCAGCAGGGCGAGTAAATAAACCAAATATCAACAGGGTGGAACCGATTAGTTCGGTGAAAGCTGCTGCTGAGCTGAAGAATATGGGTAAAGGTAAACCGATAACCTCAACATAGGCTTGTGCAAAGCTTTCGATGTTACCTAATTTATCCAAACCGTTGTGAATCATCATGATACCAACCACGGCTCAAAACACAGCCCAACCTGTTTGTGAGAAAAAATTAGGGCTGGTATTAGGCTTGAAGATTGCTGTTATTAGTGCGTTATTAGTCATGTGTTAATTATTAATGCAGACAAAATTATTATGGTTATATTAAAAATTATAACAAAATTCATTAAGTAATGTAAATATATTATGTCTTACCTAAAAGTTTCCTGAGAAAATAAATATTCGTTAAGTTGAAACAGGCATCAAATCTACTGCCAGTTAGTAACTTCAGTCAATTTACCCAGATTTCGCAAAATGAAAGCATATGAAGTTTAGTTAATTAAATCGCGTTTTATATTAAGAAATGTATTGCTGTATATCTATTGCGATCAAATTACTCTTCATCCTAACTTAAAGTAATATCACCGAACTAAAATATTCTTCTGCTGTATAAAATACGAAAAGCGTTTAACAAAAATTACTTTAAAACTAGATAGACAAGCAGGGAATGTACTACCACAAATGAAACAACAACATAAATAGATATAAATACTTGTGGTATGGCTAATAAAGTGTTTTATACAAAAGTTAAATTTACAACCAAAAAACTTCTACCATTACTCTTTCTACTGTCGCTTATCTTCTCTTTGCTCTTAAATAGTTTAGCTCCTGTGACAGCACAACAACCCCGTGAGGAGATTCGTGGAGTTTGGATGACTAGTAATGACTTTAATATTCTCAAGTCTCGTAAAAAAGTAAACGATGCTGTAAGTCTATTGCGGCGCATGAATTTTAATACTGTTTATCCTGTAGTTTGGAATTCTGGCTATACAAAGTTTCCATCTCGTGCCGCAAAGAGAGCCGGTATTCCTTTCTTTTATAGAGGTGAAGAAGGGCATGATTTTTTAGCAGACTTAATTTATCAAGCACATCGTCAACATTTGCTGGTAATTCCCTGGTTTGAATTTGGTTTCATGGTTCCTCAAAGTTCTGAATTAGCCTTAAATCATCCTGAGTGGTTAACGCAAAAACAGGATGGAAGTCTAACTACCGTAGGGGTTGCGGGTGAAAATGCCTGGTTAAATCCATTTCATCCCCAAGTACAAAAGTTTATTTCCGAACTAGTTACAGAGGTAGTTACTCAATATAATGCTGATGGAATCCAGTTTGACGATCATATGAGTTTACCTCGCGAGTTTGGTTACGACAAATATACCGTCGCTTTGTACCAGCAAGAAACCGGCAACAATCCTCCTAATAATCCTGAAGATGCAGATTGGGTTAGGTGGAGAGCCGATAAAATTACCGAATTCATGGTGCAACTTAACCATACTGTAAAAGCCAAAAACCCTAAAGCGATTTTTTCGGTTTCCCCCAATTACTACGATTTCGCTTACAAATTGCAGCTGCAAGACTGGCTCAAATGGGTAAGAGAAGATATTGTAGATGAGTTAATCGTGCAAATTTACCGTAACGATTTGCAATCATTCATTGCGAATATCAGCCGCGAAGAAATGCGAGAAACTCAGAAAAAGATTCCCACAGCTGTAGGAATTATGGCAGGATTGCGAAATAAGCCCGTTTCTATGCAGCAAATTCAATCTCAAGTTAGAGCATCTCAACAACGCGGTTTGGGAGTATCCTTCTTTTATTATGAAAGTTTGTGGAATCGCAGCCAAGAATCTAAACAGCAGCGGAAAGCTGGATTTCAAGCGATGTTTCCCGCACCTGCTTTTCGCTCCGCGATGAGACGATAAATTAGTAATGGGTAATTGGTAAAAGGGAATATAGAATTAATGTAGAGACGTGATATATCGCGTCTCTACAAGGTTTTAGGTCATCCAACGAATTAAATTAATTACAATTTTTTACCCGTAAGCGATAAAATGTAACGATGCTACCCCTTCACCCGATTTCAGATTTCATCGACACTAATTATAAAATCAATAATTCAAATCCAAGTTATTTCTATCAAGGATATTCTAATGGCGAATTATTACAACTTCCTCGCACTCAAGAAGCAGAATTAATCGCTCGTGGTTTAATGCGACAACTCGCCGATAATAAAATGTATTCCCGTGAAGGAAAAATGTACGGGATATTATTAGTAGAATTACCAAGTGGTGAAAAAGGAATACTCAAAGCTTTTTCGGGATTGCTGAATGGTAAGAGTATTATTGAAGGTTGGGTGCCACCAATTCCCGGTAGAGAAGAAGTTGTATTAGAAGAAACTCGCACTTTGGCAGAATTGGAAGCTATTAAACAAGAAATTATTCAGCTTAAACAATTAACTCAAAGAAAACAATATGAAACTGTAGCGTCAGAGTTTGAACAACGTTTGCAAGAAATGAGTAAATTTCATCAAGTTAGCAAACAGCAACGCGATCGAAAACGCCAGTTATTTGACAAAAATCTGACGGAAGAAGAATTAAATATAGAGTTAGAAAAATTAAAGGAAGAAAGTCGACAGCAAGGAATTGAAAAAAAGCTACTCAAACGACAGCGCGATCGAGTATTACAACCGCTTCAAATAGTAATAAATAACGCTGATATGCAGATTCGGGAATTAAAGCAGCAGCGTAAACAAATATCCCGCAAACTGCAAGCGCAAATGCACGCTGCTTATTCAATTATGAATTTTCTAGGTAACTCCTCAAGTTTACAGCAGTTAATGCCGCAGATACCAACTGGTACGGGTGATTGTTGTGCGCCGAAGTTACTTCATTATGCTGCGATGAATAAATGGAAACCTTTGGCGATCGCCGAATTTTGGTGGGGAGAATCAACTCAAGATAAGATACCGGGAGAATTCTACGGTGCCTGTGTCGAACGCTGTCAGCCGTTGATGGGTTTTTTGCTATCAGGTATAGATTTAAGCCCAATTCCGATTATCTATCAAGATGAATGGTTAATTGCAGTAAATAAACCATCCGGTTTACTATCAGTTCCCGGAAGATATCATCACAATCAAGATAGCGTTGTCAGTCGTTTAAATAGTTTATTACTATTGCCTGATGGCGAAAATATTACAGCGGTGCATCGATTAGATATGGACACTTCTGGTATTTTACTATTAG
>JBARZF010000346.1:0-15158 GCA_049649675.1 Rivularia sp. (in: cyanobacteria) | reverse complement strand
GTTTGACTTTATTCTCAATCTAACTATAAATCACAATTTAATATTTTGTAGGGTGTGTGACGGTACGAGCTAATTTGAAAGTAGTTATAATTAAATTTATACCGTCACGCACCAATAATTTATTTTAGAGAAACTTTTTAATAACAAGGAATAAATTCCTTACTACAAAAAAATTACAATTTATATATCTAATTTATGGAAGAATATTTTTCAAAAGTTAATATATCAAAACTGAAAGATCCATTAGCATTAAACCTATTTCAAAACATCCAAAAAATTTCCATAACCACACCTCTAAACTCGCAACCAATTTCAACAGCCTATATCCATCAAGGCAACAACGGAATACCAATTTTACTTTTACACGGTTTCGAGAGTTCCTTATTAGAATTCCGCTTACTTATACCATTACTCGCCGCAAAAAATGAAACAATTGCAGTTGATTTACTCGGTTTTGGTTTTACAGAAAGACTCAAAAACATTAACTATTCACCAGAAACCATCAAAACCCATCTTTACCACTTTTGGAAAACGCAAATAAATAAACCTGTAATTTTAATTGGTGCTTCGATGGGAGGTGCAACCGCTATTGATTTTACGCTTGATTATCCAGATTCAGTTCATCAACTAGTTTTAATTAACAGCGTTGGTTATTCCGGTAGCTTTCCCCAAGGGCGATTTTTGTTTCCTCCCTTTGATTATTTGGCTGTAGAATATTGGCGATCGCGCAAACTCCAACCGCTATTTTTTGCCGAAGCTTTCGGTAACTTAACAGATGCCGAAATTACATCCTTGCAATGCGCTGCTTTACATTTAGATATGCCCAATTGGCACGAAGCGATGATTAGTTTTACTAAAAGTGGTGGTTATAGCGAGATAGCGCCGCGAATAAAAGAGATTTCCAAGCCGACATTAATATTGTGGGGAGAAAAAGACGAAACTTTGGGTACGCAAGACGCTGATAAATTTAAAAGAGCGATCGCGCAAAGTCGATTAATTTGGTTGAAATGTGGGCATACTCCGCAGTTGGAATTGCCGGGAGAGGTTGCGGAATTGGTTTTAAAAAAGTCAAAAGGCTTCTAAAAATAACCTTGATTCAAAACCTTATCTACAGATGGGCTTGTATCATCAACTAAAGTTTGAATTTTGCTTATCATTCTCTGAAATACGTCGGGATAGTATTTAGAAGCATCTAAAAATTTAACATATTCTTGTCTGTGAATGCGTCTTGCTTCTGGTGTGCGAAATTCCTGCCTAATATTAGAAGACATACGTTTTGTTTTACGCACTATTAGAACATCATCAATCTGAGTTGAGATGATTGAAACTGGTGTCATATCCAAAAATTCACAAATTAAAAAGTATAAAGAGCCAGGAACAGCTATTTTTAAATCTCTACTTGTTGCAACTGCTTCCTGAAACATAGTTTTATCTAAATTTGTTTTGCATTCTGCACATACATAACCAAGATGAGATTCAATTAATTTGTAATTTTTAAAATCCGCATCGAAAGATGTTTTAAGATATAACTTTTTTCCTAAAACAAAATCTTGATTCTTTGTTCTAATGTTCGGTTCACCACCTTAACCGGGATTACCAACAGATGATAAAAAACTAAGTCCCGCAAACGTATTTCTAGGACCAAGCTCGAAAGATTCGTCTATCCCTCTCAAGCTACGAAAAACAAGCTGGGGTAAAAATTCTTCTAATATAGTATTATCTAACTTGAGTTGACCTTTTTGCCTATATAAAAAATTTTCTGTACTATCAAATATTAAATCAAGCTCAATAAAACGTTTATATTTATTAGTGATTTCCACTAACTTTTTTGCTGTATCAATTTGACCCCTTCCGACAGATTCAAGTTCAATAATCCATTCATGATATTTTCTAATAGCTTCTTCTAAACGTTCTTTGTCAGCTTCAGGCAATCGGGGATTTTCAAGACAAGCAATTCATTTTCCATAATGTGGACGAGATTCAGGCATAATTAGATAATTGCTATTTTTTATATTTTAATTTTTGTCAAATAACTTGTTGTAATTGATTGATACATTCTATTCGCTCTAATTTTGGGGTACTTTTGATGATTGCGACCTTTTCAATAGCATTTTCTAAGCATTCTAAATTTTTTTGAGGGACAGAGTTTATTCCTGCTTTTAAAACCTCTAAAGCTATTTCTCTAGCAATATCATCAATAATTTCTTCTGTACATTCAATTTTTAAATTACAAAAGTTAATTAAATCTTCTCTGATAATTTTACCAAATTTATTTTGAAATTTTCTTTCCTGTCTTAAAACTTTTGCATACATTCCAGATTTAATCCCAATCTTTTCAATAATATCAGCATTATAAAAAGGTACTCCAAGAACTTTGGATTCATAACCCACTACAAATACAATACGCGCATCTTTTTTACTTACCCTTGATATTTCCTTCAAAGTTTCTGCAATATCTAAGCAATACTGTACAACTGTATAAAAACGATTGACTCGATTAGCTCTATTAGCTCCAATTTCAGATTTAGCTATTTTAAGCAAATCCCATCCTAAAATCTCAGCAGATTTTCTATAATTTTGATGATAGTTAAAAACGTTTATATAAGGTGGAGAAGTTACAACAAAGTCTATTATATTATCTTCTAAAGGGATATACCTACAGTCAGATAGATAAGCTTCAATCTTTTTATCAGAAGAGGGCAAATTTTCTACCGATTGTACTAATCCATAAAGTTTACTTTGAATTAAGTTATTAGTAATTTTGTTATTGGCAACATCTAGTAAAATTACTAATGCATTAAATAATTTCTCTGTATCTTCATTTAATATATTTTTTATCCGATCAACTTTTGCTTCTAAATTATCAATTACTTTATCCGTATCTATCAAAATTTTGTACGGAAATTCTTCGTTAATATGTTCTCTAATCTGATTTATAGTATTTTGCCGATCGGGTTTATTGATTAACTCATAGGTTTTACTAAGTATCCAAGCTGCTGGATTTATCTCAATACCGTATGCTTCAAGCGAAAAAGCACCCGCTTCTAACAAAACAGTTCCACTACCTACAAAAGGATCGAGAACTACTGAATTAGGTAAACAGTATGCTTCAAAAATTGCTTCTACTAACTGTGGTGAAAATTGACCACGCCAAGAAAATAAATTAGAACGTTTTTTTTCAGTAATATTTAAAAGTTCTTGCGGAATCGGTTTATCGAATTTCAACTGCGAATCTTCCTTGTATCAAAGATATATTCTACGGTTTAATGTAGTTTAACATTGCTTACTCGCAGTAAATCATATACCTCATTCCTAACCTACAACCCCAAATCCACCGCCACCCGATGAGCGCAAGCAAACCCGGAAAACGCTACTGCATTCAATCCCTGCCCAGGAAAGGTACTATCCCCCACAATATACAATCCTTCAATTGCTGTCCGATTAAACGGCATTCCCAACAATCCGCGCAACTTCCTTCTAGGAATTGGGCCATATGTACCATCGACTCTTCCCAAAAATCTACGATGGGTTTTCGGTGTTCCCGCTTCTAAATAATCTAAATTCGCATCTATCCCTGGAAATATCTTTTCTAATTTATCCACAATTCGCCAAGCTGTAGCTTCTTTCTTGGCTTCGTATTCTTTCTGGGATAAATTCTGCCATTCATCAATCCAATGTGTAGCGAAGGCATGAATGATATGATATCCCTTTGGAGCTAATTCTGGGTCGAGTAATGTGGGAATTGAGACAAAAATTGTCCCTTCTGAAGCTGTCATTTTCTCCCACTCGGACAATAAAATGTGGTGACATTCGGTTTCAGGAGATAATAATTCTGCTTTTACTCCCATATGCAAGCTGAAAAAACTTGGTGATTTTTGATATCTTTGTTGCCATCTTTTTTCATTAGAGGGTATTTCTACTGGTGAAAGTAGTTTCTCAAATGTATTCCAGCGAGTTGCGTTAGAAACCACACGTTTGGCACGATATTCTCGATCGTTCGCCAGTTTAACGCCTACAACTTTTCCTTTCTCCTTAATTATTTGCGTAACTCTAGCTTGATATTTTATTTCCCCACCTTTTTTAATTAAACCTTCTACCAGTTTCTGAGCAATTTGTCCTACACCACCTTTAGGATAATTAACTCCACCATAATGTCTGTCAGAAAATACCATCCCGGCGTTAATTGCTGGTGTCATATCCGCTCTTACCACCGACCAGCAATAGCATTCTATATCAATAAACTTTAATAATTCTGGGTCTTTAATATATCTTCGCGCTATATCTCCTACATTTTGCGGCAAATACTTCGCCAAACCCAAACAAGCCAATGGATGCCCAAAAAATGCCCGCATTAAATAACCGGGTTCTTCTAAAGACAGCAACTCCATTTGATTTAAGCAGTTAAAAACCTTCCAACATTCATCATAAAAACGACGAATTCCTTTACTTTCGTGAGGAAAATAAGCAATTAAATTTTGTAAAAAATCTTCATAATTTCGTTCGACTTTCAAATCCAACGAATTGGGTAAATGATAGTGAATCTGTACGTTATCAGGAATAGTTTCCAAACTAACATCTACGGCTGACAAAGCACGGGTGAGTAAATTAGTCGTTCCTTTATCCCCAAACCCAAAAATCATCGAAGCACCGACATCAAAGCGATAGCCTTCCCGTTCAAAGTAGCCAGAACTACCACCAGGAATAGTATACCCCTCCAAAACCAGCACTTTAGCACCCTTAGCCACCAATTGAGTCGCAGTTACCAAACCACCAATGCCAGAGCCAATTATAATCGCGTCGTACATGATTAATTCTTATTAAAGGAGACAAGGGGATGGGGAGATGGGGAGAAATAATTTAGAATTCCGGCGAGCCGGTGGTTTTAACTTAAAACAATCCAAAATCCAAAATCTAAAATCCAAAATAAAAAAAGAGGGACAAGTCCGCAACTGCTGACCAATCCCGCCTGCCGTTCCTTAAAGAGAGGAGAACACTGGAAATTAATATAGCGCTGATTGAGAATATATGTCAACTATTAATAAAAAATATTCTCAATAAAATTTGAGACAAGTTATGAGACAAATTAATGAGTGCCGATGTTAGATGTTAGTCACAGGCTTGTGCATAGTATTATGATGTTTCAGTTGCGATACCTTATATATTGAAGCTTTTATATCTATTATGACGCTACAATTGCGCGTTTATGTTCCACCCCATCCGTTAATCAAGCATTGGCTGGCAGTTGCTCGCGATGCTGGTACCCCTTCTGTATTGTTTCGTTCGGCAATGACTGAATTGGGGCGCTGGTTAACTTACGAAGCGGCTAGGGAATGGTTGCCTACTCAAGAATCAACGGTTCAAACCCCATTAGAAGAATGTCCTGCAACATTTATTAATCCTGAAATTCCCGTGGCAGTAGTGCCGATTTTGCGAGCCGGGTTAGGATTGCTAGAAGGGGCACAAACTTTGCTTCCTTTGGCATCTATTTATCATTTGGGTTTAGTCCGCAACGAAAAAACTTTGCAGCCGGAATGTTATCTTAATAAGTTACCAGAAAAACTTGACCCTCAAACCAGAGTGTTAATTACCGACCCTATGTTGGCTACTGGAGGCTCTATAATGGCTGCAATGTCGGAGTTAGTCCAACGAGGTGTTGACCCGGCTTTGACGCGAATTGTCTGCGTAGTTGCTTCCCCGACCGCATTACAACAATTGAGTGCAGCTTATCCAGGTTTAAATGTTTACACTGCCACAATTGACGAAAAACTTAACGAGCAAGGATTTATAGTACCTGGTTTAGGAGATGCTGGCGATCGCACTTTCGGAACTTAAATAAGGAACGATTATAAAAATATACAGTTTGGACTGCGGAGTTGCTTGTGATGATTAAAGTAGGAAGTAGCAATGAGAAGGTGGTAGACATATGAGTCAACGCGATGGTTTTGCGAGCGGGTTTTTTGCCGGAGCGATTTTTGGTAGCGTAGTCGGTGGTGTTGTCGGAGCGTTAGCAGCCCAAAGACGCAATGGGGAAGAATTTGCCGAAGATGAAACAGAGCAGCAAATAACAGGCAAGAGCAATTCAAACTTGGATAAATCTGGCAAACGAAGACAGATGCGAGGTACGGCGACGACCGGGGTAGAAATGGAAACAGCGCGACGTTCCCTAGAAGACAAAATTGCTCAGTTAAACGCCACAATAGATGAAGTACGGGATCAGCTAGGCAATGTTAACAACACTGGTGGAGTAAACGAATTGTCCTCTCGTAGTGAAGAATTACAATCTTAACGAAACCCCCCCATGAACTTGAGCGGTAATAAAGCGATAAATTGTTTTATAGCCGCTCAAAATACTCAAGCTAGAGAATTTAAAAAGATGATTTCCGAAACAATTGTCTCGGCATCTTGATATCAGCTAAATTAAAATCAATAATAAGACGGCTTTTCACTAAAACTCAAAACACCAAATATCTATGAATCTCCTGTTTTCCACGCTGCTCACATTTATTCAGATTTACAGTTATTTACTGATTGGTAGGGTTCTATTAACTTGGTTCCCACAAATCGAGTGGTCTAGCCAACCATTCGCAGCACTTAGCCAGATAACCGATCCTTATCTGAATTTGTTCCGTAATATAATTCCCCCTTTAGGAGGAATTGATTTATCCCCAATTCTGGCTTTTTTAGCGCTAAACGTAGTCAGCGGACTTCTAGCAGGTCTAGCTAGTAGTACATTGGCTTCTGCTTCTGCCTTCTAAATTCAGCAGAATAATCAAACACTAAGTATGAAGTATGACATTTGAAATATGAACTGCTGTTTACAATGCGGGCGATCGCCTACACAAATGTTTGTTTTTTTGTTAAGTGCGATTACGATTCATATTTTTATGTTTCATTCTTCATACTTTGTGACTATTTAGTAACGAACCTTAGAAGTAAATCCCGACGCTTTAAACTGCTTCAACTTTAATGGGGTAGGTTGATTTGCTGGAACGGTAATTCTCATTTCAAAATTACTTTCTCCCGGTGGTACTTCGCTAATAGAACCAACGCGAGTCCGGTTTTGCATTACCGTATTATTATTAGCATCATAAATCCGTCCAAAAATGTCTGCATCATATACAGTTTTACTAGTCATATTTTTTGCAGTACCAGTGACTATGAAGCAATTTGCAGCCCTGCTAGCACCACCACTAGTAACATTCCCTTCAGCTAATTCCGGCGGACATTCTTGGTAAGAAATATTTGATAAAGGAATTGGCGTTAGTGCTAAAGCAGCAGGGGAATAAATCCAGGAAAATATTCCGATAACGGCAGAAATAAAGATAGTCGTCAGCGAGCGTAACAGCATACTATACACCGTAAAAATTTTAATTATATTAGGACTTACGCAACTGGCACATTTTCCTTGTAGGGTGCTGTGACATTTAATTAAATTTTGAACGTAGTAATAATGTTTTTAGTGTCACGCACCACCCGAGTTTTGTGACACTAGAGTAAGTCCTGTATATGAAACCAGCTTATCAGTTACTAGTAACCAGTAATCAGCGCAACGCTCTCAATTAATGTGCCGAAGTACTAACTACAAAAAAAAAGATGAGCATTAATTGCTCACCTTACAATAGACATCTCCGGAAAACATTTATATGGTTTCCTTCGTTATATAAAAACCTAACCCCCCTACCCCCTTCCCAAAAGCGGGAAGGGGGAGAATGAAGCCTCTCTCCTTGCAGGAGAGAGGTTTGGAGAGAGGTTTTTTTCCGAACCGGAGATGTCTAATCTAAATTTATAAATCTTTACCAAAATCAACTAAAGCCTCTATTTATTTAACGCTACCTTCCATTGCAGCAGAATCAATCGGTTTGATAAAGTACAACTTCACGGCTTGCCAACCGTTGGAAATATAGTAAGGCAGCTTTTGGAAGATTTGTAGGAATTTAGGTGTTGTAGAATTCACGATGGCTCTAAGCTTCTCGTTATTCTTGACGCAAGTTTCCAAACGTTCGTAAAATTCCGGTGTCTTAACATCCAACATAACTGGAAATACACGCCCAGCGGTAAGGTTGGTTTTTTCAATCACTTCTTTGTCGTATTCCCGTGCATTTAAACCGATTGCAGCATAAAAACCATCACGCTGAATATCGTTTAAGTACATTGTGCCAAATACCGACAATAAGAAGAAGCGACACCATAACCGCGCTTTCCAATCGTTTAAGGTTTGAGGTTGCGCTCTCATTACCGCGTCGAAGAAGTCACCGTGGCGGTTTTCATCTTGACACCAGTTTTCAAAGAATCGGAAAATTGGATAAATTCTATCTTCGGGGTGCTTTTCTAAATGACGGTAAATTGTGATATAGCGCCAATAACCAATCTTTTCGGAAAGATATGTAGCGTAAAAGATGAATTTCGGCTTAAAGAAAGTGTAGCTACGACTTTTGGTTAAAAATCCTAAATCCAGCGACAGATTAAAATCTGACATTGCTTTATTTAAGAAACCAGCATGACGCGCTTCATCACGCGACATCAAGTTAAAGCCTTCAGCTAAAACTGGGTTTTTTCCTTTGAGACGGCGACTTAATTCTTTATACAGCAAAAAGCCAGAGAATTCTGCCGTACACGAACGTTCTAAAAACTCAACAAATACTCGGCGAGTTTCCCCATCAATGTGTTCCCAGGATTGCTCAAACTCCTCATCCCGAACAAAATGATGGCGGTTGTAGTCAGCACGAAACTCTTCGATGATGGCTCTTAACTCGTCTTCATTTACCGAGATGTCCATTTTAGCCATCTCATCAAAGTCAGTGGTGTAAAACCTGGGTGTCAGCAGAGTTTCTTTTGCTGGGACTTTAACACCCGGACGTATTTCGTCAAAGCCTGGTTTTTTTAGGGAATCTACCATGTCCTGATTCTTCCAAATGTCGGGTTTTTGACACTCCCCATGTTTAAAAAAAGGGATTCTTAGTTCACCGGGATTCCAAGGAATTTACCCTCACTAAGCATCTTGACCGTATGTCCTACGGCTGCAAGTCCTTTAATTAGAACTACGTAGACGCTGTTTTGATGTACACACGCAGCACATTGCCACGTTCAAAATTGAGATACAAAAATATTGCGTTTGAGTATAAATATCAGTTTACCAAGGAGTCTGGAAGTAATTACTAGATCAAACGTTAAGAGTTGCAACAATGGGGAGAGGGGGAGATGGGGAGATGGGGAGACAAGGAGATGGGGAGACAAGGAGAATTTTAACCTTTAACCTTTAACCTTTAACCTTTAACCTTTTCTCAAACTGACCGGATTCATGATGCTGATGGATGTAAATCCTAAAGGTTGATAATTCAAATTTGAGTTTTACGCCCTCAGTGCGATTATCCACTTGCGGAACTAATAAAAATTCACCTCGGCGGCGATCGCCACGATAGTAAATAAGTAATCAACAATAAATATATTTATGGAACTCGATAACTGTAATAACTTATTTTTATAAGCGGATAACATTCTATTATAGCTTCATTTTAAATTTACATCAAAACGTAGCTATATATAAAAATATTACATTAAAATTGAATTGTTAATAATATAGAAAATTATTAATAAACAAACATTTCAGTTGCCTTATGCATTCGGTGGAGTTGAAATCATATGAAGATTAAAGTCAAAGATAAGAATCAGAACAACGATGCAGATAAAGAAAAAGAGCGGATGAAAATATCCTATATGCTCAACGTGTTGGGTTTTTTAGGATTTACGGGTGGATTGCATCGTTTGTATAACGGTAAGGTAGCTACGGGTTTGCTATGGATGTTTACCTTGGGCTTGTTCGGTTTTGGTCAATTTGTAGATTTATTTCTCATTCCTAATATGGTGGAAGAAAGAGAAATGAAATTGAGACTAAAAGCTGGTTTATCGCCTTTTGGTGTTGCAGCAACTCCTCAAGTTATAGCAACTGAAATCTATGAATCTCCTCAAGAAACTTTAATGGTGGACTTATTAAAAGCGGCCGAAAAGCGCGGTGGTGAACTTAGCGTGACTCAAGGAGTTATTGAAACGGGTGCAAAGTTTTCGCAGGTAGAAGCAACTTTAAAAGAGATGCACAAATCTGGTTATGTTGGCATAGGTAACAACTCCCAAAATGGAGCCGTTACCTATATTTTTCACGAACTTACTTAATTTCTTCCCAACCACTTTTGACCGTTCAAACGCATTATTACTCCAAATACCATTAAGTCTAGAGTAATTCTACGTTCGTCAATCAAAAATGATTCGAGGGTGCTAGGGCTTTTGCCTTCGTTGCAAGAAAACGCTTTTTTCCCTTTAATATCTTCATCTGGGAAATAAACGTTAAATTGGCGATCGCCATTTTTGAATTTACCTAAAACTTGCCAGCATTCCGACTCTTTCTCATATCCAGGTATGGGAAGTTTTTGTTTGGCGAAATCCAAATTCAAATCTTCCACCCCTTCACCAGCGATCGCCTTTTGCAGTGCTGGTACATAATGCTGCCGCATAAATTCCTCAAACGGCTTATCTTCAAGCGCTGGAGGCTTTTCTTTCTTTTTAGCGGCAGGTTTCTTATCACCTGCGGGTTTAGCAGCAGCTTTGGGCTTTTCTTCCGATGCTGCTTCGTTTTTATTCGTTTCTTCTGCCATTACTTGGGTTAATCCTTCAGCTTTGAATCACTTTCATTTTACATATGATAAGGAATTCGGAATCGGTAATTGGGAATTGGGAATCGGGAATTGTAGATAGGGTAGAGGGGGTAGATATTTGTTTTTAACTCCTGATTCCTAACTCCTTATTGGTTATTAAGGTAGAAAAATGAATCTCAACATAGTACAACAAAGCTTACAGATAGAATTTACAGTTAAAGAACAGTTTTTAGCTGTACGTTTTAACAAGTTATGGGAAATACCTTTATCTCATATTGAACAAGTAACAACAACTGCTCCTCAAACAACTTGGAAAGAATTACGCTCCCCCGGTACTTCTCTTCCAGGATTAGTCAAAGCTGGAACCTACTATACCGCAAGAGGTAAGGAATTTTGGCTTGTTAACGAGCGAAAAGATAATTATTTAACTATAGAGTTGCAAGATGAAAACTATAAAAGAATTGTTGTCACAGTCGAGGATAACGAATCTTGGCAACAACAACTTTTTCAAGAGATTAGGAATAGGGAATAAGTAGATGGGGAGAATAAAAAACTCCTAACTCCTAATTCCTAACTCCTAACTCTAAAAAGTAAAAGTTGTACGCAACAAACCTACTGTGGTTGTGTCGTTGCGGTCATCTCCTTCTGGATTAAATAACACAAATGCACCAGGGGTAATACTGAGATTATCGTTTATTTTAAATTTGTAATAAGCCTCCAAATGGTAGGGAGTTTGGCGATCGACACCCTCAGCAGCTAAGTTCCCATCACCATCAGCTTCTGTACGGTATAAAGGTTGACCGAAAAGTATCCCGGCGGTATTGCCTTTTTTGATGATATCTCGGAAGTGTAAACCCACCATCCAACTGGTGAAGGTAGTGGAAGCATCCACCTGACTGGAGGAATCATCAACGAAAATTGCTGCTCCGTAACCCGATAGGGCAATACTCGGAGCAAAACGCCAGTTTATCGTACCTCCGACGGAGTTAAGTTTTACTGGAATTCCCAAATTTCCATCTGCCAAGCCTAAAGCATTGCTATCGGCACTCACCAATCCCGTACCCAAAATATTGATTTCGTGGTAGCTGTTAGCATAGTTCAAACCAATATCTAATGAGTTGCTGGGTTTAAATGTGAGTTGGGCTGCGGCAACGGTACTACCACCAAACAAACCCGAACCTAAAGGTGTACCAGAAACTCCGGGAAGAATATCCTCTTCGCTGCTGGGAATATTGGCATTAACGCTAGCGTAGAGAGCGCGAAAATCTAAGCTTTTGGATGGAGTAAAGATAAAACCTGCTGCGGATGCTAAGCCAGAGCCGGAAGTACCACCGGAAACCCGCAGTACGGGATTTAAGCCAGCAAAGCGGGAAACTGCTTCTTGCCCTTCTCCTGCGAAGGGAGTAATGGTGGGGAAAGCATCGGAAACTTCGGCAGCAGTACCAGCAAATAAAGTTAATTTATTAGCTACGGGGAAGATGTACAGCAGTTTGTAAAGTTCTACATCATTAGCACCTTTAGAAGATAAATCTTTGGGATCGAAGCTAGGAAATTGAGGTTCAATACCCGTGCGGGCACTACTTGCCGCTAAGTTTACTCCCGGTGCTGTCAATCCCAATGCTTGTTGCAGACTACCACTACCATCCGCACCACCACCAAAATTATGGGCTTGCAAACCAGTAATTAACAAGTCTTTGCCAGTAAAACTGGTATTCAAGTTCAACCGTACTCGATTCGTCAGGATAATATTAGGATCGTCACTACCAGGAGCGCCACCAGTTGCACCAATCGCAGCAAAAATTGCCTCTCCTTGGAGTTTCGTGGTAGTGGAAAATTGCGAAGCTTCTAATTCGGCAGTGCGAGCTTCTAGCCCATCTACCCTACCGCGTAAGGTTGCCAATTCTGCACTAAACTCTGATTGCAAACGCTGTAAAGTTGTTAAATCTTCTTTAGTAACAATACTCGCTGTGGCTGCCCCAATCAGTTCGTTAACTCTATCCAAACAGGCATTTAAACCAGCCGCAAATTCATATCTAGTCATTGCCCGATTGCCCCGATAGGTGCCGTTGGGATATCCCGCAATACAACCATACCGTTCTACGAGGGATTGCAACGCTTGAAAAGCCCAGTCTGTCGGCTGTACGTCGGATAGTTGGGAAACCGATGTGATTTGCCCCGTCGATCTTGTTTGTTGTTGGGCAACCTGGGCAATTATTGGGTTGCCCACATCAAAGGGAAGTTGATTATTTACTTTTTCGCTAATAATTGTGTCGGCTTGTGCAAAACTTTTCTGAGATAATAAATATTTTTCTGCTAACTTTTCACCGCTGCGGATTTCCACAGCTAACGCTTTTACCGGCGACAATCCGGCGAGTAAGCACAGCAAACTTACCCCACTAGCACAAACTAGTAGATTTCGTTTCATTTGAACTCCTTATTACTGTAAAAAGAAGATTAAATATTCTATTGGGGCTTAATGATTTACTAATTCCAAGAATTCATTAAACCTCCATATTTACTTTTGATTTGTCCGATTTGAGCTTATAGCAATTTCGCGATCGCCCTATTTTACTCACCTATTTAATTAGATTTACTGCAAATCACCTGAACTATAAATTCTAGTAAATACTATTTCCAGCCATCTTCGTTCAAAAAAATTATTTGTACTTTTTATGGTAAAGATAGATTTGACGATCAAAGGGTTGGGGGGAACAGAAAGTATACTCAAGTGCAGCTTTCCTGTATTTACCGTCCAAAAATAAAAGGCAGGCTAAAAGCCCACCCCACAAAAAATTTATTAAAAGCTAACCATCAATCATTGATAATTGATAATTGATAACTGATTAACCGCCAGCAACAGCAGGAACTATACTAACTTCGTCACCATCTTTTAAAGGTGTCGCTGCACCATCTAAGAAGCGGATATCTTCGCTATTAACATATAAATTTAAAAAACGACGCGGTTTCCCCGATTCATCGCACAAACGGGACTTAATACCGGGACAAGCTTTTTCTAAAGAATCGAAGAGTTCGGTAATAGTGTTACCGTTACATTCTAAAGTTGCTTGATTATTAGTGAATTTCTGAAGTGCGGTGGGAACGAGAACTTTAACTGACATATCTTTTGAAATTGGGAATTTGGAATTGGGAATTTGGAATTGGGAATTGGTAATTGGTAATTGGTAATTGGTAATTGGGAATGGGTAATTGGGAAGATGGGGAGAGAGGGAGATGGTGAATCCACTAAGAAAGCGGAGGTTCCCGCAGTACGAGAGAAGTGGTGTTAGCGCAGCGTCTCCGAAGGAGATACCCGAAGGGGGAGACAAGGGGAAATTTAAACTTCTTAACTCTTAATTCCTCACTCCGCGCCTCCTAACTCCTAACTTTTCACCTTTCACCTTTGACCTTTAACCTTTAACCTTGATTAAACTAATACTTGCTGCCACTCTAAGCGATCGAGGGTGCGGGAACGTTCGAGGGCTGATTCAAAACTATCGAGTTTTGCGTCAATTGTCAAAGGTTCGCCGACGCAACTCTGTACTGCTTCTTGGGTTTTTAAGCCGTTGCCTGTGATGTAAACAACTGTGGTTTCTTCGGGGTCGATTTTTCCTGCTTCTACTAGTTTCTTCAAGACGGCAACTGTTGTACCACCAGCAGTTTCTGTAAATATGCCTTCGGTTTCTGCGAGCAGTTTCATGCCTTCGATAATTTCAGTATCGTTGACTGTTTCTATATTACCGTTGGTTTTGTTCGCTATTTCTACTGCGTAAATACCATCTGCTGGATTTCCGATCGCAATTGACTTAGCAATGGTATTTGGCTTTACTGGCTCAATGAAGTCGCGCTTTTCTTTGAACGCTTTGGCGATTGGGGAACATCCTTCAGCTTGTGCGCCGCTGAATCTAACGTTCTTATCTTCTACTAAACCAACTTCTTTAAATTCGTTGAAGCCTTTATAAATTTTGCTGAATAATGAACCGCTTGCCAAAGGTGCCACTATATGATCTGGTAGCTCCCAACCTAGTTGCTCGGCTACTTCAAAACCTAGTGTTTTGGAACCTTCGGAGTAATAAGGACGTAAGTTGATATTTACAAATCCCCAACCGTGGGTATTGGCAACTTCCGAACACAGACGGTTAACTTGGTCGTAATTTCCCTTAACAGCCATCAAAGTAGGACTATAAATAAGACTTCCTAAAATTTTACCGGCTTCTAAATCTGCTGGTATGAATACGCAGCAATCCAAACCTGCATGAGCTGCGATCGCGGCGGTTGAATTTGCTAAGTTTCCGGTGCTGGCGCAGGATACTGTAGTAAAGCCCAATTCCTTGGCGCGAGTCATAGCAACGGATACCACCCGATCTTTGAAGCTCAGGGTGGGCATATTAACGGCATCATTCTTTATATATAGTTTCTTTAAACCCAAGCGACGCGCCAAACGATGCGAACGAACCAAAGGAGTCATACCCGTTCCCACATCAATGGGGTTTTCGCTAGTTACAGGCAAAAATT
>JBARZF010000345.1:0-4386 GCA_049649675.1 Rivularia sp. (in: cyanobacteria) | reverse complement strand
CGTTAGAAAAACAGGTACTACTGAATATTCTGGAAGGAACATTGAGAACTTTCAGAGAATTGGGAGCAGTATTAATCTTGGTGATGATTTCGCCAACAATTATCGCATTTTTGCTGTGGCAAGCATTCATTGCAGTTTTAGAAGTATTGTTAATGATGGTATTTGCTTGGCGCTATGTACCTCAAATTAAAAATCGAGCAAGTTTTAAGATAGAAATACTGCAAGAAATATGGCGGTTTGCAGCCGGAATAAGCTGGACGACGATAGTGTCAATTATACTGGCACAAATAGACAAAATATTGCTGTCTAAATTCGTTTCTTTAGAACAGTTTGGTTACTATATGCTAGCCAGTACGTTAGCTCAGAAACTTGCTATCATATTTCAACCTTTTGTTGTTGCTATTTCACCACAACTCATAGCATTAGCTGCTCAAACAGACGAACAAAAATTTATAAATTTCTTTCATAAAAGCAGTTTGTTTATATCGCTAACTGTAATACCCATAGCTTCCGCATTTATATTCTTTGCACCGATAATTCTAGAATTATGGACTCAATCCCCGGATGTCGCAACACAAGCATCGAGTATTTTAGCAATATTAACCTTTGGAGCTATGTTAGATAGTATTTCTAATATTTCATCTCAGATACAGCTTGCAATTGGAAAACCACAAATTGCAGCAATCTTTAATAGTTGTAGCGTAATTATTGTAATTCCAGCAATGTTATATATAGTTCCGGAGTTTGAGTTGTTTGGAGTTGCTTTAATAAAAACTGTTGTGAATATACTTTATTATTTAGTTCTTTCAAGAATTACCCATCGATATATTTTGCATCAAGAACATAGACGCTGGTTGATACAAGATACTTTAATTCCTGTATTAATATGCTTTACAGTTTTCTTTATTGTTTCGCAAATGCAAATAATTTTTACGGGAAAATTATTCGCAGTATTTTGTATCTTACTAGGAATAACAATAAGTTATGGCGTATTATTTGTGTGGTATAAATATCAAGTAAAAATCGGAAAATTTCAGGTAAGTAACTAATATTTTTGGAGAGAAACATGAGACTATTATATTTTCACGCCCATCCAGTTTATGGTGCAACAGCAAATTATTTATTTACTTTAGCTGACAATGTAAATAAAGCTGATTTTGAAGTAGGAATTTTATATCCTAGCTTTCCACAACTCCAAACTTTTAAAAAGCTTAAAAATGTTGATAATTTAGTAGTTGACTCTAAGTATTTTGAAGGTAATATAATTCGTTATGCTCCTTCAATTGCTAAAGAGATTAGAAAATTTGCTCCGGATATCATACATATTAATGACCCCAGTTTTTTAGGAGTAATTGCAGCGCGTCTTGCTGGTGTAAAGAAAGTGGTAATTACGCATCATACTCCTGAAGTCAAAGCTCAATATAGCACGAAAGGTAAATTAGCAAAAAAATTGGCGTATAAATTAACAGATGACTTTGTTTTTACTTCAGAATACGACAAAGAAATAGGAATAACTGTAGATAATATACCTCCCGCAAAATCCAAAGTAATTGCTTATGGGCTAGATACTAATAAGTTTTCACACACTCAGGAACAAAGAAATATTATCCGAAAGAATATTAGAGAAAAATTACAGATTCCTCAAAACAATATTGTTATAGCAAGTGCAGGAAGATTAGTAGCTCAAAAAGCACAATCAGATTTAATTGAAGCTGCAAACATTGTCTGCTCTAAACATGATAACGTTACTTTTGTTCTTGTTGGAAAGGGAAGTTTAAGAAATCAGTTAGAAACTCAAATTGAAAATCAAGGTTTATCAGAAAAGTTTTTATTACCTGGATTTGTGGACAATATTGAAGAGTTTTTATGTGCAGTTGATATATTTTCTATGTCTTCACTATTTGAAGGCTTATGTTACGCTGTCGTGGAAGCTGCTGCAATGAGTGTTCCGGTTGTAGCTACTACTGTTGGAGGTATGCGCTACTCTGTAGCAGATGGTGAAACGGGTTTCTTAGTTGAACCAAAAAACCCTGAAAAATTAGCAGAAAAGATAAATTTTTTAATTGATAATCCTGACATTGCTCAACAGATGGGAGAAAAAGGTAGAACAAGGTTTATGAAATTATTTACTTTAGGGCGGATGATATCTGAAACTGAAGCACTATATTGTGGATTATTACAAAATAATTTTAAAAATTTAGAGACACTTGGAATTAATGTTTAACCACTGATAAATAGATAAAAATCCACATATGTTATCTCCTCAAGTTACCGTTGTTATCCCAACTTACAATCGAGCGCATTTAGTTAAAGATGCAGTAGAAAGCGTTCTCAATCAAACTTATCAAAATTTTGAATTAATTGTTATTGATGATGGTTCAACTGATAATACTAGAGAAGTATTAGCCTTTTATAAAGATAAGCTAACCTATATCTATCAAGAAAATCAAGGACGTTCAGCAGCTCGCAATCATGGCATTAAATTAGCTCAAGGCGAGTATATTGCTTTCTTAGATTCGGATGATGTTTGGTTTCCAGATAAACTTGAACGTCAGGTTCCTGTTTTAGAATCTGCACCACCAAATGTTGTATTAGTACATGGTTATAAATGTATAGTAGATCAAAATCTCCAACCAGTACCGGGCTGGGAATTAAAGCTTCGTAAATTGTATACTTTAGCTGAAAAAGGAGAAGAAACTTATGAAAATTATTTGCACTCTTCTTGTAATTTTACTTCTAGTATTTTAGTTCGTAAAACTGCAATCATAGAGATTGGCTGTTACGATATTTTAATACCAAGCCTACAAGATTTAGATTTATATTTACGCTTACTTTTGAAGGGGTATAATTTTGCTTTTATTTCCGAACCTCCATTAATGAAATATCGTTGGCACGAAAATAATACCGCTCCAAGGAGTTCTAATTATGGTTATGTACAAGTATATGAAAAGCATCTTACTGAATGTCTAAAACTTGGTGATTCAATCAGGATTGCTAAAGCAAAAAAACTAATATACCAAGGTTTGGCAAAAGCTCACTATCGTTTGGGCAACTATCATCAAAGTAGAGATTATTGGCAAAAGGCTTTTATTCAATATTGGGAGACAGCTTTTACTAAAAGTTTTTGGCGACAGTATTTTGGTAGTTTTATTCGTCAAGCAATTTTGCATTTTTCTTGATTCACAATCCATTTATGATGATCTCTCATAGAGAATAATAAATATATGATTCTATTCAATGATTCTAGCTACAAAATAAATCAAGCCTTTTCAAGGCTAGTGTTTCAATTAATTAAAAAGCAGATTTGGACAAGATTTGCTTTGATAAAAAATGATGAAATTCCAGAAAGCTTAACATCCACTCAAACCTTACAAGGTTATCCAATAAAAATATTCAGCAAAGGTTTTCAATCATCACAAATTTATTGGATTGGTTGTTGTGAACCAAACTTATCCAATAAATTGCATCAACTTGTTTCACCTGGTGATTTATTTATTGATGCAGGAGCTAATTTAGGCTATTTTAGTGTAACCTTTGGAAATTTATTAAAATCGGAGCATCAACAAGGAAAGATACTTGCGTTTGAACCTTGTACTTCTACATTTAAGATTTTAAAAGAAAATATTGATGCTAATAATTTACATGATACTGTTAATTTATTTCCAATTGGTTTAGGAAGTGAAGAAGAGACAAAAATATTGCACTTATCTACTTTCAATGGGCTTAATACTTTTTGTCAGCCTCATTTTGTTGAATCTTCCACAGAAGAAGTAAAAATAAAACCATTGGATAGTTTTTATGAGTATTTCACCCAGGAATACAAAAAATGCATTATAAAAATCGACGTGGAGGGATTTGAAAAACAATTACTTCAAGGTGCAGATAAATTTTTAAGTGATATTCGCACCCAACATATTATTGTAGAATGCTTTTCCGGCTTAGATGAGATTAGAGAAATTCTCAATGATTATGGTTTTAAAATTTCTACTCCTCCTATAGAAAGAGCAACTTATATAGCTTCGAGATTTTGACTTGATATATGAATAATAATCTTCCTCATATTTGTATAGATGCTACCTGTATTGTCACCGATACCAAAGGTGCATCTGTATACGCTCTTTCTTTACTAACGGCTTTACAAAAATTATCGCTTCCCGCACGTTTTACCGTATTGATGCGTACTGAAGTTATTAACCGAATTAAAGTTGATAATCCCAATTGGAAAATTAAGGCAGTTACAGTCAAATCTACTATATCCTGGCATCTACTAACTTTACCAGGTATATTAAGAAAGTTAAAACCAGACTTATTATTCGTTTTAGGGGAAACACCATTAGCTTTTGTACCAGTTCCCTACATTTTGACTATCCACGAATTACCACATCT
>JBARZF010000344.1:0-24318 GCA_049649675.1 Rivularia sp. (in: cyanobacteria) | reverse complement strand
TTTGACCTTTAACCTTTAACTTGCTACTAGTATAAAACTGTAAATACCAATGGCATTTGTAGATAAATCAACACACATTATATATAAAAATATATTACCTTTATTTAGTGCCGGGGTAGAAATGTAGGGAAATTTTGAGCAATGGATGGATTATCTTTTTCTTGGGGAAGAAGAATTGTAGCTGTTTCCGTGCGTATATTACTTGCTCTGAGTATTGCTTTTGCAGTAATGTTATTAGTTTACCGATTTGAAAACTGGGAGGCTGTTAATTGTGATAATCCACAATCAGTTTGTTCTCAAGTATTTTCGGTAGTTCAAGTAAAATACGTCCAAGGTTTTAGTATATTATCCGCAGCGTTTTTATATGTTTTAGAAAGCCCGGAGCGGATCAGAACCAGAATATATGAAGCTTGGCAAGTAATTGATAATGCCGCAGCAGCGAAAGTTTCAACTAGCTATGCAAGAATTAGAGCTTTAGAATTTTTAAAAGATTATGGGATTTCTTTAGAAAGATTAAATCTAGAAAAAACAGATTTACAACAAATAAATCTGAGTCAAGTTAATTTGAAAAGTGCTAACCTCTCTTGCGCTGACCTTAGAGAAGCTAAATTTAGAGGAGCTAATCTTAGTTACGCTGACCTTAGCGATGCTGATATAAGTAATGCAATTTTTAAAGGCGCTAAATTCAACAATGCGAACCTTGAAGGTGCAAATTTGAATAGTGCAGACCTTAGAAGTGCAAACTTCAGCAGTGCTAACCTTAGAAGTACTAGTCTAAGAGGTGCTCTTTTAGAAAACGCGATTTTTAAAGATGCCGACCTCAAAGGCAGTTTATACAACGAAAATACTAAATTTCCTGAAGATTTTAATCCCGACGATTATAATATGTATCGCATTTCTGCCGATGCCAAGCTTAGGGATGCCAATCTTAGAGATACCAATCTTAGCAATGCAAATTTAAAAGGTGCGGATTTAACTAATTCCGACTTGAGAAAGTCTGACCTTAGAGGCGTGGATCTAAAGGATGCTAAACTTGCTGGTGCCAATCTTAGGGGTGCGGATCTTAGAGATGCTAAACTCGCTGGTGCTAATCTTAAAGGTTGTTTATATAACGAAAAAACCAAATTTTCCAAAAATTTTACACCTGGTAATCATCAGATGTACCTAATTTCTCCGAATGCGAATCTCCAAGATGCTGACTTAGTGAATGCTCATCTAAGCGGTGCCCATTTAACTATTGCTAACCTTAGAGATACTAACTTAGCTCGTGCAAACCTGCGAGGTTCCAACCTTAGCGACGCGGATCTTAGAGGTGCTAATCTTATTAGTGCCAATCTCAGAGGAACAAATCTGATTCGCGCAGACCTTAGAGGAGCATACATTAAAGGTTGTTTGTACGACGAGAAAACTAAGTTTCCTCAAAATTTCTCTATGACTGGTTTCAAAACTTATTTAATTGCTCCTAATACTGACCTCAAGGATGCCAATCTTAGATACGCAAATCTGAGAGATGCAGACCTTAGTAATGCGGATTTAACCAACGCAAAACTTAATAGTGCCGACCTAAGAAACGCAAACCTTAGCAATGCGAACCTTGATGGTGTGAATATCAAAAATGCGAATCTTAATGGCACTAATTTGACTAATGCCCAAAATTTAACCAAGGAACAGGTTAAGTTAGCCGCTAATTGGGATAAGGCAATATACGATGAAGAATTTCTGGTGGTATTGGGTTTACCTGTGGAAGAATGAACAGTTAACAGTGAACAGTGAACAGTGAACAGTTATCAGTGTTAGCGCAGCGTGAGGCGGTAGCGTCATACAGTTATCAGTTACCAATGAACTATAACTGTTAAGTTTTTATTTTTTGGTTTTTATTTCTTATCTCTAAATCATCATTTATAATTACTTATTCCCTATAATTGCCATTGGGATCTAAAATATTGGCTATGAATTGGAATAAACTTTTGCAGCCCGACTTGATTTTGGAAGGTTCTATATTAAACCTGACACCAGAAATAATTCAGCAGTACGAACTCAAAGGATTGGTATTAGATGTAGATGAAACTCTGGTTCCCATTACCGTGGCTTTTGCTTCTAATGAGTTACAAGAGTGGATAAATCAAATTCGTCCTTTGGTAAAAATTTGGTTAGTTAGTAACAACATCAGCGATAACCGAATCGGCTCTATTGCTCGCTCCCTTGACTTACCTTACTATATTAGTGCTGCCAAACCTTCGCGACGCAAGATTAGGCAAGCACTTCAACAGATGGACTTACCCGCACATCAAGTTGCAATGGTTGGCGATCGCCTTTTCACTGACGTAGTTGTCGGGAATCGCTTAGATATGTTTTCTATCTTGGTTGAACCTATTATTCATCCCGATACTGCTATGCGTATTCACCCCATACGTAATGTTGAAGTTTTGATATCCGAAATATTGGGAGCCTCTATTACTCCTAAAAAGCGTAGAGTTACAAATGTTGACAAAAGTTGAGAATACAAAATCTAAAAAAATCATAAAAAATCAAAACTAAATTATCTGGCATATGCAATTATATATACAGATAAAACGGAGTCAGCCATATAAAGACTCTGCCCATAATAAGAGTAAACATATTTGTAAAGCGTCAACCTTCACTTTTTTAGAGGGATTGGCGCTTTATATTTTTGGTTATTTGTTGCAAAGGCAATTGCAAAGGCTTATCTTCTTTTTTAAGACGAAAGATATTGCTTGACAAATAACTAATAAAAAATGAATCAAATAATTGTTGTTAAAATTGGCACTTCTAGCTTAACTCGTCCCGAAACCGGACAATTAGCGCTTTCGACAATTGCGAGTTTAGCTGAAACTCTTTGCAATTTGAGACGAAACAATCATAAAGTAATTTTGGTTTCTTCTGGTGCTGTAGGTGTAGGCTGTGCGAGACTGGGTTTAAGCGAACGTCCTAAAGCAATTAGTGTTAAACAAGCGGTTGCAGCTGTTGGGCAAGGACGATTAATGCGGGTTTATGACGATTTATTTACCAGTTTGCAACAACCCATAGCTCAAGTTTTACTTACCCGTACCGATTTAGTACAGCGCAGTCGCTATCTCAATGTCTACAATACCTTTCAAGAATTATTGAAGTTAGATGTTATTCCAATAGTCAATGAAAACGATACTGTTGCGGTAGAAGAATTAAAATTCGGCGATAACGATACTCTTTCAGCTTTAGTTGCTAGTTTAGTACGCGCAGATTGGCTGTTTTTGCTCACGGATGTAGATAGACTTTATTCTGCCGATCCTCGCTCTGTACCTGATGCTCAACCGATAACTTTAGTAAGTAGCATTGAAGAATTAACTAAATTACAAGTAGAAACAGGAACTTCTGGTTCTCAATGGGGTACGGGTGGAATGGCAACCAAGATTTCTGCCGCCAGAATTGCGACTGCTGCTGGGGTTAGAACAGTAATTACCGAAGGTAAACAGCCCTCGAATATTCAGAAAATCATCCAGGGTGAATCGATAGGTACGCAATTTGAACCGCAACCGGAACCAACTTCAGCCCGCAAACGGTGGATAGCATATGGTTTAGTTCCAGAAGGTAAATTGTATTTGGATGCAGGTGCGGAGGTTGCAATTTCTGGTGGAGGAAAATCTTTGTTAGCTGCCGGAATTACAGCAGTTGAGGGAGAATTTAAGCCTGACGTTGCCGTACAGTTGTGCGATCGCGATGGTAAAGAAATTGCACAAGGGTTAGTTAATTACAGTAGTAGCGAACTGGAAAAAATACGCGGAAAACGTTCGAGTGAAATTCCTGTAATTTTGGGTTATCAAGGTGTGGAAACGGTTGTGCATCGAGATAATTTGGTGTTGATTTAAAGAGGGGAATAGGGAATAGGTAACGGGGAGCAAAAGGAAAAGAATATTTTCTGATTGAAATTACTAAAACTGAAGCGAACAAAGTTTTGATTTTGGTTAAGCAATTTCTATGAGTTTAAAATATTTTATTGTGAATCTATAAACAAAAATTTATAAACCATTTAGTGCAATTTAACAAGAGCATTATTGAATATATTTAGGAAAAATATTCGATTTATTCCTCATTTTTGTTGATTAATATACACCGACAACACACTTAGGGTAGATGTGAGTGTAACCAATGAAAGATTAAATTATCTTTTGTAGCTTTTTAATAGCTCTAATGCTTACTCAACAAAGTTTAAAAGATGTCTTTTATTGCCCGGAAGAATCTGAATTCTACTCTCAATGCATAAAAGAATTGGTGCTGAAGCAATGCAATAGCACTGAAATTATTGTCGAATTTGGTTCTGGTGATGGTACTCCAGTCATTAATTCTTTACTTGAAACGAAATTTAAAGGTAAAATCTATGGATTTGAATTAAACGAATCAGCTTACGAAGTCGCTAAATCTAACGTTCGTAAGCACGAATTAGATAGTAAATACATAGTTCAAAATCAAAGCTTTTTTAGTTCGCACAACAATAATGCTGAGTATCTGATCTCAAACCCACCATATCTTCCTGCAATAGATCGTAATATTTATCAGCCATTATTGCACGGTGGTACCGATGGTTCAGATATTGCGAGAAAGCTTTTATCTTTAAGTTATGAAAATGTATTGCTGATGGTGTCTAGCTATTCTAATCCGCAAAGTTTGGTTGAATATGCGAAATCGAATGGTTATTCTACTGCGAATTTTATGATTTCGCCCTTGAACTTTGGTTATTATAGCTCCGAACCAAAAGTCAAAAACACCATTTTGGAAATGCAAAAACAAGGTTTAGCTTTTTATTCAGAAAACATCTATCTTTTGGCTGGAGTTTTATTTACTCGTAATCAAAAGACAGTTGATTTATCTTCCGAACTAATTCAAATCATGACTTCGTTATGAAAAGGAATGGGGATTGGGCATTGAGATAGTTAGGAGGCGCGGAGTGAGAAATTAACAATTGATAGCAGATAATGTAGTGGGAGCGTCTCGCTCCCTAGAAAAACTAAAAATCCATCTCCCCATCCCCTTGTCCCCTTTTCTCCTTGTCTCCTTGTCTCCTTGTCCCCCAATCCCCCCATCTCCCATCCCCTTCTGCCCTATTCCCTAATCCCTTTCACGCATATCAGCTTCTCGTACTGCTTGAGTCACGGCTTTACGAGAACGAGAACCTAATAACTTTTGTTGTTCGTAGCCAAGCAGTATTTCCCAAGCATCTTGCGGATACTTCTCAATTAGAGGTAAGGCTGCATCATCTAACATCCATTTTCCATGTAGTTCATCTACTTTGATATGGATATCCCAGTAACTTGTCTCTTCTGCTGATAATCCGAGTCGCTTTCCAGCTGCTTGATAGGGACGTAAACCCGACGGTACGGAAAGTTCCCCGTACAAAAGTCCGCCAATGTAGCGTAGAAAATGGCTCTTTCGTTCGGTAACTACAAACATATGATTGATTGTTGCCAATAATTGCCAAGGAACCAAATCAAAGTATGCTTCTGGCTGGGTTTCCATTCCCAATTTTTCCAGCATTGTTATAAAGTAAGAAGAATGCTTGCGAGCAAGACGACCGCCACCGTATTCTTCTAATAACAACCGCGTTAATACGGCGTGGATTTCATTACTTACACCACCTAAAGTCCGAGAAATTTGACTCGCTTCCACTAATCCATCGAGAGAACCAATTGCTACCAAACGACGGTAGCCAGCCATAGTTAATTCGTCGCGATAATACAGATTATCTTCAGATAAAGGTGGTTCGATATCGGCTGCAACCTTTTCGTGCAATGCCTTTTTGACATCTATTCCTTTAAAGGATTCTACATCTAATTGAGCTATTTCCCATCGTTGCCAAACTGATTCAATTCGATACCGCAACTTTTGCAGGTAAAAAGAATCTTCATTGATATAGCTTTGCAAGTCATCGTACCAAAACAGCTTTAACCGATTGATGCGATAAAGTATCCTTTGCAAAAATAAATGTGCGGCATTATCTCCCGATGTCGTTTGATAAGCTGCTTCTATGGCAAAGTCGATCGTTTTTTCGACGTTACTTATTACTGAATGCAGTTCATCTAAACGATTATCTAAATCTTTCGTTAGTAGTAGTTCGCACAAATGCTTTTCTGCTCGATCGTAGTTAATTGCTGTTTTTGTTTTGATGTCAGTAATTGGAAGTGCAGTACTACTATGCATTTTAAATCTTTGTCCTTTAATTACAGTATCTCTTACGTTACTTGAGGAATTAAGAATAAGGATTTACCCCAGCCTGAAGCGAACTAATAAATGTCCAAGCTGCCATGTATGTTCCAACATAGATATTGGCATAGTCAGCATTGCTATCTGCTACAAACCAATCGGGTGTAGTTTTCTGCTGTCGAACCCTTTCATCCAAGCCGGTAAGCAATGAAATATTTCCATGAACCATGTTTCCCCCAGACTTTTCTACCATTGAGTTGACTAAATTTTGCAAAAATTCGGCGCGAGTAAACAAAGTATGATTCGGATGATTCCCATAACAGAAACCCACAACGATAATTAAGTACCCTCGATCGCTGACTAACTTTTGTAAACAAAATTCAATGATTTCTTGGTCGTCTTTTTTTTGTAAAGTATTTTTATCGACACTGTGAAATAACAAACCACCAAGAACAATTGCATCAAATTTTTGGTTTTCTTCAACCATTTGAGGCAATTTTACAGATAAATCCGCTGCTACAAACTTATTTTGAGGAAAAAGCTTTGAACAGCGTTCAATAGCTAAATCGCTATGATCGATACCTAAATAATCGCAGCGTTCTGGCAGATACTTACATAAAGCTGCATTACCGCATCCCAAATCTAATAAAGAGAATGATTCTTGGGGAAAAGCGTCATTCAAAAAACAAACGGTTGGTTTATATCTTGGTGTATTTTCCGGTGACTCTAGATATGAATAATAGTCATCTTGAAAACGTTCTTCTTCGGATGTATTTCTATCTGGTAGTGTTTGTTGCATGAGGATTGTTCTTGATAAACAAAGTTATTATTAAACATTCCTCGAATAATTTTATCACCCCAGAGACATTATTAATATTTTGGTAAATTTAATCGAAAATAATCGCGATGATACTTCCCAAGATGCATGACAACTGGGAATTTTTAATTAACGTGTTTTTATACAACATTAATTAAGCAGAGACGTTGCAATGTGCACGCCGTCTCTACATTCAAGAACATATTATTAATAAGATTGATGAATATTAAGTAAATTTGAGTCATTTAAGATTGCGTGCATCATAGAGCAGTAATCGCTTTTAAATCTACCATGCCGAGCAATCATTTTTTGATTTGGTATTATTGGATGAATCACTGTTAATTATCAATTATTAAAGTGCTTCTGGTGGAGCAATATCAGAACCAATGGTTATCCCGGCATTGCTAGATTTAATACCTGGTTTTGCGCTGATTTCTTTGTGCTTGGATGATTCGGAGACTTGGGAAGCAGGAGTTACTTGATTGTCTACTGGTTTCTCAGCCTTGGTTTGTTGTACTAGAGATAATCCTCCAACGGCACCAGCTACAAGTGCTGTATAACCGACGTACAAATGCATTGGGCTGACATCTAGTCCAAACTTTGGAGTCTTATCATTAGACTGAAATAATGAAGGAACCAGAGATTCTTTTGTTTCTGGTGATGGTAAAGATGCAGCTATTGCTGTACCGTTAAATCCTAAAGCATTACCCATGACTCGAATAAAACCGCGAACGTATACGTCTGCTGGTAAGGATTCCATCTCACCTTTTTCTACAGCTTCCATCTGGCGTACCGGAATATGAGTATACATTTGCAGATCGCTCATACAAAGTCCTCTGGCTTCTCTACCTTTTTTCAACTGTTGACCGATTTCGCGAAACTTTTCTAAGCGTTGTTCAACTCTTGCTTGCTTGGCGATTTCTGCTTTGGAAGGTTTGCCAGATTTGAGCCATTTTAAAGGATTACTATTTTTTGTTTCTTGAGGATTTACTGCTGTTGTGCTTGTTATTGCAGTTTCTTTCGAGAATGCTTCTTGCTTGACAATATCGGTACCAGTCGGTGCTGGCACAGTTGTCAAACATTTAGATAAATCGCTACTTGGTGGCTCCGAAGTTATTTCTATTTCAATCTCTTCTTCAACTTCTTCAACTTCTGGAGTGGTATTTGTAACTGTCTGACTGTGTAACGAAAGCTGACGAAAAGCTACACCAATCGCTTCTCTTCCGATTGCTTTAAACAACAGCTTTGCTTGATCGGATGAAGGACCGAGCAACTTCTGTACTGTCGCGATCGCACGACGATAAACTTTACTGTTGTGTAGTTCTGTTTCTATTTCACTTAATAGCGAGCGCAATTCATCTTGAGAAATTTCAATTGTGGATTGTCCGGGAACTGATAGAGAATACATAGATGTCATGACCATAATTACAACAATAAATGAAGAGTACTTAAGCAAGAACGTAGTTTTACCTGTGTAATTTATTCTCACTTTTCTTGACATTTCCGGATTGTTGCGTATAAACTCTATATCCTTTTCGGAAAAAAAATATCACGTCCAGAGTCGAAGCTTTTCGCTATCATCCGTAATTAATAATCTAGATTTCATAAGTATTTTTTTGTTCCCAATTTCTACACGATAATTGCAATTACTACCATTACAACAAACCCATCTCTACCTTCTTAATGCCCTTAAGGTATATTTTGATTCCGAACCTGTACTTAGCAATCGTTGAACTTATTAATGACCAGTATTGATTATTAAATTATACTAAGCAGTTAAATAAAATAATGATTTAAATTGTTTATTCAATAAAATTGTTTTATATTAGATACAAGTATTACCTCAGAGGGATGACAATTTTTATTAGAAGATAATCTAGTTTGTATTGCTAGCTAGATAATTCAGCTAACATTTCTGCATCTGAAATCTTAAAAAAATATGTTATTTGTATTGTTAAAATAATTAATTATAATAAGTAGCTGATAAAAGCTATAATGACATCTACCATTAGTATTGATTAATTATTTTATCTGTTAATAATTGTATTAGATTTGAGTTATGAAACTATCTATAACCTCTTAACTAACTCCAACTTGCGTAAATAGTCTAAGTTTATTCTCGATCGAAGATGAAGAATTATTAAAACAGGCGATCGCGATATAGGTGTATCTTAGTTCAAAGTATAGTGGCGGTCTTTTAATTAATAAGACATACAAAGATAACCAGTAAAAGCGAGGTATGTAAGATTGGGGCGAGGCGATCGCAGCGTGCTTTTGGGTAAGTAGCGTGGCGATAAAAATGTATTATTGAAAAATAATTTTTGATAATTTAAAGTAAAAAGATGTATATAATACATCTTTTTGGGTAATTTCTCTATTGAATATAAGACATTAAAGACTACTGGGAGATGACAGTGAATCTGTTAAACGAAGAACAAGGGGAGAAACTTAAGGAGATAACTAATAAATTACGGCAAGTAAGAGAGCAAAAAGGGATAGATATAAAGCAAATAGCAGCCAAAATACTTGTTCGACCTATTTTTTTAAATGCTTTAGAGGAAGGGAGATTTGAGGAATTACCCGAAGCAGTCTACATACAAGGATTCGTCCGTCGCTATGGAGACGCTATAGGAATTGATGGTACGGCTATAAGTCAGGAATTTGGGGCTATTGCTTGCCCTCCACCAAAACCTCAAGACAACAACGATGTAAGCAATAAATCAAATATATATGTACCTTTAGCAGTACCTTACGTTTTATTAATAATTGGTGCTTCTTTGGGGTTATTTTACGTATTAGGCCCCAAACCAGCAGAAGAAACTGTTAGTCAAAATCAATATTCATCGAACGTTTCGGAGAAAAAAAACCAGCCAAAACCCAAAGCTTCAACTTCACCAGTAACATCAAAACCAATACCAACACCAACACCAACATCAACACCAAAACCAAAACCCATTGAGGGTGTAAAAGTTAGTTTAGACGTAAAAGATGAATCGTGGATAAGAGTAATAACCGACGGTAAAAAAGTATTTGAAGGAACATTACAAAAAGGAGACAAAAAAAGCTTTAACGCCAAAGAAAAATTAGTTATACGTTCGGGCAATGCGGGTGCAGTACTTGTTTCCGTCAATCAAAACGAACCAGTTCCCCTGGGTTCCCCGAATAACCCGAAGACAGTTACTTATACGCCCGATGTAGTTGCGGAGTGAGGGAGATGGGGAGATGGAGAGATGGTAAGCCACTGCGCCCTCGCGGGTTCCCCGACAGTACGGCAAGTGGCGCAACCCGAAGGGGGAGATGGGGAGACAAGGAGAGGGGGTAGAGGGGGTAGAAAAGAGTCTTAAATTATCAACTACTCCTAACTCCTAACTCCTAACTCCTAACTCCTAATTCCTAACTCCTAATTCCTAACTCCTAACTCCTAACTGTTAACTGCTAACTGCTCACTGTTAACTGATTAAAGCTGGTGTACGCAAATGCCAATCTGTAGCTTGTTCGTATGCATAGGCAACTTGAAATAGCTGATCTTCTCGAAGTACTTTACCGATTAATTGCAGTCCGATTGGTATTCCTTCGTCGTTGAAGCCGCAGGGAATGCTTATACCTGGTAAACCGGCTAGGTTTACGGGAATTGTCATTAAGTCAGTTAAGTACATATTGAGGGGATCTGAAGTTTTTTCCCCTGTTTTAAATGCTGCGATTGGTGCGGTAGGGCAAGCTAATACATCAACTTGTTTAAAGGCATTGTCAAAGTCTTGTTTAATTAATGTACGAACTTTTTGAGCTTTTAAATAATAAGCGTCATAATAACCCGCACTCAAGGTATAAGTACCAATCATAATGCGGCGTTTTACTTCTGCACCAAAACCTGTAGAGCGGGTGCGAGTATACATCGATAAAAGATCGTCGGCTTCTTCGGCACGATAACCATATTTAACTCCATCGTAACGAGCCAGGTTTGCTGATGCTTCGGATGGAGCAATTATGTAGTAACTGGGTAAACCGTAACGGAATCTGGGACAGGAAATAACGTGAATTTCTGCGCCCAATTCTTGTAAGGTATCTATGGCTTTGGTGACTGCTGCTTCAACTTGTGAGTCTAAACCTTCACCAAATGTCTCCTTAATTATACCGATTCTTAGTTTGCCTCTAGGCTTTAAATCGGGTCTTAAACTTTCCGTATATTTAGGTATAGAAACTTTTAAACTAGTAGAATCTTTGGGATCGTGTCCGGCAATTTCATTTAGAAGTATCGCCGCATCTTCTACAGTGCGAGAAAATGGTCCGATTTGGTCTAAGGAGGAAGCAAAGGCTACTAAACCGTAACGAGAAACTAGTCCGTAAGTTGGTTTCATTCCTACTACACCGCAGAAAGATGCAGGTAGACGAATTGAACCTCCGGTATCGGAACCGAGAGAAACAGTACATTCTTGAGCAGCTACAGCCGCCGCAGAACCACCGGAGGAACCACCAGGAACCCTAGATAAGTCCCAGGGGTTAGCTGTAATTTTGTAGGCAGAAGTTTCGCAGGAACTACCCATTGCAAATTCATCTAAGTTGGTTTTACCCACCATGACAGCGCCTGCATCGATGAGTTTTTGAGTAACGGTTGATTCGTAAGGTGGTATAAAATTTTCCAGAAACTTTGAGGCACAGGTAGTACGAATTCCTTTGGTACACATATTGTCTTTGATACCAATGGGAATTCCAGCGAGCAAACCAATTTCTTCCCCTGCGGCGATTTTGGCATCCACAAGTCGCGCTTGCTCTAACGCTTTTTCTTGAGTTACATGTAAGAAACTGTTAACTTTCGGCTCCAATTTTTCGATGCGATTCAAAGCTTCCTGCGCGATTTCAACCGCAGAGCGTTCTTTATTAACTAACTGATTGTGCAATTCGCGTATGGATGCCATGCATCACTGCTCCCAATTTACTAACTCACTCAAATGTTTGATTTTAGTACATCTCGATCAATACCGCTAATTTTAAATTTTGGATTTTGGATTTTGGATTTTGGATTGAAAGTTAGGAATTAGGGATTGGGGATTGGGGATTGGGCATTGGGAGTAGCAAGTAGTAAACAGTAAATAGTGAGTAGTTAATTTAATAATTTTTCTACCCCCTCTACCCCCTCTACCCCCTCTCCCTCTTCCCAATCCCCCATCCCCCATCCCCCATCCCCCAAAGTGTTTATCAATTTATGTAAAAAGTATTTGCAGTAAACCAAAATATATGGATTAAACTAACGAATGCTGACTTGCTGGGGTGGAAATTATGGTCAAAATCGTATCTCGAAAAGCTCTAAAAACTCAAAATGTATATGATATTGGGTTGGAAAGCGACCATAATTTTGTCATTAAAGATGGTTTGATTGCTTCCAATTGTTTTAATAAATCTCACTCTACAGCCTACGGGTACGTAACATATCAAACTGCTTATTTAAAAGCTAATTATCCCTTAGAGTATATGGCGGCGCTGTTGACGGCTAATAGCGACAATAAAGATAAGGTGCAAAAATATATTGCAACCTGTATGAATATGAGTATTCAAATAGAATCACCCGATATTAATTCTTCAGAAGTTGATTTTACTCCTGCAAACGAGAAAATTTTATTTGGTTTGTCAGCAATACGTAATGTGGGAGAAAACGCGAGAAACTGTATTTTAGAAGCAAGAGAAGAAGAAAAATTTAAATCGCTGGCTGATTTTTGCGATCGCGTTGATTTGGGTACGGTAAATCGTCGAGCTTTACAGTCATTAATATATTGTGGAGCTTTCGACAAAATTAATCCCAATCGCAATCAGTTAACTCAGGATTTAGAGTTCGTATACGACTGGGCGCAATCCCGCGCTAGGGATAGAGCAAGCGGGCAAGGAAATCTATTTGACTTATTGGGTGGTGCTTGGAGCGGTGATACAAATGCAAATAATATGTCTGGAGCAGTATTAAGCCCTCCGAAAGCCAAAGAAGTTGAAGATTTTCCTCCTCATGAAAAGCTGCGAATGGAGAAAGAACTTTTAGGTTTTTATGTATCGGATCATCCGCTCAAATCCATAGGTAAATCTATGCGGATTCTTTCTCCAGTAAATATGGCACAGTTGAAAAATCAACGAGAAGAAGCAAATGTTTGCGTGGTTGTCATGCTTAATAACGTCAAAAAGGTGATAACCAAAAAAGGCGATCCGATGGCAATATTACAAATAGAAGATTTAACTACAACGGGAGAAGCTGTAGTTTTTCCTAAAACTTACGAACGAATTAATGAAATTTTGCAAGTAGATGCTAAATTAATTGTCTGGGGAAAAGTTGACCAAAAAGATGACCAAGCTCAATTATTAGTTGACGATGCAGAACCAGTAGAAAATATCGAATTAATCGCCATAGAAATGACTCCTCAACAAGCAGGTACCATCGAAGAACATCATCGTTTGAGAACAATTTTAAAAGATTTAAAAGAACAATCAGGTGAAAAAGAAAAGGGGAAAATACCCGTTATTGGCATTATTAAAACTGAAAATTCGCGTCAATTAGTTCGTTTTGGAAGACAATACTGGGTGCAAGATTCCAGAAGCGCAATTATGGCTTTGCACAACGGTAGATTTAATGCTCGCATTCAACCGCTTGCAGTTACCAGTGAGCAGTGAACAGTTATCAGTTATCAGTTAGCAGTTACCAGTTATCAGTTAGCAGTGAACAGTGAGAAGTTAATAGTTATCTTCCCCTTGTCCCCTCTACCCCCTCTACCCCATCTACCCCCTCTACCCCCTCTAAGTATTAATGTATTAATACAGACTTCGCAGTCTAACTGTTTTACTTTGCATCATTAAAATCGTCAACAGTATTTTAGCTTACCGTAACAAGGTATTCACCGTTGTTTTGCTTGCTTTTGCTGATGATATGTCGCTTGGGAAGATGGTATCTTTTAATGCCATGTTCTTTATAGTGGCAAGCAGGGTGAGGAGTAAAAATTTAATGACGCTTGAGGGTTTAGATCAGTTTGTTTCATACTGCAAAATGATTCAACCCCAAAGTCCAGAAGACATCAAAAGGTTTTTCGAGGGTGTTATAGGATTTCCTTACGATAAGGAACTTCTATTACAAGCTTATTTGTATCTTAATATTAAAAGATTATTTCCTAGTTGTTCTGAGTTGTTATTATTTGAAAAGTCTCCAATCGCTGATTATACCGATTTAGGTAAGTGCGATTTTGTTTATTTAACTTCAGATAAAAAGCTGTTTTTAATTGAGACTAAATTTATTGATACGACAGCATCGGGTGCAACGGAAAGAAAAAGAAGAAATAAGCATCGAAATAAAGTTTTTGAGCAGGTGATAACTTTAAAAAATCGGTTTGGTCAATATTGGAATATTCAAGTAGAAGAATTGGAGTGCGGTGTTTTTACAACAGATCCTGAAATTGACTGGCGCGGAAATAATATTAATGTGACTACCAAATCAGTTTCGATAAGGGATTTGGAAGAATGGAGAATGAAAAAAAAACCGTTTAACCACACTTGAAAAATATTGCAAATTTACAATTTACCGTACTTAGGTCGGGAATAGTACAATAGTTCTGAAAACGATACTTATTTTCTGGTTTGGATAAAATAAATTTGACTGTATTAAACGAAATTTGAGACAATTACGCAATTTATACTAAAAATCATTAGAAAAATTGGAGTAAAATCCACGCAAATTAGTTATTGAAGCTATCCTGTTTTACATAGAGTGTAGTAATTATTAGATAATTGCTTTGGGGTACCTCGTCCGCTTCTAAACGGAGAGTCAAAACCCTTTTTAATGGCCATTACACACATTCGGAGGTAAAAAGTAACGTGTTAAAGACACTTTTGGTAATTGCCATTGGTTTTTTACCGTCTCTATTTTCTCTGTGGTTAATGCGTAGAAACAAGGCTAGAACCCGTGCGCTTCTACGACGATCTGCGGTTACAGGTTATCCCAGACAGTCAAGAAGCCAAAATTATAACCATAGAATAGATAATCGCGATCGCTACTATTTGGAAGGGGTGGGTTATCTTGTCGGTGACATTACCTGTGAATACAATGCTCGTTCGGGTTATATCAGATGTGCCGTTAATCCAAGTGGCCCTTGCGATGGTTGCCGTTTTTATGAAGAAAGAAAGGAAACGGCTCGGACAAAACATCATATGTAGTCATCTTTTCACAGAATAGCTACTCTGTTGCCCCTTCCCTCTTCCCTCTTCCCTCTGTACAATTGTTTGGGGTATAAATTCCCATCTAATTGTTTTAATTGCCTTCTTGAGAATTGCATTAATGTCTGCAACTTGGACGCAGGAACAAATTTTGGCGCTAGCACCAGATGCAAGTTCGGCCAAAAATGGTAAAGCTTTAGCGACTTCCCGTAAGTGGTCATCATTAGGTTGCAACGAAAAAGCTACTTGGGGTGAGTGTCAAGGAAGCGGTAAAAAACCTTATTTAACGGAAATAGATTTGACTGAGCCTGCTTTTAAATGCAGTTGTCCCAGTCGCAAGCTACCGTGCAAACACGGTATTGCTCTGTATCTTTTATTTACCAATGAAAAACAATTATTTACTCAAAATTCTCCCCCGGAGTGGGTAAGTCAGTGGCTTGAAGCTCGCAGCCAAAGACAAGTTAAGAAGGAAGCAAAAGAAGAAAAAGTAACAACTTTATGTACAAAAACAGCGACAAACCCCGACGCACAAGCAAAACGTGCAGCCAACCGTTTAAATAAAGTGACTGCGGGAATGCAGGATTTAGAAATGTGGCTGCGGGATTTGGTAAGTAACGGGTTAGCAGCAGCGCAGGAAAAACCATATAGTTTTTGGGATGATGCTTTCTCGCGGTTAGTAGATGCACAAGCCCCAGGTGTGGCTCGTTTGGTAAAGGAAATGGCAAGTATTTGTCATTCGGGTGCGGGATGGCAAGACAGATTATTATCGCAATTAGGGCGGGTATATCTTTTAATTGAAGCTTTCAAGCGTTTGGAAACTTTACCATTACAAGTGCAAACAGATATTCGTACTCAAATTGGGTTTTCTCAAAGTCAGCAAGAATTATCAACGCAACAAGGAGTAGATGATTCCTGGTTGATTTTAGGGCAAAGTTTATCAGAAGAAGACCGTTTAAAAATACAGCGTACTTGGCTTTGGGGCAAACAAACGCAACAAAAAGCATTAATTCTTAACTTCGCTCACGGTAGTCAGCCATTAGATACCAGTCTTGTATCTGGAAGTTGCATAAATGCAGAATTAGTATTTTTTGAGAGCGCTTATGCTTTGCGAGCAATAGTTAAAATTCGTCAAGATGCAGTAACTCAATTAGATACAATGCCGGGATACAGTAATATCTCAAATATGGTTATCGAATATTCTCAAGCCCTTGCGAGCAATCCTTGGATAGAAGAATTTCCTGCCCCAATCCGTGGAGTAATTCCAATTAAACAAAACGATAACTGGTTTATACGCGATGAAGAAAAACGCTTACTTCCTTTAAAATCAAGATTTAAAAACAATTGGCAGCTATTAGCATTTAGCGGTGGATATCCTATAGATATTTTTGGTGAGTGGGATGGAGAATACTTTTTACCTTTGAGTTTATGGGTGGAAAATAGGTTGATCAATTTTGGATTTTAGATTTTGGATTTTGGATTATAAGTGAGGAGTTGGGAGTTATCAGATTTAAAATTTTAACAAAAGACGTATTTATATTGGATTAAATATCTTCCTAATGCCCAATGCCCAATGCCCAATGCCCAATCCCCCATTCCCCATTCTTATAAATGAAAATTTGGCAAGATTTAGTAAAAACTGCGGTTGTCGGTACTCAAAGACAACAATTGAAAATCGTTAAACAAGATAATCAATTGGGTGAGGTTTTAAGTTGTCTGGATACTCACGATAAGGAAGGCTGTTTGCTTAGTGCTGCTGGAACAATTTATTTTTACCAAAAAGCTGGTAAATTAACTGCAATTGATAGTAAAAAAACTTTAGAAACTTGTGATTTAGATGATTTACCATATTGCAGTCAACTATCAGAGCAGCATTTGGGAATGATGTTGAGTGGAGGAGACAGCAGAGTTTTACCTGAATGGTTAAATTTATTAGCTGAAAACAGAAAAGTTGTTTCGCCAAAATATTTACCTGAATTGTTGGCGTTAGGGAAAAGGAACAATCATTTACGAAAGGATATTTTACCAGTTTTAGGTAAACGAGGAATTTGGTTAGCAGCCCAAAACCCAGAATGGAATTATGTAAGGGGTGAAGATGCAGATAAAATTTGGAGAAATGGTAGTTTAGAAGCTCGAATAAAGCTGTTAAAAGAATTGCGTCAATCTGAACCAGAAAAAGGGCTATCGCAATTACAAAATATTTGGAGTAAGGAAAGAGCCAAGGAAAGAGCAAGTTTATTAGAAGTTTTAGAAATTGGCTTGAGCGTTGATGATGAGAAGTTTTTAGAAGATGCGCTTGAAGATAGAAGCAAGCTAGTGCGAGATGTCGCTGCTAGATTGCTCGCACAAATTCCAGAATCAAAGCTTGTGCAAAGAATGATAGAAAGAGTTCGTCCTTTATTAAATTTGGATAATAAAGAGATAGAAGTTATATTACCTCAAAAATGTACTTTAGAAATGACCCAAGACGGTATTGATGAATCAAAATATATACCTTCTTTAGGAGAGAAAGCAAGTTTACTATTACAAATGCTTAGTTGCGTACCGCCGAGTATATGGAGCGATGATTGGAAAAAAACTCCTGATGAATTAATAACAATTATTAAAAATAGTAAATGGGAAAAATTATTTTTAGAAGCTTGGATAACAGCTACGATTAGAAGTAAAAATACAGCATGGGCTGAAGCTCTATTGAAAATATCTTCAAAGTTATATAAAAAATTAAGCAATATTGATGGGTTGATTATAAATTTGCTTAAATTATTGCCTGAAATTCAATTTCAAGAATTAATTTTAAATGTTTTGCTACAGTATCCTAATACGCCTTTTTATTCTGGGAGTCCAGCTTTTCCACTGTTAGTTCATACTTCATATATTTGGAATGAAGAAATTAGTCAGGCTGTAATATCAAGTATTAAAAACCATTTTGAAAGCAAAAAGCAAGTTAATAGCTGGCAGCTTGATTCGGCTTTGGAACAGTTTTCTATAAAAATTGCACCTTCTATATATCATGAAGCTGCTAATACTTTAACCTTTGAAGAATCTGAAGGTATCCACAAATCTGTAATTGATGCTATTGATAAATTTTTGGCTAAATTACAGTTTCGGTATGAGATGAAAGAAGCATTATTAATAATGTAGAGACGTAAAATTTTACGTCTCCAAAATTTAGGTCATAAAACAGGTAAATTCAATATTTGTGTTTAAATTTTACAGTTAAAACGGGCAAGGATGCCCGTACCACAAGAGAATATAGTAAATCAGTATGAAGAATTTGAAATCATAGGGGGAAATATGGCTAAAAAGAAAGATGATACAAATAAAAATACAAATTTACTCAGGGAACACGCGGAGTATCAATTTGCTGAAGAATTGGAAGAATTAGCAAAGGTGGATAAGCGTCAACGCCCGCCAAATTGGAATTTGTCACCTTGGGCTGTAATGACTTATTTGATGGGTGGCAAGTTGGATAGCGGGTTTGAGGTGTCGCCAAAGTATATTGGTGAGAGGAGAGTTATTGAGATTGCGATCGCCACTTTGACAACTGATAGAGGTTTGCTGTTAATCGGTGTTCCAGGTACTGCAAAATCATGGGTTTCCGAACATTTAGCGGCAGCGATTTCTGGAGATTCCAAGTTATTAATTCAAGGTACTGCGGGAACCAGTGAGGAAGCGATTCGCTACGGTTGGAATTACGCAAAATTACTGGCTGATGGCCCCTCGATGGGGGCTTTGGTAGCCAGCCCGTTGATGCGAGCAATGGAAGATGGAAAAGTGGCGAGGGTAGAAGAATTAACCCGAATTCCGGCAGATGTTCAAGATACATTAATTACCATCCTTTCCGAGAAAACACTGCCAATTCCTGAATTAGGGGAAGAGGTGCAGGCAAATAAAGGTTTTAGCGTCATTGCAACTGCAAACGATCGCGATAAAGGAGTAAACGATTTATCCAGTGCTTTGAAAAGGCGTTTCAACACAGTAGTTTTACCATTACCAAAGACAGTAGAAGAAGAAATAGATATTGTGCAAAGGCGCGTGGAAAGTTTAGGAAAAGCATTAGAATTACCAGCAGAGCCTCCTGCATTAGAAGAAATTCGCCGCATTGTTACGGTATTTCGGGAATTACGAAGTGGAGTTACAGAAGATGGAAAAACTAAAATTAAATCTCCTACAAGTACGTTAAGTACGGCAGAAGCAATTTCCGTGGTAAATAGTGGAATGGCATTAGCAGCGCATTTCGGCGACGGTAGTTTGAGCGCTTCAGATGTCGCTTCGGGAATTATTGGAGCAGTGATAAAAGATCCAGTGCAAGATAAAGTTGTGTGGCGAGAATATTTAGAAACTGTGGTTAAAGAAAGAGATGATTGGAAAGATTTGTATCGAGCTTGTAGGGAAGTAAGTTAATTGTAGGGGAGGCAAATTGCGGTGTAGATTTTCTTCCCGCAATATTGCCGTTGTGTTACGGCTTTAATAATTTTGATTTTTGGTTATCAATTAAATGATGCCGTAACGCACCATCGGTATTCATTATATATTTTTTTAACGCAGAGGAGCGCAAAGGAAAACGCGGAGGTACGCAGAGCTTTTTCATTCATCTGACTGGATTGGTTTTAAATATAGAACTGAATTTATGTATAACCCTTAAAAAAAATAGAGGTTTGTAACAGAATGAGCAAACAAAATTTTCAACCAATGACTCAAAAAGGGTTAAATCACATCTCTACAGAAGCGAAGCAAAATTTAACGGATGAGGAAAAATTAGCAAGCTCTAAGTAAACTATTCGGTGTTTGGAAAAATAAACCGGATTTGATGGAAACTTTTGAAGAGATTGATGAGCAAAGTCATTTATATAGAGGAAGAATATAAAAAACCCAACATCTCCACTTCGGATGCTGGGTTTATTTCACAAATCGAAATCGACAAAATTAAAATTACCTTCTAGCAACTGCGAGTAAACGCTGTCTAACCAAAAATTCTAGTTGATAAAGATAAGCTGCAACAATTATTTGTAAAACTGTAAAGCGAGCAGAAGGTAGAGAAAAACTGTAATTGCATAAATCTTGACTCGAAATAGATAATAAATTAAGCGAGTTTGAGTATGGAGTAAAGATTCCTAAGAAGTACAACACGAAAACTGAAGCTAATACATAGCTTGCCCAGCCAAAAACTGCTTCCCACCAGCTAAAAATACTTGGAAACCATCCTGCGTGTAATTCATCTTCGGGAAATCTACTTTCTGGGAAAAACACATCTAGGAAGGTGTGTAACCAATGGTGCAAAAATGCAATTGTCACTATCGGAAACGAGAATAATAAAAATAGGAATGCTCCTATTAACCAAGGTGCTGAATTCATCAAGATTTTTATAATATCTATGGCATAACCCATTAAGTAGCCTATGCCAATCATTAGTAAAATCAAAGCTACAGCATTAAACCAGGAGCGAACATTCGGAAGCCAATATGGAAAACGCATACATTTAACAAGTAGTTGGATAAGTTTTGCATTGATAAATGTCAACTAATTTACATATGGTACTACATTGAATTATGTATGACATCCTTTTAGCTTGATGATTTATAAATCTTTTAATTTTTATGAGTAATTTTATACTTTATAGATTATTTGGGGTAAGAATTAAGTTTGATACATTTATATTGTATTGGGCTTTCGGTGCGTTAGGCTGAAGCTATAACACACCCTACAAATACCACGAATACTGTATTCCTACTTTTCAAATAATTGTTAAACTTCCACAACTAGATTTGATGGTAGAACAAGTTTTAACATTAGGAAATATTGAATAGAAATAAAAATAATAAAAATAAAAATAAAAATAATAACCAAAATTTATTCAAGAATATATTCGTATCCAATTGTCACACCTTGCCTTCCATTTTCACTCGGCTTTAACTTCCATCTTTCAGCGCGTTTGAGATGATACTCATCGAGTTTGCTGTTTCCACTGGAGCTAACTAAACGTACCGATGATGGTATTACGTTACCTTTTGCATCAGCATCAACAGTTACTACAATTCTGCCTTGAATTTTTCTTCTTTGTGCCCATTTAGGATAAACTACATTACATCTACGGCAGTCTGCTCTTCCGTCTGAAGATACTTTTGCGTTACCGGAAACTGAATTATCTTCTACTTTGGGAATTTCAGAAGTAGCTAAAGGTGTTGAGTTGCTGTTTGGTTTTTCAATGTTGGTATCAACATCATTATTTTCATTATTGTTACCTTTAATATCTTCTATTTGATTGGTTGTCACAGGATTTGGAGATGTAGATACGCTTTCTGGATTAGTTACATTACTATCAATTTGATTCTCATCATTTTCAGGATTCTCTGTAGTCTCATTAATCGAATTATTATTAGAACTATAAATATTAGAATTTGTTTCAGGAATATCTGATTCTATATCGTTATTAGGAATATTTTGACTAGTTTGAGTATCTGCTGGTTTTTCCGTTACTCTTTCTAACTTCCTATTAATAGATGTTTGTTTTAAATCCGATACTAGCTCACTTTTTTTATTGTCTCTAGTAACTTTGGAATCTGTTTGATTTTGAACTCTTTCTCGTTTTTTTCTATTAATATCTGTGGGTGATGCTTGTTCTGAAGGAATTGGATTATTTTCTCGATTCTCTTTGATATCTGATAATTTATCCTTCAATTCATTATTGTTTTTTTGTATTAGTGAAGGCTGCTCTGTTAAGGAAGTATCTACATTTTCCTCGTCTGTATTCTTTGTAGGGCTTTCCCGATTTGTTCGGGATTGCTTTAGTGCTGTACGTAATCTTTTTCGCGTTTTACGAGGCTTTTTTGCTTCAGTGTCGTTTTCTGGAATAGATTGTGAATTATCTGCTTTATTTGGTTTTTGTTTTACTTCTGCATTAGTTTGTTTTGTTGGTATGGGAGTAGGAGGTTGGCTAGTCGCTTTTTTTAAGGAATCTTGTTGTACGGATGCTTTTGATATTGTTTTTTTAACTTTATTTGGGATTTTGAAATTAGAATTATTAGTTTTAGGAGGTTGTTTAATATTTTGCTGGTTTGTCGTCGCTTTCGGTATAGGAATGTTGTCTAAATTAATACTATTTGTTTGATTCTGATTTAAACTGTTCGCATCATTTAAAATATTTGATTTCTGATTATTAGGCTTTAATTCTTCAACTGGCTTTTCTTTAGTATCTAACTTCGGCTTTTCCTGTTTGATTGGCTTCGCTTCTGGCTTTACTTCTTCCAGAATCGGCTTATCAATAAAAGTTATTTCAATAGGCTTTTCTTTAATTTCAGCTTCCTTGGATAATAATTTAAAAATAATAGAAGCTATTATTCCAATATGCAGCATTAGGGAAATAATAAAACTGTAGATAAGAAAAGTTTTTAACGCTTTGGCTTCTTTGTTCCGTTGTTTTATAGTTATGTTGGAAAAGCTCATAAATTATTGATAATTTAGGAATTGAATGGTTTACTTATGTACGAACAGCGACTTTACGAAAAAAGATATTAATTACTAATACACTTAATAGACTCACCGCAGCACTGATGATAAACATACCTGTATATCCGGTAGCACTTGCGATTGTACCGCTGAACATTGAAGCAGCAACTCCACCGATATATACTACTGAAACTTGCAGCGTATAATCAGTGGCGGCTGTTTGGCGATAAGCAGAGCTTGACACCTCCGGTGTAACGCATTTATCCATCATGGCACTAAGTAAGGCGGTATATGCCATACCTTGCAGTGCATTGACTGTTATTGTCACAACGTATAACACGGGTAAATTGCTGACACCAATAGCAGGTATTATATACAAAAGTGTTGCAATATTTGCTGCCAAACCAAAGAAAATTAACGAATTTATTCTTCCTAATTTAGTAATTAAAACTCCGGCTATTAAAGCACTAGCAATACGCACGCTATAGCTGACAATTCCTAACATTACGCCAATTTCTGACAGCGACAATCCCCTATCAACAAAAAGCGGACGCAACATTGTACCTGACATCATTTCTCCTGCCATATACAATACGAGAACTAAAAGCCACGGTAATGCTTTGGGACGAGAAAGAAAAGTAATAAAAGGGTGAAAATAAGACTTGAAAAAATTTGATTTTTTAGATTTATTATTGATTTTAATATTATTCTCTGAATATAAAAGTACAGGAATTAAAGTCAGCAACATAGTTACCGAAATGATTATTAAACTGTATTTCCAGCCGATTCTATCTAGTAACATTAATACTCCACCACCGCCAATAATAGCTCCAAAAACATTTCCTCCTGATTGAATTGCGTTTCCAATTCCGCGTTCGTTTGGTTCGAGTAAATTAACTGCTAATGCATCTGTAGCAATATCTTGACTTGAAGAGAATAAAAAAGCTAAGAACATACAAATAATTAGAGTATTAAAATTATTTTCAATATCGATAAATGCACATCCAAATGTGACAAATACTAACAATAATTGAAATAGAATAATCCAACCGCGATAATGTCCTAACTTCGGTAAACGATAACGGTCAATTAATGGTGCCCAAAGGAATTTTAATGCTGAAGGAAGAATCAGAAAACTTAAGAAACCGATTGCATCCAGCGACATATTTTGCTGTCGCATAAAAATAGGTACGGTTTGAATAAAAAAGGTTGTGGGTATGAATTGAGCGGTGTAAAGTGCGGCGAGAAGGATTAATTTAGAAAGCATAAATTGTTATTTATTAAGATTTAGCTGTAGCTCGTTCCCAGTCTCCGGCTGGGAATGCTCAACTAGAGGCTCTGCCTCTGTTTGACGTTCCTGGAGGCAGAGCCTTCATGTATGGGTTCCCAGCCAGAGACTGGGAACCAGGAAACCAGAAGACTAGAAAAAACAATCAAATTACAATGTCGCTTTAAATTGAACTCCGTATGTCACTGGATCGCCAAATCCTGCGGTTCCGTCTGGTACTGGGAATAAGAAACCAGAAGTAATATAACGAGTATCAAACAGGTTATTAGCATATAAATAAATACCGTATTTCTCAGCTTCGTAACCGATGCGAGCATTTACTAAAACGTATGGTTCTTGTTTGATTTGATTATCGTCATCAAAATAAGTAATACCATAACCGCTCAATCCAGCACGAGCA
>JBARZF010000343.1:0-1909 GCA_049649675.1 Rivularia sp. (in: cyanobacteria) | reverse complement strand
AATAATTTTGCAATTACAAATGAAGCTCAACAAAAACTATTAAATAAATTTATCTATTTATATACTCATAAAGATCAAAATTTTGGAAATGGAAGATTAGTCAGAAATGTTTTTGATAAGACTGCTGAAAACCAAGCTAATAGATTAGTCAATATTTCTCAACTCACGAAGGAAACTATGATGAATATTTTACCTGAAGATATTCCTGAAGGTTAAGATAGTAAAATTATAATTTTCTGCTGATTTTATTGAGAAACAATTAACAAAATTATATTCCTATATTACATATATAGTGCAAAAATGTAATCTCTTCCTAAAACAGAATCAAATTTTATCAAGTACCTATAAATAAATTTATTTATAGCCTCACTACTTTCCAATAGAGGTGAAATATGAGCATATTTAAAGTTGAAGTAGTAGAAATTAGTAGCGTAAATTCTCATCCTAATGCCGATAGATTAGATATTATTTCTATCAGTGGAATGGGATATCAAGTAATTTCAGCTAAGGGAAATTTTCAAGTAGGAGATTTAGCTTTTTACTTTCCTATTGATAGCGTGATTCCAGATAAATATGTAGAAGAATTTGGCATAGGTTCATATTATTCCAAAAAACTGCGTGCTGCTAAACTACGAGGTATTTTTTCAGAAGGTTTACTAATTCCGGTTGGTGAAAACTTTATAGGAAACGTTGGAGATGATTATACCGAACATTTCGGCATTACCAAATATGAATATCCAATTCCTAAGACAATGAATGGGGATATGGAAAATCATGTCGGACATTATAAATTTCCGGCTCCACAACACCTTAAACGCTATCCCGATATGTTCGCTGAGGGAGAAGAAATAGTAGTTACCGAAAAAATACATGGAACTAACTTCACTGTTTTAGTAGATGCTGATTCTACAGTTCGTATTGGCAGTCACAATTATTTTTGGAAAGATAACGAAACTAACAAAAACCTGGTTTACATTCGCGCTTATCACGAAAACGAAGCTTTGCAGAAACTTCCAGCAGATACTCAAGTTTTTGGAGAAATATATGGCGTACAAGATATTAAATACGGTTTAAAAAATGGTCAAATAGGTATTGCTTTATTTGCAGTGCGTCGCAGTAAAAACTTCCTTAATTACGAAGATTTCACTGCTTTCTGCCAAGAATTTAATTTACCAACAGCACCTTTGCTTTACTCCGGTGCTTATAGTAAAGAAATAGTCTCTACATTCAATAATAAAGATAGCGCACTTTCACCAGATTGCATGATGGAAGGTGTAGTTATTCAACCCGCAATAGAAAAAACTCATCCGCTTTTCGGAAGAGTAACTTTGAAATTAATTAGCGATCGATATTTGCTTCGGAAAGGTGGAAGCGAATTGCATTGATAATACCTTAGAAGAACGCGAACAGTGGTTTTTTATTTTACCGTTGTTTCTACGTGAAGAAGCACTCAAATTACAAGGTCAAAAAAGCTATAGTAAACTTTGGAATGCTATTAGTAAACTTAATCAACGCTTCGGTTTACAAAATCGCGGTCATTTAGAACAAATTCTCAGTGGTAAACGAGCATTATAGTGAAAAACCTTGACAAAATAAAATACTACATACTACAATGTAATACACGAGTGACTGAGTTAGGTATAAGCATTCAACCCCCCTGAATTTAATTTAGCGATCGCAAACTTTTAAATAAAAAGTCACATAAACTACTTGCGTACCCTAACAGCAAAGAGCTTACATACTTAAGTACGAGATAATCTGTACCGTTACAAACCATGTAACGGGCGAGAAGCGAGAAAGATCCTAAGAATCTGGAGGGTTAGCCTGAAAGTAGCTATCCTTTAAGGAGTGTGTAGCAACTCACAAGCGGAGTTTCTTTTAGGGAGTTCCAAAAAATAATTTATCCTAG
>JBARZF010000342.1:0-10271 GCA_049649675.1 Rivularia sp. (in: cyanobacteria) | reverse complement strand
CAGTTTTGACCTCTCTCCAAACCTCTCTCCTACAAGGAGAGAGGCTTCAAGCCTTGCTCCCCTTCCCTTGCAGGGAAGGGGTTGGGGGTTAGGTCTGTATTGGACTCAACCGAAAACCGCTATATCTGGCGAATGGAATATCTCCTTACGGAGACGCTGCGCTAACACGGCTACACAGGCAAATTGCACCTGGGTGGAATAATCGTTTTTTTTAACCCACGCAAGTCGGTTTTGTTTGTGTAGATGCGGTTTCAACCGCCAGGTAAAAGATAAAATGTCAAATTAAACTTTTAAAAATTCCTAAAATCTTACCCAATTCACTGATAAAATATTCATTCAAATCTATTTCAATAACTCGATCTTTAAGAGCTAAAAATTTCCAATTAGTTCCAGTAGTTACCACACCATAAATAGTAGAAATTTCTTTACCTTTTCTTTGATTAAATATTTGAGCGGCTATCATTTCAGCCATGCATTGTCCAAATCAAGATTGGATATTGTCGTTTTTTGCTTCCACTAAAGTTACTACCGGAGCTTCTATAACTAATTGTTCTGGAGAAAGACTGATTAAAAAATCGCAAAATCCAGTTAAACCTTGAGTCGGTTCTACGCTAAAATCTTTACCAGAAAAGATACTTATTTGCGAAGATAATTGTTTTTTTATTTCTATCAATATTGGCATTACAATTAGTTCCGAACGTACTTTTTCTGTATTGATTGCCAATGCTAAAGGAAGATATTCTTCAAAAGATTGTGTGAGAAAGTCACTATATTTTATTTCCGGGATATCAGCAAAAATACAAAATTTTTCAGAAATAGTAATGCCAAAGTTTGTTTTAATATCTTCTATAGTAAATTGACTGTACGGCATCTGATTAATTTCAACTAATTGTATCTGTTAATTAAATTTATTAAAGTTGTTTTCATTACTTTCCCGATTGTAGATGCTATTCGTTGCATTCGTGCCGATCTAACTTTGAAGAATGTGGTAAATTTTCAACAAGGTTACTAAGATTTACATGATTTAGCCCTTGTTTCGTTTGTCAATTCCATCAATACCATATCTACTAAGTCACCGTTGGGCATTGGCCATGATTTATACATAATCTCTCTAACTACAAAACCTAAATTTTTACACATATTTACTGAACTCTTGTTTGACGACAAAATAGCCGATCCAATTGTTTGAATCTGTAATTCATCGAATGCATAATTAATTAGTCGCTTTAATGCTAGCTTCCCATATCCTTTACTCCGATATTTTTGATCTAGAATGGCCACAGCTGGGTAGGGGGGTTAGGTGTTTGCGTAAATTTGAGACCATATAATGTTTTCCGGAGATGTCTATTTGATTGCACATAAAGATATTAAGACAGGTGAGGAAGTAACACTGTTCTATGCCAACATCGATGACTATACTAATGTAGACAAGTTCGTTTAACTCACTTCGTTCTTCGGTGCAAAGGAAGGAGTTAGGAGGAATTCGTGAATATTACTTCGCAACTTCGATCAAATATGGGTTAATTCCCCACTGTCATACGGTGCTTGAATTGCGCCCTTTGTTTAAATCCCCATTGCAATTCTTCCTTGTTCCTTCTTCCTTCTTCCTTGTTCCTTCTTCCTTGTTCCTTCTTCCTTCTTCCTTCTTCCTTCTTCCCTCTTCCCTCGTTTTAATTATTGTTAGCAACTCTTGGATAATATTGGCAAATTTTGATTTAGAAAGCTTACACAAATGGCGTTTATACCATCTTTGTGGCAGGTTAAAACCATCGCTTCTAGCTTTCATCCCTGGTCTAAAGATACAGGTTTTTTAGCGTTTTTCAAGGTTGCGATCGCTCCCTCTGTATATAATTGAAAACTTAAAAAGAAAGGGGGAGTCCCCCCTTCACAATTTGGTGATTATCACCCTTTTATACAATTATTTTGGGTACATGGAAGTATTTAAAAAATGCACTCAGTTTTAAGCACTCATAGATGAAGTAATTAGGAGTTAGGAGTTAAGAATCAGTTAAGTGATGAATTTAAAACTCAAAACTTAAAACTATTTATCCAATCCCCCATCCCCTATACCCAATCACTCAACCAAATCTAACTTTTTCAAAAAGACTCCCAAAGGCAACACAAGAGCTTTCGCAACATCCGCTAATTCACTTAATTTCACCGAATCCCCTTGTCCGTCACGCAACAGCCAAATAACCGTAGTGCTTACACCCGATTTTTGCTGCAAAGTTACCCAGTTAGGAATACCCGCTCGTTCCATCAAACCTAAAAGCACCTCATCTTTAGAATTTCCAGTAGCATAAATTGTCGCGAACAAAAAACGTAAAAAGGCGATCGCACCGCCAAAAATTAAAATAACAGCAAGCAATCCGTACACAAGATACAAACTATCTGACAGCATAATCAAAAATAATTTTATTGTTTCTATTACTTCCCCGGTACTAGATTACCGAAATACAGAAGATTTAAGACAGGATAAAACGGTAAATTTAGACTATTAATTTAAACTGATAAGTAATAAATTCCTAATTCCCAACTCCCTACTATGTCTGAAGAATTCGCTATTGGTAGTAAAGTTCGCGTCGTAGCGCTACCACCCTACATCAAAACCGCCGAACCTATGCCCATGTTACGCCCTCCCGATCTTATCCACATAGGCGAAGAAGGTATCGTTCTTGACCGTCGTCCCGGTGGATACTGGGGCATCCGCTTCGCTAAGGGTTCGTTTCTCTTGGATAGTCAGTATATAGAACCTGTAGAAACTCACACCAAGTAGAAAAATCGGGTGAATCTGAGTAACTCGTTCCCTGACTCCGGCTGGGAACGCATATACCGAGGCTCTGCCTCCCTAAACCCCTCGGAAGTACTGGGAGGCGGAGCCTCCTTGAAATGCATTACAAGGTAAAACCTTGTAACGAGAGTACAAATCTAAATGCCTCTACTGTACGAGTGATTGTAAACTTATATAAAGTACTCATTCATACCCTGCATCAACATGAATCGCCGCAATTTTCTCAATATATTATTTGCTAGCTTGTTTGTATTCTTAGGATGGTTGAATTTTACCCCTGCTGCGAATGCAATGGGTGGTACGCTACCCACTGTCAATCAACCTGCACCGGAATTTACCTTACCGACTAATACTGGAGATGGCGAAATTTCCCTTTCCGACTATCGAGGTAAATGGGTAGTACTGTATTTTTATCCCAAGGATTTCACTGCCGGTTGCACTATTGAAGCCCGTCGTTTCCAAGAAGATTTACCCAAATACTTAGAAAGAAATACCGAAATTATTGGTGTCAGCGCCGATGATATTGATTCTCACGCCGAATTTTGCGATTCTGAAGGTCTAAAATTTCCTTTATTAGCCGATACAACAGGTGCTGTAAGTAAAGATTACGGTTCTTGGTTATCGTTTATTTCTAGCCGTCACAGTTTTATTATCGATCCAGATGGAATTTTGCGAGAAACTTTTGTCAAAATTAATCCAATCGTTCATTCTCAAGATGTAATGGCACGACTCAAAGATTTACAGCAGACTTAGATCCCCCCATCCCCCCTTAGCAAGGGGGGCTTTAGTTTGTTTTTCTTTTCTATTTATAAATTCTCGATACAAATCGAAATATAGGGAGACGTTCGGGTACAACGTCTCTACACAAATAATATGTATTAATAATCCAAAATATTATTAACTAAAACATGCAGACCTTTGACATACAGACCTATTTTACATTTATGCCGACAACTTTTAGTAAAATAAGTTAAAAATAGAAGTAATTGGCTATAATTTTTCAACGAGGCTAAAATATGGATTTTGAGCGTGAAATCCCGGTTGAAAAACCTAGAGAAGAATTAGAATTTGCGGAGCCAGAATCTCGCAAGCCTTTAGAAATATTGCGAAATACCGAAGCTTTACTGCGTCGTCCAACTGTTGCCGCATTAGTACCAATTTTACCGCCAAAGTTAAGCGAAAATTTAGAAGAAGCTTCTTATATTGCAGAAGATTCTTTAGAAGAATTAGCAGAAATAGATCTAAGTAAAATTAACGATTGGGAATTACGTCCTTTACGGATTCGGATTGGTTTAAGCTTTGTTGGATTCAGTTCGTTAATGATTCTTGTTTTGGCTCTTTTTTTCACTACATTACATCCAGAAATGAGTCCCTCTCAACAAATTGGAACATTTTGGGGCGAGTATATTTGGTTTGTTTGTTTAGGAGTTGCCGGAATGTTTCTCTTAGGTAGAGAAGCCATGCGCCCTGTCAATAAGTCAAAATTAGATGATGACTGGTGAACAGTTAACAGTTAACAGTTAACAGTGAGCAGTTAGCAGTTAGCAGTTGACAATTACCAATTACCAATTACCAATTACCAATTACCAATTACCAATTACCAATTCCCAATGCCCAATTCCTAAAATAAAAAGTTTTGTTGCTTTATTTTACTTGATTGCTAATTGAGGATAAATACTTATTACTGTAGAAGTTTGTAAGCTTTTACGGAAAGTTATTAATTATGGATCGTGATGCTTTTATTGTTAAACCAGGTTCAAAAGTTTCTCTGAAAAAAGATTACGATACTGCTTTTACGGGTAGTTATGATGAAAAGGGCGATGCAAAGATTAAGTTGCAAAAGGATATTGAACGATTGGCGAAATACCAAGATATTCTTTATGCTCAAAATACTCATGCATTGCTAGTGATTTTCCAAGCAATGGATGCTGCTGGTAAAGATAGTACGATTAAACACGTTATGTCTGGCATAAATCCTCAAGGCTGCCAGGTATTTAGTTTTAAACAACCTTCCTCAGAAGAATTAGATCATGGTTATTTATGGCGAAGTTTTAAAGCTTTACCGGAAAGAGGAAGAATAGGTATTTTCAACCGTTCTTATTATGAAGAAGTTTTGGTAACGCGCGTGCATCCGGAGTTAATTGAAAAACAACAATTACCTGTATCTCTAAAAGGAGATGGTATATGGAAGCAGCGTTTTGAAGAGATAAATAATTTTGAAAAATATTTAGTAAATAATGGAATTATTGTTTTAAAGTTTTTTCTTAATGTCTCAAAAAAAGAACAGAAAAACCGCTTTATGAAGCGCATTGAAACACCTGAAAAAAACTGGAAGTTCTCAGCAAGTGATATTCGAGAACGTAATTTTTGGGACGATTACATGAATGTTTATGAAGATGCTTTTCGCCACACTAGCACTGAATGGGCACCCTGGCACATTATTCCTGCCGACCATAAGTGGTTTACTCGCATGGCTGTAGCTGATATTATCTGTTCTAAATTGAAAGAACTGAAATTAAATTATCCTACCGTAAGCGAAGAACACAAGCAGCACATCTTACAAGCAAAGGAAATTTTGGACGCGGAAGATTGACAGTTAGCAGTTAGCAGTTATCAGTTAGCAGTTAGCAGTGAACAGTTAGCAGTGAACAGTTAGCAGTGAACAGTTAGCAGTGAACAGTGAACAGTTAGCAGTGAGCAGTTACTAATTGATATTTTTTGAGAATTTATCTCTTTTTGTGGTACTGTAGTACTATATTAAGATGGAGATAAAAATGAGGTGTGGGGGAATATCAATATTTTAAAGTTGCTACAACTATCTTGAGTTGTTAATTAATGAAAGTTTAACTAACCCTAGTCTTGTCGGAATGTTGATATCTATATAACATTCGGATCGTATTCATGTGGATGTTGTTTTAAGGGCTACACTTCGGTGTAAGCTTGTTTGGGGTTAAATATTTGAGATACTTAGTCAAATTTAAACAAATAGTTTCTAGTTATGTCGATTATTGCTCTGAGAGCTTGGTATATCGAAAAGTATGAGCCGATTCTAGAGTTGGAAAAACGTCAGCCAGACATTCGTATCAGTAAAAAAAGTCTGTTAAAGTCGGCTTTGAGAGCAGATTTTTTGGAAGACAGCGACGAAGTAAAAAATTCAACTTGGTTTAGGCGTTATTTAGAAGGCGATGAAATAGAATTTTATGTTGAAGGTAGTGGTGGCTATTGTGTTGCCAACATTGATTTGATTAGCCATGAGATTTATTTTACCAAACAGGCTTTGTTAGCGCAGTTGGAGCCAACAATTTTTTTAAGTTATCAAAATGAATTTCCCGAAGCGAGCGAGGCTTTACGGGAGGGATTGCTCGATACTTTGGATAAATTGAATTTGCGTGCGCGACTTCCGTTAAAGTTAATTGAGTCAATTCGCCCAAAAGATGCACCGATGAGATTGGGAAGCAGCATCATGCGAAAAATTCGCAGGAGCTTGTTATTTATTGCGGATGCCACACCCATCGCGAGTATTGATAGCGGTAAGGAAAAACCTTTGCTCGTTCCCAGTGCGAATACCTGTATTGAACTTGGTTACGCTATTCAAAGTAAGCGCTCGGAGCATATTTTAATCGCACAAATGCAGCGTCAGGATATGAATGGACAATTTCCCTTCGATTTAACTGCTACTCAAATAATGCAATTTAAAGATGATAGGGAATTAAAAAATATTTTGCCGCAGACGATTGAAAATGTTTTAGCCAGATTCAGGTTATTTGCTTAAATTATTGTTTCCTAGAATAAAATATCTCTTCCCTACTTTTTACTTTTTACTTTTTACTTTTTACTTTTTACTCCCTATCCTTAAATATTTTCAACATCAAAATAATGCAGGGTGCTTGTAGCAATATTTACTAATTCATCAGTACCGTGAAAAACAATTAAGTACTTGCCAGCATTTAAGCGGGAGCGATAAAGCCAAGCATCTTGATTAACAACAGTAGACTTAACACTTCTACCTACAGTAAAAGCAAATAACAGAGGAAAAGCTGCTCCCAACAAGCCTCCAATAACTTGATTGAGAACACCATTTACGGGAATGATTTCGATATTCGCTAACAAATTAAAAGCATAACCACAAGCAAATCCCATCGGTATAAGCCAGTAAGCAAGAATTTTAACGTGATTTTTTGCTTGTCGTTCGGGTTTAATTAGTCCGTATTCGTCAGTAGTTTTGAAACCTTCACCTAAAATACTAATTTGCTCGCTGGGTAAACTTGCTTTTTCTAGAGCAGTGCGGGCAGATAAAGCTTCTACTTTGTTAGGATAAACCGCGATAAGATAATTCATCTGGCTAATTTTAATTTTAATAATTTACTAAAGTCTTTAATGAGTATTTAATAATAGGATTTTAGAGTGATTAAATCTATACAATTATATCTCAATCAGACGAAGGTATATAATTGGAATTCCCAACCAAGGTGGTTCGGTAAGCTTGTTAAGATTGGTGCAACAAGGAGAAGGAAATGCACTAAAAGTCCTTTAATAGAAGATGGTTGATCGAACAAGTTTTTATTCTTCCCTATTCCCCATTCCCTATTCCCTTACTGACAATTGGAATCATTACGCTTTCTTCTAAAATCCTTGCTTGTATCAATATTGCTCGGCACTTTTAGATAGAAAACCTTGCCAAAAACGAGACTTTGACCATACTTATGTAGTATTTTTGGTGAAAAGTCGTATGGTGGTTTTCTGCTATGAAACAGCTTCTCAGCCACTTATTGAGTTGCAAATCGTATATCGCTAAGATGATTGTATCGTTAGCGATGATGATATTCGTTTTTTCAATGTTTACCATACCCGCTTTAGCTACGGGTGTATATAACATACCGAACCTGACTTCAGACACTTGGATTGTAGATGAAGCAGATTTAATCAGCCGTTTTAATGAAGGTAAAATTAGTACTGCCTTCGATGAATTGGCTCTTCAAACAGGAAACGAAGTCAGAATAGTTACTGTTCGTCGTTTAGATTATGGGGAAACTCCCGAAAGTTTTACTAAAGCCCTATTTGAAAAATGGTTTTCTACCAAAGAAGCACAAGCAAATCAAACTTTATTAATGATTGACTCCGTAACTAATGGCACAGCTATTATTACGGGTGATAAAGTCAAATCTATAATGCCTGATGATATAGCCGAAAGTGTAGCATCAGAAACAGTTTTAGTACCATTGCGGAACGGCAATAAGTACAATCAAGCCTTTTTAGATGCACAAGAACGTCTCGTTACCGTACTTTATGGCGAACCAGATCCCGGCCCCCCAGAAGTCAAAAACGATGTACAAGTAGAAGGAACATTTACCAAAGCTGAAGACACCGACCAAGAAAATGCTACAGCTTGGGTAGTAGGATTACTGATTGCTGCTACCGTAATTCCGATGGCAACATACTATATCTATTTAGTTTTCCAACCTTCATCTGAAGGGTAAACGGAATTTTAGATTTTAGATTTTAGATTTTGGATTGGGAATGAGCAGATAAGAGTGAGGAGTGAGGAGGCGCGGAGTGAGGAGGCGCGGAGGCGCGGAGTTTTGAATAATTTACTCTCCTTGTCTCCTTGTCTCCCCATCTCCTTGTCTCCCCATCTCCTTGTCTCCTGTCTCCCCCTTCTTCCCAATGCCCTGCGGCCCAATTCCTAATTCCTAATCCTGCACGTACTCTTGCCCTGTTACCAAAGCAATCTCGGCTCGGATAAATTCTCTACCTAGATAAGCAGCATGATCGAACATGGTTATCGGGCAGGGCTGAGTTTCTTCAAAAATTTTTACAGATAATTCTTTCGCGGTTCTAGCAGAATATACCGTAGTATGGGTTCGTTCTACTTTTCCTTTTGCTGGAATTACTTTTCCCGTTTCTGGATCGACGGCTAAACCTCGTTCATCAATGACGTTAGTAAAATGTTTAGCAAAAATTAATCCTTCTTCCCGGTTAATGTAAATAATGAAATATCCGGCAGGATCTAAATCAATATGTCGTTGAGAAAGTTTGTCATCTATTGCTTTTAAATTGTCAAGTACATTCATAATTACTTAAAAACAACTACTTCATAAGGGTTTTCATGGGCTTAAAATAGTGTAATTCTTTTCAGTTACCAGTTACCAGTTATCAGTTATCAATTATCAATTATCAATTATCAGTTACCAGTAAAAAGTCATAACAACTAACAACTAACAACTAACAACTAACAACTAACCACTAACTCTTAATTACAAAAGGAATTTCTTCATTAATTGCAACAATTTCCTTTTGTTCGAGTTCGTTTACTTCGCTGATGTAGTGACGGAGTATTTGTCCCAAACGATTGTTGTAGAAACGATGTAAGCTGTAGTTCGGGGTTGCTGGGAAACCGCGACGTTTTTTGTGTCGTCCACCTGCACCGGGATCGAATATTTGGATATTGTTTTTAATCCCCCATTCAATGGGTGAATAATAGCAAGCATCAAAGTGCAGACAATCTATTTCTTGGAAACTACCCCAATACCGACCATACATTTTATCGTCTTTGTATAAACAAAATGACATTCCAACAGGTTGGCTGTTATCTTGTTCGCTGTAAGCTGCAAAAAATACGACTCGATCGCGATAGTTTTCGTATAGCGATTCAAAAAACTGTTTTGTCAGATATTTGCTACCCCACCAGCCAAATTTGTCGCAGGTGTCGGCATAAAAATCGTACATTAAAGGAAATAATTCTTGAGGAATATCATCACCGCTAAGTGCTTTCAATTCCAAACCGGCTTTTGCTACAGCTTTTCGTTCGCGTTTGATATTGCGACGCTGATTGGCATTAAATGCACCTAAATAATCATCGAAACTTGTAAAATCATGATTTTGCCAAACATAATTGTGATGCAACCAAGCTGTAAAACCCTGACGTTCCAATACTGGACGAAAATCGGGATCTACATACAAAAAATTACAGCCACTGATACGCTGCTTTTTACAAAAAGAATCTATTTCATGCAGCATTAAGGAAGTTATTTCATCTTCGTCTTCCCCTGGTGCAATCAAAAATCGATAGCCTTCGGCTGGGGTAAAAGGCGACATCCCCAACATTTTAGGATAATATTCTACGCCAATACGGTAAGCTAAATCTGCCCACTGATGATCGAAGACAAATTCTCCTTGGCTATGCCCTTTGAGATAAAGTGGGGCAGCAGCAATCAACGTTCTATCTCGCCATAACGTTAAGTGATTGGGCAACCAACCACTCTTGGCTGTAGCGCTTTGAGAAACTTCGAGATTGTTTAACCAATCCCATTCAAAAAAAGGAGTCTGAAGTGGAACAGCCAAAGCATTCCAAGCATTTTTGGGTACTTCAGCAACTTTATCAATCCACAACAGAGAATAACTCGACTTAATTTTTTCCACCATCGGAGTTAAAGACACATTTAGGAGCGGCAAAAGCTTCCTACAGCGTAGTCTAATCTGG
>JBARZF010000341.1:0-1933 GCA_049649675.1 Rivularia sp. (in: cyanobacteria) | reverse complement strand
GGGGGAGAGGGGGAGAGGAAGACAAGGGGACAAGGAGAATTTAAACTTTGACTTTTAACCTTTAACCTTTAACCTTACTTACTCCTCACTCCTCACTCCTAACTGTTAACTGTTAACTGTTGACTGTCTCCAGCAGGAGGGTTTGATTTTTCTTGTCGTTCGCGCCACCAAGCTAGAAGCGTGCTGGCAATAAAGATACTGGAATATGCTCCGGCGACGAAACCAAGAATCAGTGCTAAAGCAAAGTTTTTTAAGGTTTCCCCACCAAATAGAAAGATTGCGATTAATGACAGTAAAGTTGTGAGCGTGGTATTTATCGATCGCGCTAAGGTTTGATTTACCGCATCGTCTACAACTTCAACTATGGGACGATTGGGATCGAGTTTAAGAGTTTCGCGAATTCGGTCGTAAATTACTACGGTATCGTTAACTGAGAAACCCGTGATGGTAAGTAAAGCGACAATGAATAAGCTATCAACTTCTATACCGAATAATAATCCAAATATCGAGAAAATCCCCGTTGTCATTAACAGATCGTGAAAAGTCGCGATAATGGCAAATATTGCGTAGTCTTTCTGAAATCTGATTGATAGGTAAATTATAATACCAGCGAATGCTACGAGCAAAGAAGTTATTCCACTGTTAAATAATTGCCTTCCTAAAGTAGGTCCTACAATATCAATCTGACTTTTTTGCGGATCAAAAGTACCAATTTTTTCTGTTAAAGCAGTTTGCAACTGGGTGCGCCGATCTACATCTAAAGCTTTTGTACGAATTAATACGCCGTTGTTTTCACCTGTTTCTGCGTCAGCAATTAGTTGGATGCTGCTATCGGCTAATTCCTGCTGCTCTACAACTTCTCGAACTGTATTAAGATCGATTGGTCGTGAGCAGTTATTCGGTAGCGTGCAGTCTCGTTCAAACTGCAATCGCGTACCACCGATAAAATCTAAACTGGGACGAAGTGGTGCGCCAATTTGCTGCCAAGATATCAGCATAGAGATGATGCCAGCCAAGATGATAGCACCAGAAATACTCCACCACAGAGTTCGCGATTTATTAACACTTATTTTCATCTGGCCACCCCTGCTTTATTTATTGAAGTTGGGAGGTTGGGACAGAAAAGTTCTGGCTTGCGTATTGAATCAATTCTGATTGCTAAAAACATTAGCGTGCGGCTACAAGTTACTGCTGTAAACATACTAACTAATACCCCTACAGCCAAAGTTACGGCAAAGCCTTTGACTAAGCCAAATCCCAACCAAAACAGCGCTGCACAGGCAATCAGTGTAGTGACGTTGCTATCTAAAATACTAGACCATGCACGGTAAAAACCAGATTCTACAGAACGATACAGTGATTTACCAGCTCGTAATTCTTCGCGGGTGCGCTCAAAAATCAGTACGTTAGCATCAACCGCCATACCAATACTAAGAATAAAACCGGCGATACCGGGTAAAGTTAAAGTTACGCCAAGCAAAGCGAAACAAGCCCAAGTAAAAAGGGCATAAATTACCAGCGCGATATTAGCAATAATTCCGGGTAGTCTGTAGTAAACCACCATAAATATTAATACTAGAATCAAACCACCAAGGGCAGCGTAAATACTGCGTTGAATACTGTCTCTTCCCAATGTGGCACCGACTGTACGATTCTCGACAATTTCTATAGGTACTGGTAGCGAACCACCGCGCAACTGCACTGCTAAGTTTTGAGCTTCTTGGGCACTAAAGTCACCTTCAATTACAGCATTACCACCAGTAATTCCCGTGCTTGCAAATTGAGGCCCTACAGAAGCGGCACTAATTAATTCATTATCAAGAAAAATACCAATACTGCGTCCAGTACCTGCAAGGTTTTTGGTCAACTCTGCAAATAGTTCGCCACCTTTTTGATCGAATGTAAGTCCTGCACTCCAACCACGCGCACCTTG
>JBARZF010000340.1:0-7888 GCA_049649675.1 Rivularia sp. (in: cyanobacteria) | reverse complement strand
GAAAGATTGAACATATTGCCAACTTCCTCTAGGGTACAGGGTTCGCTGCTTGCTAAACCGTAACGCAAGGAAATCACATCTTTTTCCCGTGGAGTTAGTACGTCTCCTAATACTTCCCAAATCTCCTGACGCATCATGGTTTCGTTCATTCTTGCTTCTGGAGATTGGTTGTCTTCGTCTTCCAATAAATCCATCAACTCGGTATCTTCTTCTTTACCGACACGGTGGTTTAAGGAAAGCGCTTGACGACGCAGTTGTTGTAATTGACGCAGTTGATTGGCGGGAATATCTAATACTTCTGCCAATTCATCTTCCGTGGGATTTCTGGATAATTTTTGTTTTAATTCTCTCTGCGCTTTCTTGAGTTTATTAAGCTTTTCTACAATATGTATGGGTAAACGAATTGTGCGAGCATCATTGGCGATCGCTCTTGTAATTGCTTGACGAATCCACCAGTAAGCGTAGGTTGAAAATTTGTATCCTTTATCTGGATCGAATTTTTCAGTAGCTCGATTTAAACCCATTGCCCCTTCTTGAATCAAATCTAGAAAGGGAACTCCACGATTAAGATATCGTTTAGCGATGGAAACCACAAGACGTAAGTTAGAACGAATCATTTTGCGCTTGGCGACTTTTCCCTGGTACAAGCGATGCTCTAAATGCTTTTGAGTAACCCCCATTTCTTTGGCTACTGCTGCTTTATCGGGGGAATATCCTAATTTTTCTTCGGCTGCGGCTTGTGCTTGTCTTACTTCTTCGAGGATGCGTACTCTTTTAGCTAATTCTACCTCTTCATCGGGCTTAAGCAATGGATAACGCGCCATTTCTTTGAAAAACGCCCCTACAGCATCATCGTACTCGGTTTTGTTGTAACCTGTAGGTCGCGCGGCTGCTAAATTATCCCCATCGGTTTCTTCATTTTCAATGTTTTGAGCAATTATAGCTTCGTCGTCTGCCACTACTTCTAAAACGTTTATTGCTTCAGATTGATTCTTCTCAGCAACTTTGTGCATACTTTCCATCGTTCCCAATTGTGCAATACTCATAGTTTTTTTTATGGGGGATTGTTGCCTAATACCGTAAATAACGAAAGTGACAGCTACCGCATTGACATTTAAAGCTGAAATTTTTCAATAATTCAAACTTTCTCTGCCTTTGACTCGATTTAAAAACATACCTTGTGGCTTTATAGCTTAACTTTTACTTTTTAAGTAAAGCTTGATTATTTAATACAGCTATAATGTACTCATATGACGTAGTTATACTTTTCACGACTCTAATATAAACTTAATTAACCTTTGTAAATATATTCTTCACTTTTTTTCTCTAACAGAATATTCTTGCTGTCACCTCCAAATTTTTTTATTTACTCAATAAATATAAATAAATAATCTATGACCGCCTTGATGTTGAGTTTTACTATGCTTATCTTAATACTTTTAGGCTTTTATGTTGAATCACTGTCTAAGGGAATGCTATATGCTTTATTGAGTCAATATGTGACTTTGGGCGATCTTGCTCAATTTATATAAAATATTGCAAGCGAAACCGTAGGAATTTATTTCCTATATCAAAGCATCTCATATACCGCCAAAGCTGAAAATCTATCAATAGAGAGATAAGCCCTATTCCTTGATTGGTAAAGGAGGGCAATAATTAAGGTAAAAAACTCAGATTGTTTGAGATCGGATGTGATGTATCAAAAAAGCATTAGCTATATGGTTTATGTAAGGTTTGTTTATGAAATTACATCTAACGGAAATTTATCAAGTATTATGTCAATTGAAAGTATTCCTAAATACATTTTAACTTATCCAAAGTCCAATTCTTAATACACTCATTGAGTTAAGTCAATTTTGTTAAACGGATATTGGTAATTATCGATCGGTAAAATAAGAAATATGTATACAAACAACGCAGCTTTACCAACTGCGATAAGCCGGAGGCTTGACGCTTCGCGTATCGCAGCTTCAAATCAAGGCGAATATAACCGAAGAATTCCCGCTTGCCAATGGGTTGAAGTATTGGTGGATTGTCCGAGAGTCACGGGATTATTCACCTACGGATTACCAACCGGGTTAGAAATAAAACCGGGAGATATTTTGAGCGTGCCTTTTGGTACGCAAACCCTTGGTGGAATAGCAATTCGTAAATTAACAAAGCCTCCGCAAGATATACCAACTTATAAAATTCGTAATATAGAAGATGTAGTCAGCGCCGGATTTTTTCCAGATTTTTACTGGGAATTATTAAATCGAATTGCAGCATATTATTACACGCCTTTAATTCAAGTAATTCGCGTTGCTTTACCTCCAGGTTTATTAGGAAAATCTCAACGTCGTATTAAACTTGTTTCTTCAAAAAATACTTCCATTTCTTCTCCCTCTTCCTCTCTTTCTTTTTCCCTTTCCCCCGCAGCGCGAAAAATTATTGATTTACTCCAACTATCACCAGAAGGGAATTACAGTTTTGTTTATTTAAGTCGCCAAGTTCGCGGTGCTTATCGTGCGGTAAGAGAATTGCGAAGATTTGGTTTAATAGAAACTTATTTAGAAGCACCTCGTTTAACAAAACCAAAATTACAAAAAGCGGTAACATTAATTGCAAATAACTTTGCAGCCGATTTAACCAAACGTCAAACAGAAATTTTAGAAGTATTGCGACGACGCGGCGGCGAGATGTGGCTAACTGAATTATTACAAACTTGCAGCGCCAGTTCCTCAACTATAAAAACCATAGAAAAAAAAGGTTACGTTGTCGTAGAAGAAAAAGAAATTTTACGAATAGAACCTGGCGAAAATGCAGATCAAACATTCACCGGAGGGCAAGTAAAAAACCTCACATCAGCACAACAAATAGCTTTAGAAACGATAAATAATATTAATGGATATGCATCAATCCTATTACATGGAGTAACGGGTTCCGGAAAAACAGAAGTGTATTTGCAAGCAATTGCACCTCTACTAAAAAAAGGTAAATCGGCATTAGTATTAGTTCCCGAAATCGGACTAACACCACAATTAACCGATCGCTTTCGTAATAGATTCGGTACCAAAGTTAGCGTATACCATAGCGCCCTTTCCGATGGCGAACGTTATGACACTTGGCGACAAATGCTAGCAGGAGAACCCCAAGTAGTCATCGGCACCCGCAGCGCCATTTTTGCGCCATTACCCAATCTCGGCATAATAATCTTAGACGAAGAACACGATTCCTCATTCAAACAAGATTCCCCCATGCCCACCTACCACGCTCGTAAAGTAGCAGCTTGGCGAGCAGAATTAGAAAATTGCCCTCTAATTTTGGGTTCGGCAACTCCCTCTTTGGACAGTTGGGTGAAGAGTCAGTTAACAGTGAACAGTGAACAGTTAACAGTGAGCAGTGAACAGTTAACAGTGAGCAGTGAACAGTTACCAGTTTCTACCCCCTCTCCCCATCCCCCCATCCCCCCATCCTCCTACTACATCTCTCTTCCAGAGCGCGTCAATTCCCGCCCATTACCTCCGGTGGAAATTGTAGATATGCGCTCGGAATTACACCGGGGAAATCGTTCTATATTTAGCAATCCTCTACAGCAAGGTTTGCAAGAGCTTATTGAAACCGGGCAGCAAGGAATCTTATTTATTCATCGTCGGGGACACAGTACTTTTGTTTCTTGTCGTAGCTGCGGATATGTAATGGAATGTCCTTATTGTGATGTGTCGCTATCCTATCACCAAACCGAAGCCGGAGCAGCCCAGGTTTTACGCTGTCATTACTGCAATTACGCAACCCCCCATCCTAAAAATTGCCCAGATTGTTGTTCCCCTTATTTAAAATTCTTCGGTAGCGGTACTCAAAAGGTAGCGCAAGAGTTAACCAAACAGTTTCCCGAATTAAAATTTATCCGTTTCGACAGCGACACCACCCGCAACAAAGGAGCGCATCGCACTTTATTAACCAGATTTGCCAAAGGTGAAGCGCATTTATTAATCGGAACCCAAATGCTCACCAAAGGTTTAGATTTACCCCAAGTAACTTTAGTAGGAGTAGTCAGCGCCGATGGATTGCTGCATCTATCAGATTACCGCGCCAGCGAACGCGCTTTCCAAACTTTAACTCAAGTTGCCGGACGTGCGGGTAGAGGTGAAGACCCCGGAAGAGTTATAATTCAGACTTATACTACAGAACATTCAGTAATCGAAGCAGTACAGCAACACGATTATCAAACTTTTATTCAAGACGAATTAGAACAGCGAGAAGCTTTGAATTATCCACCCTACGGTAGATTGATTTTATTGCGATTAAGCAGTTTCGATGACGTACAAGTAGAAAACACCGCCACGGCGATCGCACAAAAGCTAGAGCAGCGATCGGAAATAGACATATTGGGGCCAGCACCAGCAAACATATTAAGAGTAGCAAACCGCTATCGCTGGCAAATACTATTAAAATTTGCCCCCGAAGACTTACCGGAATTACCAGACTGGGAAGAAATACGTCAGATGTGTCCGAATTCCGTTAGCTTAACAATTGATATCGATCCCCTGAATATTATGTAAAAGGTTAAAGGTTAGTGGTTAGTGGTTAGTGGTTAGTGGTTAGTGGTTAAAGGTTAGAGGTGTTAACTGGTTCCCAGTCTCTGGCTGGGAACCCCCGCATGGGAGGCTCTGCCTGCTTTTATTGACGGGAGGCAGAGCCTCCCACAAATGCATTACAAGGTAGAACCTTGTAACGAGAAACAACTGCTAACTGCTCACTGTTAACTGTTCACTGCTCACTGCTCGCTGCTAACTGTTAACTCCGCAACTTTCTGAGCTAAATTATCTGCATGAATTGGCTTGGTAAGATGTAGGTTAAAGCCAGCTTGTAAAGATTCGTTTTGATTTGTTTCCCCGGCATAAGCGGTTAGTGCGATCGCAGGTATTTTTGCACCTTTTTGGGAAGGTAGCGCTCGAATTTGACGCATTAATGTATGTCCGTTTACTTCTGGCATCGCAATATCACTGATCAGCAAATCTGGTTTATTTTGCAAGAATAATTTAAATGCTTCCGGGGCAGATGTGGCTGTTTGTACTGAAGCTCCGTAGGTTTCAAGGACAAATTTTAAAAATTCTAGGTTGTCTGGCTCGTCGTCTACTATAAGAATATTTACACCGTCAAAATTTAAATTTACACTGTGTTTATTATTAGTTTCGGTAGGGGTTTCTACGTTGTAAATTACAGGTATCTCTACGATAAATATTGTACCTTTGCCAATACCCGGACTTTCTACTTGAATGTTACCACCGTGAAGTTCTACTAAATGTCTTACTATCGCCAACCCCAATCCTAATCCGCCAGTATTTCTAGTACTCGAACTGTTTTCCTGACGAAAGTAATCAAATACATAAGGTAAAAATTCCGAATTGATTCCTTTCCCCGTATCCGCAATTTTAATTTTGGCTTGAGAATTATTGCAGATTAATTCTATATTTACTTTTCCTTTTGAGGGAGTAAATTTAACCGCATTGGAAAGTAAATTCCAAAAAATTTGCTGTAAGCGGTTAGCGTCTCCTTCAACAAATGCGGTTTCTGAAGAAAAGTTGGGAATGATTTCAACAGATTTTGCATGAGCAGCTAAACGCACGGTTTCAATTGCAGCTTTGATGATATTTATTAAGTCAACACTAACTGGATTTAGCTGTAATTTACCGCGCAATATCCGCGAAACGTCAAGCAAGTCTTTGATCATTTCTGCTTGCAAAGAAGCATTTCGCTCAATTGTTTCTAATGCTTGATCGATTTTTTGAGGTGGAAGTTTATTAGAGCGTAAAAGTTGAGTCCATCCTAAAATTGGGTTAAGTGGGGTTCGCAATTCGTGGGAAAGCACGGCTAAAAATTCATCTTTCACCCGGTTTGCAGCTTCGGCTTTAGCTAATAATTGTGCTTTGTCTAATTCAGCTTGTCTACGTTCGGTAATATCTCTCAAAGTAACTAAATTAGCGGGTTTTCCCTGCCAATCTACTCTTACCACGCGCATTTGTGCTATTAATGCTTTTCCCGTTTTCGTAGAAATATCTACTTCGGTTTTATCTCCACCAGCCACGGGAAATCCAAACATTTCTCCTAAAAGTTCTTCTTCTTTACGGTTAAATAATTTCAAAGCTGCGGGATTAATAAATCTGACTATTCCTTGCTTATCTACTACTACTATCCCATCTGGATTTTTGGTAATCAGCATCCGCAACTGCTTTTCACTCTTTTTTAAAGCGGCTTCTACTTTTTCCCTACGATTACTTTCTGCTTGTCTATGCTGACGCTGTTTTGTTAATTCTGTTGTTTGAGAAAATAAACGTTGCTGTAAGTCGGTTAAATAACTATTACATTTTTCCATTTCACCGACTTCAAAAGAAGGCGATTCACTTGTATCAAGCGCTTGTTTTACTAATGATGCCAGTCGTGGCAACTCATCTTTATTTAGATAGTCGGTTGCTCCTGCTTTGATACAAGTTACCGCTTCGCGTGTGTTATCGATACCATTAATAACTAAAAATGGAGTATTAAATTCTTTTTCTTGCAATATTTGTCTAGCTTGAAAAATATCTAACTTTGGGTGCTGATAATCTGCTAATATAAGTTCTACTTCTGAAGTTAAATAAGTAAGATAATCCGCCTCGTCTTTGATTTGCTTTGCTGTTACCGTAAACTCGGCTTCGCGTAATAACGATAAGATTTTTTCGCTTTTTTCGGCACAATCACATAATAATAGTAGATTGATTGGAACTGCCATAGATACCACTTTACAACTAAATAATATATTTTCGGTAAAAATTAATTCTCTACAACTTATAAGCCAACTTTTTTCCTTCCCAAACTAAATTTTGAACAAACTAAAAGCGGACATAATGTATGAAAATTCCAATTTCCCTATACCCTAAATTATTATCATGATATTTATAGAATTTTGTCTACCTTAAGAATTATCCTTTAATTGATCAAATAAGCATTTAGATAATTTGATGAATTGTTTTATAAATTAGTTTATAAATTATTTTGGTTGTTCAGTAGCTAGGATGCTGAAGTGTCGGTAAAAAGACCTGAGATAATTGCTCTGGAACGATTATTGCGCCCTGTAACTAACTTTTTTCGCTAATATCATCTTTTTCCTCTATTCCCAATTAAGAGTTCCCCGCTCCCTCTTAGAAACAATTTAATTAGCATACCAATTACAGAATAACCATTATTTCTAAGCTTCATCTTGAAATAAGTCGCTCAAACGATTAACTTCATCTTGATCAACATACATCGGATTTCCAGATAAAATGCCGATAACGTTACGGAAACTTTTACCGATATGCATTCCTTTACTGTCAATTGTAAACTCGCGAATTTGCTTATCGTGTTCTGAACCTCGCATTTTGATTACCGCTAACCCTCTTTTAACTTCACCGTAAACTTCCACATATCGCAGTAAAATAATTGAATCGGTACTTGTAGAAATATGAGATTCCGTCACTGAATTACCGCCTAATAATGTCGGAGCGGTTGCGGTGTAAAGCCCAGTCATTCCTTGCCCTCTAACTGTGGCATTCAAACTAGCAATAAATTCTCGAAATCCATTTAAGGTGGCTACTTTTTCTAAAGCCGTCAAACTATCAATTACTATCCGATGGGGTTTAAACTCTTCTATGGCTTCCTGCATTTTAATTAGATGATTTTCTAATCGAGTTGATTCCGGATAGCGAAATAGAATTTTTAGCATTCCTTCTTTTTCAGCTTGAGCAAAGTCCATACCCCATCCTCGCGCATTCCTCATCAACTGATTGCGATTTTCTTCAAACCCAAAATAAATGCAGCGTTCGCTATTTTTGAATCCGGCAAAAATAAACTGAGTCGAAAGTAAAGTTTTACCAGTACCAGTAGCACC
>JBARZF010000339.1:0-13492 GCA_049649675.1 Rivularia sp. (in: cyanobacteria) | reverse complement strand
TAAGTGGCATTTTTAAACCAATTGCAGGACTTATTATTTCTAATTTATATTTTTCTCTAATTAATTTTTTGATACTATTTATGGCTTTTTTAAAGACTATTTGAGATTCAGGTATTGTCGGATTTTCCAACTCTTTCAAAGCAGCTTCTGCTGAATTTGGGCGCTTTTTCAAAGTTGTCTGAGTCATCCATTTAAGCCAATGAATAAACTCATCACTCAAATTAACCGATTCCTCAAACTCAATCATCATCTCATCCCCCAATAAATCGGCTGGATGGCTACCAGTAACTAAATAAATCAAAGTAGCACCCAAACTATATAAATCGGAAGCCGGTACAGCACGCCCACCAAATTGCTCTTGAGCCATATAACCGTAAGTCCCTACTACAGTCATAGTTCCACCTTGCTGCGCTGCGGTTTTCACCGCACCAAAATCAACTAAATAAACATCACCAACATTATTACCAGAGCGATCGCCTAATAAAATATTGCTAGGTTTAATATCGCGGTGAATAACAGCAGGTTGTCTAGTATGCAGATAACTTAATACTTCTAATAAAGCTTTAGCGATTTGCTTAATTTCCGTTTCGCTAAAAGTACGTCCCGATTCCAAATGTTCTTCTAAAGACTTAGCCGGAATATAATTTTGTACTAAAGCGAAACCTTTAGTATCGGGTAAATCAACTTCAAAATAATCTAAATAGTTAGGAATCGCAGGATGTGAAAGTTCTTGTAGAATTTGCGCTTCTCTTTCAAATAACTTCAAATCTTGCCAGTCAAATTCAATATCAAAATTAAGTAATTTAACAACTACTAGTTCTTGAGTTTCTAAATCTTTTGCTAGCAGGGTTTTTCGTCCGGGATTTTTTCCTAGTTGTCGCTGAATTTCGTATCTTTCTTGTAATATTTGATTCGTCATTATATTTGTTTTTATTTTTATTAGCCAACCTACAAACTTTTAATTGAAACCCACCTGCGTGGGTTTTGCTTGTGTAGCAGCGGTTTCAACCGCCAGGTAAATGTCAAATCATATTTATTATCAGTATGTCAACAATTATCTAAATAAATTTGGGTAAAATTGCGGAAAATTATTTCGTAAGCGAGAATGTAGGCAAAAAAAATATTTCACCTTCAAACACAATTAAAAAAGATGAAACCCAACCCTTTACAATCTCGCCGTCGCTTTTTAATAGGTAGCGCAATCGCAACTTCTGGAATCATTGCCACAAAGTTTTTACAAAATAAAAGTTTTGCTCAAGCACCCGGTATTATTACATCGGATAAAATGCGTCCGAAAATTCCTTACGGTGTTGCTAGCGGCGATATTAATGTGTCGAGTGCGGTTATTTGGAGTCGTAGCGATAAACCGGCTCGAATCATTGTTGATTATGCAACTAACGAATCTTTTAAGGGTGCAAAACGAGTTATTGGCCCTGCGGCTTTGGAAGTTAGTGATTTTACTGCGCGGGTTAATTTAAATAATTTGCCAAGTGGAGAGCAAGTTTTTTACCGCGTGATATTTCAGGATTTAGCCGATATCAATACTTACAGCGCTCCTTATACAGGAAAATTACGCACTCCTGCTGAAAACGGTGATATATTCTTTGCTTGGTCTGGAGATACTGCGGGACAAGGTTGGGGTATTAATCCAGACTTTGGGGGCATGAAAATCTACGAGACAATTCGGCAGCTAAAACCGGATTTTTTTATTCATTCTGGCGATTATATCTATGCCGATGGCCCAATTGAATCTGAAGTTAAATTGGATGACGGCAGTATTTGGAAGAATATCGTTACCCCGGAAAAGTCCAAGGTTGCGGAAACTTTACAGGAGTTTCGCGGCAATTATGTTTATAATTTGCTGGATGAAAATGTGAAGCGGTTTAATGCTGAAGTTCCCCAATTGGTGCAGTGGGATGACCATGAAACTACTAATAATTGGTATCCCGGCGAGATTCTGGATGACGATCGCTACAAAGTTAAAAGCGTTTCTCTGCTGGCAGCTAGAGCCAAGCAAGCTTTTATGGAGTATACACCCATACGCTTTGACGATAACGATCCAGAACAAATTTATCGTTCTTATAAATATGGGTCTAATTTAGAAGTTTTCATGTTAGATGAACGCAGCTACCGAGGACCTAATACGGCTAATCGTCAGCAACAACCAAGTGCGGAAACGGCATTTTTGGGTAACTCTCAGGTGCGCTGGTTAAAGAATCAATTACTTTACTCGAAGGCAACTTGGAAGGTAATTGCTTCGGATATGCCCATCGGGTTGTTAGTTAAAGATGGTGAAAGCAAATTTGAAAATGCATCCAATGGTGATGGTGTGGCATTGGGGCGGGAATTAGAGATTGCCGATTTATTGCGTTTTATCAAACAGAAGAATATCCGCAATGTAGTTTGGTTAACCGCTGACGTACATTATGCAGCAGCCCATTATTACGACCCCAACAAAGCACAGTTTCAGGAATTTACACCATTTTGGGAGTTTGTCGCCGGTCCTTTGAACTCCGGTACTTTTGGCCCAAATCAGTTAGATAATACTTTTGGTCCGCAAGTAAAGTTTCAAAGCGTAGACTCGACAATGAAACCAAATAGGTCGCCAAAAGATGGTTTGCAGTTTTTTGGTACGGTGAGAATCAATTCTCAAACTAAAGTTATGAGCGTTGCACTGCATAATAAGTTCGGAAAAATCCTTTACAGCGTTGATTTACCGGCTTCATAATTCAAAAATCGTGATTCGCAATTGTGACTAATGTCTAATTTTGGATTTTGGATTAACTAAAAGCTTTAAAGATTTTAAATTGTCATTTACGCCGACATTCCACGAATACGGCCTCAAAACCGTTTTAAATTTCAATCTGAAATCCCTGCTTTACCTCACCCTAACCCTCTCCTTACTAAGGAGAGGGAAAAGAAGAGGGAAAAGGTTTTACAAGTATTCCCGTTCTGAATCAATCTAAAATCCAAAATCTATTAGTTTGTTCATAACTACGAATCACGAATTATTAATTAAGATTTTGGGTAATGTGGTTGTTCTACGTGAATTGGTGGGTGTATGTCAAAACTTGATAACGGTCTATAGCTATACTCTGAATCTGATTCTTTTTGAATATGTTTTTTGATTGCGTCTAAATCAACAAAGCAGTCGGCAACGTCAATTAAGCTTTCGCTAGTCATTGAACGCAAACTAACTACTTCTACTCTGGAACCTTGATAGGAGACTGCATTTACTGCATAAGCTAAATCGCCATCACCACTTACTAAAACCGCAGTGTCGTAGTAAGGGGCTAAATTCATCATGTCTACTGCAATTTCTACATCAAGATTGGCTTTTTTAGAACCATCTGGGAATTGCACCAAATCTTTGGTGATGACGCGATAGCCATTCCGACGCATCCATAACAAGAAACCTTGTTGCTTTTCGTTAGTTGGATCTACTCCCGTGTAGAAGAATGCACGCAACAATTTTGAATCTTTGGCTAAACAGCTGAGTAGTTTGGCATAGTTAATTTCAATCCCAAGCTGCAATGCTGCATAAAATAAATTCGCACCATCGATGAAGATTGCTACTCTTCCGCGATTGGGACAAGTGAAAATACTTCCGTCTGGGCCAATCTCCGGTGTTCCCATGTAGTCGTCGGGAACATCGGGAACGCTAGGAACATCAGGAACTATCAAATTAGGTCGTTGATATTCTGGTCGTTGGTATTCTAATTGCTGTTTAACTGGTCTTTTTGGTCTTTTTGCTTGAGTAAAACTATTAATAGTCATTGATACCTCTGAATGTCAAAAGTGGTAATTTTTTTGATTTATGACGAGAGCGAGATAAAGTACGGGATTTTTAATCCGAAGAATGCAAATGGTTTTAAGTAATATTCTATGAACTTCACGCTTACCACATAAAGTATCCGGCATATTTACTAACAATTCAGGAAAAATCCTTTATTAGTAATTGCTGCAAAGAAGGCTTTGGCTGCCGATTACAAAATTGATATTATCCGAAGTTGGGTAAGTAATATTACAGGTTGACAATTCATTTTAAAGGTTATAACTCAAAAATGTCTCTTTTGAGCATATTAATAAAACTAATTGAAAGAATCTATGTGAATATACGGTAATAAATCTACTTGAAAAAGACTTCAGAGTCACCTATTCACTGCTAAGAATATTCATACTGTGTTACTTTGAAAAACTTTTCTTAATCATTTGATAAGTATTCACAGAGTAAAACACCGTTTCAGGTACTTTTGTGTAAATAAATTTTCGCAGGAATTTTAATATTAAATATTTAGTCATTCGTTTTTATTTGATATTTGGAGCAATTGAAAGCTATATTGTCAAGTCTTGCCTGTTTTTAGCTTAAGTCGTCTAAGTTCTCAAATTATCTTATATATAAGTATTTTAACGGATTAATAACGTTTAACTATAAGTTAACACTTGTTTATGATATTTAAATTTGGACAATACCGATTCTTGATAAACTTTCATCTTAATATTACTTAACTGTCTAAATAATCAGCTTTTATATTTGCTGCTAATTATTAAGCATATTTGAAGAATATTTAAAGCTTGAGTTTACCTTCAAATCGGCATATTCCTCCAACGAAGGCGATCGCGCTTACTTATGGCTTAGTTATCTTGGTCTTCCTAAAGTCGTGATGTACAGAACTGCTTCCTTTTCAGGTATACCGAGGACTTCCGAAACTTTGTCATCAAAGAAGCCACCAATACCGCTAACGCCTAAACCTAAATGAATTGCACCTAAATTAAGTCTTTGCCCCAAATGTCCGGCATCCATGTGCAGATAGCGGTAAACTCTATCCCCGTATTGAGCTACAGCGCTTTTGAGATCGGCAGTATGGAAAATTACAGCAGATGCGTCTCGCCCTAAATCTTGTCCCAAGCAGAGGAAATGCAACTCTCTGCGGAAATTTTTAAAGCGTATTTGACGCAATTCCTGTGAAGAAGGAGCGTAATAGTAACAGCCCCTTTCCAAACCTTCTACTCCAGAAACAGCAACAAAGGTTTCGATTAGATTTAAATCGAAATAATCTGGAGAGTTATCTAAATTTTGGTCAACATAATTTTGGGGTTGATAAGTGAAATCGAGTAAAGCTTTTAAGTCATCAAATTGCAAAGTTTCACCGCTAAAAGCACGAGTAGAACGACGTTTAAGAATCGTTTCTTCTAACTGTTCTAATTTTTTACCCCAGTAAACAGGTTTAGTAGCGGTAGAAATTTTATCGCAAAAACTAAAGTTGTATTTGTCCTCAATCGACTTATCCTGCTTTAATAAAGGTAGATTTGATTTACCAGTCGTACCCGGTTGAATCTGTGTGGCACGGTGGAAATAATCGAGCAATTCTCCATCGGGAATTTGGGGGAAATCAGTTTCGGTGGCAGAAGGTAAAGCAGTACGAACTACATTCCTATAAAGCTTACTATCCTGTAAATCTTCCAAACCAACAACTGCCATCGTGCCTTCTTGATTGGAGTCAATATAAAGCAGTTCGTTGACATCTTCATCAATAAAACCGCCGATTAAATGGGGGCGATAGCCGGTAAGAGCGCCAGCTAATTCGATATTGCCGATCAGATGTCCCGTATCAAGGCAAATTCGACGGTAAGCCCTATCTTCATAACGCCAAGCAGAGCGATAGAAAACAGAAGTGAGGACAATTGCTAGCTGAGTGCTTTCTAAGGAAGAATTTTCCAGACAAGCCGATTGCAATTTTTGCCAAACATCACTTTCCCAATAATTCATTAGGGAATGAGTTCGACATTGGTAGTTGTACAAACCAGGAGGTAAAAGCGGCGTGCCTCGGCTTAACAAATACATTTCAGCCGGATACAAACCTCCCGCAGAAGGAGCAGCACGTAGGTAAACCGTGCTTCCCATAGAAGGCATTCTGGCAGTCAAACCATAGCTGCAAAAAAGCAGTCTGGAAAGTCTTTGCCACCATTGCGCTTCTAAATTATTAGTGAATGAACCCGGTTTTGCTTCGATATAAGGCTTTAAATCGAAAGTAGAACCAATTTTGTACTCTTTAAAAGGTACGGGTTGTTTAGCCCAATCCAAGCCTTTATTTTTGGCCGATAAAGTTTCTGGATCGTACTTAGTGCGTTCGTGATAATGCTGGGCGATTGATTGGCGTAATTCTGGCATAAGAGTTCGGATACGATGCCTGCTAACACATATTTTGGCATTCTTAACGGTAATTATTTCGTGAGAAAAAGTACAAAGCTAAGTTTTTTTATAAGAAAAATGCTGTTCGCGTTAACGCAGTGTGTCTTTATGACATAGTGAGTTGTTAGACTAAAACCCCGTGACTTTTTAGTTTTTTTTGATCGAGTAAATCAAGGAAGCTTTCAATGCTTTTAAAAGTATGTCCGCAAAAACACTATTTTTACCCTCTAAAAACCCGGTGTCTTTGAGATACCGGGTTTCTTTATCTTTATAGTTTAGAAAGAGGGAACTCTTAACGGGGAAAGGAAAAAAAAACGGGCGTTGCATAAATAATTATTTCCAATGCCCAATGCCGCTAAACTCTGCGGTTTGCTCTTATTGTCATAAGACTCTGACGCGCATTCCTAGTGAAAATTAAACTTCCATCTAAAAGGCTTAGAAATAAACTTGACTTGCTTTTCAACAAACCTTGAAATAAATTAGTGTAGAATTTAAACATAGTTAGCGTGTAAATACTTATTAACATCAGAGCTAATTTGCTCATGTCTTGTTATAAGATAACTTGACGGAAACTAATATTTTATATACTCTGGCTAAAGTTTTAATCTGTGACAAGGACTGATAGTCCTACCCCCCTTCATCAATTGAACCCACAGGTTATTGTGTCTTTTTTGTCATCTCCCCAAGGTACAAAATAAAGACGGGAATATTTTGTTATAAAAATCTAAAACTATAACCTTTGGATGGTTTCTTAACTCCTGCTTTAGCTGTTAAACCAATATTGGCACTGGGGATTTTGAATATAAATTAAATATAAATATGGAAACCATACAACTTGGGAAAAGCGGTGTTTCTGCAAGTGCGATCGGTCTGGGTGGAATGCCAATGTCAGTTTACGATCGCCCTACCGAATCGCAATCAATAAATGTTATTCATCGTGCCTTTGATTTGGGCATAACCTTTATTGACACTGCTGACTCTTACTGTAAAGATGAGTCGGATAAGCATCATAACGAGCGATTGATTCACAAAGCTTTGCAAACTTATAGCGGCGATACCAGTAATATCATAGTCGCTACAAAAGGCGGTTTGATGCGTCCCAATCAAAGTTGGACTCGCAACGGTAATCCAGAACATCTACGCGAAACTATTAAAGTCAGTTTTGCAGCTTTTGGCGGTAATAAACCCATAGATATCTGGCAATATCATTCACCAGACCCAGATTATACCATTCATGCATCTCTCACACCAGCAAAAGAAGCCCAAGAAGCAGGGATGATTAATAATATTGGGGTTTCTAATTTTTCAGTAGAACAAATTAAGCAAGCGCGGGATGTAGTTGATATCGTTTCAGTGCAAAATCAATATAGTCCTTGGCAGCGGCAACCAGAAACGGATGGAGTACTGGAATATTGCGAAAACGAGGGTTTAACCTTTTTACCTTGGAGTCCGTTTGGCGGTCGTCGTCGCCACGATAATTTAACAGATATTGCAGCGATCGCCAAGTTAGCCGAAGAGAAAAACCTATCGGTGTACTGCATCGTTTTAGCTTGGTTGCGTTCCAAATCGCCTTGTATACTGCCGATTCCTGGCGCTAGTAAAACCAGCAGCATTGAAGATTCAGTAAAAGCTGTTGATATTAAATTATCGCAACTAGAAATACAAACAATCGATAAAGAAACCCGATCATCATAATTATTTTAAACGATAAATAATTGTTTCAAAATAAGTAATAATTGCTGTAGACAAGACTTGTATTTTTGTTTGGATATTAATGGATTTTCATCGTATTTGCTATCGAAGTTTTCTCAATTAAAATTATCATAGCCTGTCCAAAAAGTCTCTGCTAGATTATTTAGAAGTAAAAACTAAATTAACTTCAGATTAATGCGGGTGTATATAATCTTTTCCCTTTTTTATTTTGGGATTATTTACAATAATATGTGCTTTAGGCTTCATTCTTAATATTAGATCGACTGCTAAATTGAATTACAGAAAATACAACAAAAACCTACCTATGCTACCCTTCAGAATCGTATCCAACACAATAAATAATAACGAATATTACCGTAGATTTGCCCAAAACCGTTTAATCATGAATTGGGGTTGGCTAATTTCCTTTTTAATTCTTTCTGTTTTTAATGGTTGGATGATAAATGTATCTCAAGTAGAGCCATTATTTTTAGAACCAGAGAGATTGAAACAATTAATAGTAATTTATTTTGCAATATTCCCTTTAGCGGCCACAGTTTATATTTTATTTAAAAGTACCAAGCTATTAGTAGTTTCTTTAATTGGTTCGCGGGTTCTTTTAGCAGTTGCTTTATGTTATTTAAAATCACCAGCTTTCAACCCATTATTTATGGGTTTTTTAGGGTTTAATCTTTTCTTATTCGTATTCGTATTAATATTCGTGTGTAAAACACGTGGAATTGTAGTTCCAGCTTTTATATTATTTTTTACAGCCGCATTAGTCGTAATAGATTTAGGCGAATGGGCTTTTCATATAGTTTGGTATTGTAATTTAGTTGTAACTGTTAATAAATCCGGAAGACAGTTAAGAAATGCCTTAGATAGTTTTGATGCAGCAATGCTTAGTCTAACCGGAATTGCCGCAGTAGGGTTAGCTGTTGGATGGGTAATGGGTGGGTTCTCACGTTGAGAATGAAGGTAAAAATATGTAGCTTTAAAAATCCGGTATCTTCAAGATATCGGGTTCTGTTGTGATTCTAATTACGAATTACGAATTACCTTCTTAACAAGTACCCGCTTTACGGTAATATGAAAAGTCTGTAATCGATCGGGATGCTTATCTCAGTAAGGCGAAATTATGGCTCGGATGTACTACGACTCGGATGCTAACTTAGACCTTTTAGCAGGAAAAACTATAGCGATTATCGGCTTTGGTTCTCAAGGTCATGCCCATGCTCTTAATCTTAAAGATAGTGGCATGAATGTGATTGTTGGACTGTATCCGGGTAGTAAGTCTGCTGCTAAAGCCAAAGAAGGCGGGCTAACTGTTAAAAGTGTAGCTGATGCCGCGAAAGAAGCTGACTTTATTATGATTTTGCTGCCGGATGAGGTACAAAAAACCGTTTATAAAGAAGAGATTGAACCTAATTTAGAAGAAGGAAACGTTATCGCCTTCGCTCACGGATTTAACATTCACTTCGGACAAGTTGTACCACCTGAAAATGTAGATGTGGTAATGGTAGCGCCTAAAGGCCCCGGACATTTAGTACGGCGCACTTATTCACAGGGGCAAGGAGTACCTTGTTTGTTTGCAGTTTATCAAGACAACACTGGACTTGCACGGGATAAAGCAATGGCTTACGCCAAAGGTATTGGCGGAACCCGTGGTGGTATATTAGAAACCACCTTCCGCGAAGAAACCGAAACTGACTTATTCGGCGAACAAGCAGTATTGTGCGGTGGCTTGAGTGCTTTAATCAAAGCTGGATTTGAAACCTTAGTAGAAGCAGGTTATCAACCAGAGTTAGCCTATTTTGAATGTCTCCACGAAGTCAAATTAATTGTTGACTTAGTTGTAGAAGGTGGACTTGCCAAGATGCGCGACAGCATTTCAAATACTGCTGAATACGGTGATTATACCCGAGGTCCAAGGATAGTAAACGACCAGACTAAAGCAGAAATGCGTAAAATTCTGAAAGAAATTCAATCTGGGCAATTTGCGCGAGACTTCGTTACCGAAAATCAAACTGGTAAACCTGGTTTCACAGCAATGCGTCGTCAAGAAGCAGAACATCCCATTGAGAATGTAGGAAAAGACTTAAGAGCTATGTTTAGCTGGATGCAGGAAGCTTAAAAAAATTAGGAGTTAAGAGTTAAGAGTTAAAAATTAAGAATTAAGAATTTATAATTCTCAACTCCTAACTCCTCACTCCTCACTCCTAACTTTTTATTTCCCTTTCTCAGTTTCTTCTATAGCTTCACGAGTTCTTTTATGGGGATTAATTTTTGACCTGCGATTGGGGAATAAACCAATTAAACTATCATTGATAGTTTTGCGAGTATTCAAGCTAGCTGATTTCATGGGTTCTGGTAAGACACTATCACCGATACCTACAAATACTGCAAATAGTAGAAGTGCCAATATAAAATAAGACTTTTTAAACATCTTTTTGTAAAAGCGTTAAATGTAAATCAATTTTTATTTATTGATGTACTTAGTTTATTCGCTCTTTTTAATCTGCTGTAACGGTATTTATAAGTAAATTCGCTTTCTCTTCACTCATATTTCCAAAAGGTATGTTAAAAGACTTATATCATTCATCAAATACCGTAAGTCTTGCCATTCAAGGGGTGACAAGATACTTAAAAGATAGTGGCAGCAAGGAATTGAGAAAACAGCGAACAGTAAAAAGTTAATCGATAAATGATAATAATCATTTAGAAGAGGGAGAAACCACTCTGCGGTTCCTCCCTATCTTAAAGCCAATGACTTTAGTCTATGATGGCCATAATAAATACATCTACGCTACCATCAATTAAGTGTTCATCGTTACCTTGACCTTGAAAAGACATAGTAACTTCAAAATCGACGGTAAAACCGTGGATATTGATATTATCAATTCCAACTTGCATAAACTTAGTCTCGCGATGTTGATCGTTTGTAAAATTGAATGATTTAATTGCAGCATTAGCAACTAAAACATGTGTAGGGCAATATACCGATGCAGAAATTCTATGAGTGTTGGAGCTAAAGCCAGTAACAGTTGTAGTTAGAAAATATGGTTGAGACATTATTGTTTCATTACAGTAATTAACAAGTCAGTATATTAATTGGTGTCATAGGAAAATACTTGTATACTATAAAACATATTTATTTAATTTATATCTCATATTCCTTAATGATAAAAAGGCAAGCATATCGACTCTAACCAATGGTCAAAAAATAGTAAGAAATTATAATTGTCAGTTTTATACTGTTTTATGGTGAATTATGAAATTATGTCGCTCAATCTTCTAATGAAACTGAATACTGCATCCAACCTAAAACGAATATTTAGCGGATTAACTACTTTATTATTAATTTCTTCCATTGGTTTAGACAATCCAGCTAACGCTCAACAACAGAGTACAGAACTTTTACCTTTCTTTGATAATCAAGATAACCCGGTACGAGTAAATTATCCACCGGGAGCCAAATTAGATATTACACCACCCGCACCTCAGCTAAATTCCTTTGATATAGCAGTACTTAAGACCTGTGGTGCTGTAGGTTCCCGAGTTAAACCGAGCCAATTTAAACAGCTTTTATCCGATTACCCAGAAGTATTAACAAAAATTCAAAAATCTACTCAAGGTGAATTGCTTCCCGGTCGTAGAACAAAGTCAGAATTTTTGCAGGATTTAACTAGTATTTGGTTTAAAAATAAAGGTTTCGAGCATATATTCTGCGGTGAAATATACAACGAAAACGATATTGGCGGATTGCATTTCCACGGTAGATATTTACAATTACAAGAACACAAAATTGGTGGAAGACTTCCTATAAATCCTGGCAGACAAGAAGTAGTTCCAGGCGTAATTTATACAATGGGTGTAGTTATCAAACAGCCAAATCGTACTGTAAGAGATGTTATAAAAGGCTATGGTTATTTAACCAACGCAGAAGAACTTTTAATAGACGTAACCAAAGTTTATAAACAGCAGAAAAACACCGAAGGAGCCTGTATTTATCAACAGCTAGACAAAGAAACAGGAACAAGTTTTCCCACAGTTTTCGTAAGAAAGAATAGAGGAATTATTACCTTCTATCCCGATGCTACTCCAAAGGGAAGAAAGTGTAAGGCTTAGCATCAATTATCAATTATCAATTACCAATTATCACCGGTGAGGTGTGGATCATCAATTATTTAATCACTGTTCGCTGTTTACTGATAACTGTTCACTGTTAACTGATAACTGATAACTGATAACTGTTCGGACGTTTCTCGTACATTGGGTTTGCTGCTTCTAATTGTGCAGCTAGGCTAATAATCGTGTGTTCTGCTGTTGGTTTTCCGATTAACTGGACTGCTATGGGTAAACCTTTTTCGTCAAAACCGACGGGAAGCGATATCGCAGGTTGTCCGGTAGCATTTGCTGCTGGACAAGGTGCAATCCAGCGAATTATATTTTCAAATGTTTCTTCGGGACTTAATGCTGACCATTCACCAACACGGATGGGTGAATGTAGATAAACTGGCATTACTAAAACGTCTATATTATCGAAAAACATGACAATTTTTCGCGCTACCATCTGCATTTGGTAAACTGCTCGTAAATATTCACCTGCACTACCATTCCTGGCTAATAACCAGCGATTTAATGGTTGTAATATTTCTGTGGGAACTGCAGAAGCGGCTACATTTGCTTGCCAAACTATCTGAAATGGTTCTACTAAATCGCTAATGTTAGGACATTTTTCTTCTACTGTATGTCCTAATTCTTCTAATAGTTTGACCGTTTGCATTACCCCTTGATAACAGTTTTTGTCTGCTTCTCCTAAAGTGGGAATGCTGGTACAAAAAGCAATGCGTAAATTATCTACTTTTTCTTGGCTGTAGCTTAAAAATGATTTTTCTGGTTCTGGTAGCCAGTAAGAGTCTCCCGAAACGTAGCCAGACATAGCATCTAGTAAAGCTGCTGCATCAGCTACAGTCCTTGCTATCGGTCCATTTATCGCAATTCCATTTAGGCGATCGCCAACTGGTGCGTGAGTAATTCTTCCTCTAGATGGCTTGATACCGACTAAACCACAACAAGCTGCTGGTCCGCGAACCGAACCACCACCATCCGAACCTTGTGCGATAGAACACAATCCCGCTGCAAGGGCTGATGCTGCACCACCGCTAGAACCACCAGAAGTATATTCTAAATTCCAAGGATTTCTAGTTGGGGGAAAACCCGTAGCTTCTGTATAAGGGAATGAGCCTAATTCCGAAGTTGCTGTTTTACCTAAAATTATGAATCCAGCTTGTTTGATTTTTGCGACTACGCCATCATCATAATCCGGAACATTACCGAGTAATGCTGCATTGCCGTAGCTACAGGGAATACCGGCAACTGGATTCAAATCTTTAATTGAAATTGGTACACCGAAAAACAATGGCAACTCATCAGTTTGTGCCAGCATTTCGGTTTTGCTTTTAGCATCATCAATCGCCTGTTCTGCCGTAACAGTAAAATAACTTCCTAACTTAGAATTAAATTGTTGAATGCGTTCTAAATATAATTCCACCAACTCCAGCGGCGAAACTTCCTTACGACGGATTAATTCTGACTGTTTTAACG
>JBARZF010000338.1:0-1870 GCA_049649675.1 Rivularia sp. (in: cyanobacteria) | reverse complement strand
TTTCAAATTTACGCAAAAACCTAACCCCCTGCCCCCTTCCCTACGAGGGAAGGGGGTAAATTAAGCCTCTCTCCTTGCAGGAGAGAGGTTTGGAGAGAGGTTTTTTTTATTTCCGGAGATGTCTAATAGATAATTCGTTTTTTTATAAAATATAATGTTGGGTTACGGCATATTATCATTGCTTTGTTATTATTCACATTTTTTCAAGCCGTAACCCAACCTACCAATTATATAATTATTCCCAATACCCTATGCCCTATGCCCTATGCCCCATTCCCAACAATACGACCATAATCTAACTTAATCAATCGATCGCACTTATCAAAATAACGGTCATCGTGACTAATTGCAATTACAGTTTTACCGCGTTGTTTTAATTCGGGAAGCAATTTGTTATAAAATATTTCTTTAAAAACGGGATCTTGATCTGATGCCCATTCATCAAACACGTAAATCGGACGATTTTCTAAATAAGCTGTCAGTAAAGCCAGACGTTTGCGCTGCCCTTGAGATAGATTTGTCGTTGATAAAACACCGTTTTTAACCGTTACTTTTCGTTCTAATTCTAATAATGTAAGATAATTATTTATTTCTGTTTCCTGATTCTCTTCTATTCCTAACAAGCGAGCAAATAAATAGAAATCATAAAAAACTACAGAAAACTGCTGACGATACCATTCGCGGTTATCATCTGTTACAGGAAGATTATTAAATAAAATCTTACCATTATCGGGAACGTATAAACCAGTAATTAACTTAGCTAAAGTTGATTTACCGCTACCGTTACCACCAACAATAAAGACTAATTCACCGGGTTCAAACTTGAGATTTATATTATCTAAAGTAAACTGATGTTCTTCGCTATCTCCACTATAAGCATGATTTACATTAACTAATTCTAAACTCGTCCAATCGGATTCAAAATCCGAACCATTAGGGAAACTAGGTTCAATAACTTGTTCGGAAAGAGATATTCCTAAAGATTCAATTTTATTTAAAGCGATATTTGCTTGAGCAATTTGAGGTAAAGAAGTTACTACCTCGCCGATAGGGCTAATCAAATATACAATAGCTAATGCATAACTAGATATAATCGCGGTAGAAACTGTATTTAATTGAGGCAAAACAAATAATATTAATCCAACGGGAATAAAAAATAATACCGTTCCCAAAGAGCCAGCAAAAGCAAAAGCCGTTATGCCGCTGATTCGATATTGCTTATATTTACTAGCACTTGTTTGTAAATCCTCGTTAATAAAAGCAATTCTTCTTTGACGGTGCAACTTTAACTCTTTTGTTCCTTCTGTAACCGTGCGAATATGTTCAAATAAAATATCCTGAACTTGACGAGCTTTTTCTAAATCTTTGATACCTGCTTTTTCTATAGAAGTATAAAGATAAAAGCTGATTAAAACACAGCCAAATACAATAAAAAATAGTAGCGGAGACAGCCAAAATAAGTAAACAAAAATTCCCAAGGCTATAGCAATATTTACTATCATTATTGAAAATTTGATTGAAGCCGAAGAAATTGCCGCGATATCATTTGTTAAAGTTGCTAACAGCTTTGATATACCGATAGTTTCTAAATGCTGCAAAGGACAATCTAAAATACGTTGAGTCATTGACAAGCGCAAATCGTAGATAACTCCTTGAGCCAGACGATTTATCAACACCCAACTAATAAACTGAAAAATCCATAAGCTAACGCAGAGAATAACGAACAGCGCGATTAACCAAACTGGTGGGTTTTGCAAATTGGCGATCGCATAATTGATCGTGGCGATAATACCCGCACCGCTAGCACCGCTAAGCAAACTAAATATTGCTGCTAAAAAGAAATTTTTGCTGGAATTTTTGAGTAGAAGAC
>JBARZF010000337.1:0-6479 GCA_049649675.1 Rivularia sp. (in: cyanobacteria) | reverse complement strand
AGACTTTATGCTGCAAAATAATTATTTGGTTTCGCTCTGTGCATCTGTCTATTCTTGAATATTTGTTGGCCGAAGTGCAATCCAGATTCTCAGAGCCAAATACATGATTAAGTCATATCTTCTGAATAATTTGTTCGTTCCATTACGACAAATTTCTCCATCAATGTTGTTTGCTTCAGCAGCATTGCATAGTGTGTTATTTGTAGTACCAATACCTTCCAATTCTGCGGATGGAGAATTAATAAAAAGCGCCAATTCTCCAGATGAAGACACAACAAAAGTGTCAAAAGATATTTGTGATGAAGATGCTTCTCTTAATGATGAATTAGGTGGAGATTCTTTAGGTGAAGATGCTTCTCTTGATGATGGAGCAGGGGAAGATTCTCTTAGCGAAGAAATTCTAGAAGGAGCAGGGGAAGATTCTCTTAGTGAAGAAATTATAGAAGGAGTAGGGGAAGATTCTCTTAGCGAAGAAATTCTAGAAGGAGCAGGGGAAGATTCTCTTAGCGAAGAAATTCTAGAAGAAAATACAACTTCTAAATCAAAGGAAGAATTGTGTGATGATACTACTTCCTTACCAAAAGGAAAAGAAGTAAAAATACCGAAAGAAACACCTTTGCTAAGCGATTTAGAGAACGGAGGCAATGGTGAAGAAATAGAGAATGGAGACGATGAAATTCCCGATTTAGCTTCAGGTGACTCTTTAGATGAGTCAGGTGGTGCGATCGATGAGATACCAACACCTACTGATGATTTTTCCGGAGGTGAAGACGAACTCTCATTAGAGGAATCACCAATTCCAAGTGAAAATTTATCCCCAAGTGAACCTGAATCCGAACCAGAAATTGCTTTTACACCTTCCGAAGAGGAGGAATTAATTGATGATACGCTATCCGAGCCAGTAGAGGAATCAACTGACGATACGGTATCCGAAACAGTTGATGAACCAGCTGATACAGAAGTTGATAAACCTCAAGAAGAAACTGAAACTGAATCAAACCCAGAAGAAACTCCTTCTGAAACAGACAATCAACCTCAACCTCGTCGAGTAGATCCTTTTGCTGAGTTTCCCAATTACCTTAGTGTTAAACCTAATTTTTGTGGAGTAAAAAGCGCAAAAATAGATAGACGTACTAGAGTTACATCCGATCCGTTAGATTCAGTTCAAGCTTATTTCGAGAAAAAGTTAGCAGATACAGAATTCCAAGTAGAAAAACTCACCGATCGTCCTGATACAAAGGTTTATCAAGTTACCAAAGGAAATCTAACTCAATTTTTGCAGCTTTTTGCAGTTGAAGAGCAGGGTACGATGATTCTTTTCTCTTCCCAGCGAGTTGACTGCTACAGATTAAGTAATGAAAGTCAACCAGAAAAACCTAAAACTGAAGAACAAACGTTTGATGCAACATTCCAAAATCTTTACGCTCAACTTAGTTGGACAGAAGAAAAGGATTTTGTAGCAACTTCTGAAGTAGAAAAAATCTTTGGGAAAGATACAAACAACACTCCCGATAAATTAGCTTTGCTTGTCAAAAGTAAGCTTGAGTCAGAAGGTTTTGAAACATCTCAAGTCGATCGAGAAGTTTCGGGCATTTTGTATGAAGTGAAAAAAGGTGAATTTACCAAATATATTTCTTTTGTACCCATAAAAGAAGGTAAAGGAGCAATCATTCTTGCCTTGAAAAATTCTCCTTAATTCGTAGTAAGCAACTTGTAATAAACCGCAGCCTCAAGGGTGAGCGTAATTCGTAATTCGTAAGTTTGATTATGGATTACGATTTTTTTTAGATAATATTAACGGTAAATGCAAAATTTATGTAGAGACAGCGTGCACATTGCAACGTCTCCAAATATTTCGATTTATATAGAGAGTTTCATGAAACAATATAGCCAGTTCTTATAATAAAAGATAACAGATTAATATAAATCAATTTACAACGCTATATCTTGTTATTTTAAATTTACTCGATGCGATATCATTCGTAAGGAGACGTAGCAGTGCTACGTCTCTACATTATTTGAAATCAAGATTAATCAAATATAGTTAAAAAAAATCGCAATCTGCAATCAAAGAAATCCTTAATCACAGATTACGAATTACAAATTACTAATTAACTGATGCATCTTGAACTGAATCACTCCAAAGATGCAAATAAATCAACTCTAATTGATTACCCACTGTACAAAAATAATCGACGCGACGCGCTCGCAATATTACAAAAAGCCGGAAACAAGCATAAGCAAGAATTGCCACCGCTATTCCTGCTGCACTACTAATCAATGCTTGCAAGATCAAATTTGCTACACCGCTGCTATCTGCACTATCTGCACCACCATTTTTCAAAGCGATAAAAGTGGTAATTAAACCACCAGCAGTACCCAAAATACCCAGTAAAGGCGCAATAACAACTACGCTTTCCAACAGCTTGTTATTTCCCCCGATATCAACTAATTCTTTGTCAGCTGCTGCTTGCACTGCTAAATAAAAACTCTCTGGAGTTGGATTATTCAGTTTTAAAGGTGCAGCAAGAAAACGCCCCATCGCCAAATCTTCAGCAGCCGTTGCGATTTCTTCTGCCTTCACCAAATCGTACTGTGCTACCGTTAGCACATCCTGCACTACCTGTTTTTCTTGAACAGTTAACTTCAACCAAAACCAAACGCGCTGCATTGCGTAAGCCAAGGTTATAACAGACAAAATTAGCAGAGGAAGCATCATAAAACCCCCTGCTAAGAAGATATCAAATAGTCTGGTCATTTTTACTCAGGTAAGCGCTTACTGTGACAAATGATTCGTCATTATTAAGTAGAATACCCGATCTATGCAGTTCGTTAGGTTAAGCCAAGTTTGATAGAAAGATAAGCTGTCTTTAACACTAACAAATCAGTGAATAGTGAGCAGTTAGCAGTTAGCAGTTAACAGTGATTGGTTGTTTTATGTTCCTTATTTCTTAATCTATGTCTACCTCGTTAATCGTCAACAAGCAGTACCAAACTTGATGGTAATAGATTAATTATTGATAACTGTTTCCTGTTCACTCCTAACTGTTCACTGTTCACTGTTTTACTTTCCTTTCAAAATATGAATAGCCGCACCAGCAGCGGCACCATTGATAGTATTGCTTACAGTGCCGCGACGGTTAGTAATTTCACCTGCGACGGTACCACCTGCCGCACCAACTCCCACATCTTGAATAAGGTTACGATTTCTTTTGTTTCTTCTACCGCTATTAGCAGCATTAACCGCAGCACCAGCAGCAGCACCGTTTACGGCGTTGGTGAGAACGGAATCGTTGTTGGTAATTATTCCGGTAATAGCCCCAGTAGCAGCACCAATTGCCGCATCTTCTAATAAATCTTCGTCAGCAGCAGCAGGTTTTGCTGGTATAAAAGTTGCGCTAAATATGCCTGTTGCTAATAGGCTGGGTAAAAATGCTCGTTTTATTAATTTATTCATGGCAAACACCTATTATTGATAACTTGTTGGGAAATTGTCTTTCGATATCTTGCATTTATTCTGATAAATCGTTTTCTCGCTAGCGAAATAAATTGGAATATAAAATCAGTTTACGTAGCTAATGCAAGACATAGGTTTGTTGAAACAATTTTCTTTGACCTATTTTATATTTTAGAAGAAAATAATTGTATATTGCAGGAATTTTACATTGTCTAATCTAATTTTATTACTTTAGTCATAAGTGTTTTATTTTAGATTGTATGATTATTTACTTAAAATTATTGAAACTATAAATTGTAGGGTGTGTTATCGCGTAGCGTAACGCACCTTAGTTTTTACGATAAAAGATGTATATAATAATTCTTTAAATTATATTTTAATATCTCTTGAAGAAACCTCACCCTGTCCTTACGGACATCCCTCTCCTTAATAAGGAGAGGGAAAGATTTACCGCAGGTAAAGCGAGGGTGAGGTTTTTTAGTAACTAGGTGAATTTGATGTCACATCCCCGCAAAATGTTCTTGTAACTTATCATGAATAAACGTAAAACGTCCGCCGACTTGATTGATTAATTTGCGATCGTCTGCGTATTTTAAAAAGTGCGCGTAGTTCCAGGGAATTGAGCGGTTTTTCCAGAGGATGAGGCGGAGGGAGAAGTGTTTAATTACGGGAATTCCGGCGAATAAAATGCCAAATAATATTGCGAATACAAGCACCATTAGTAATATTAAATCTGATGCATATATTGTATCCCAACTAGTAGGATACAAGCTTATAAAGAGAGTATAAAATAATAGATTAATTGTGAAAATTATCGAAATAAAAACAACTGTATTTATAGCAGATTTATTTATACCTTGATTAGGTTTTTTCTTGGCTATGAACTGATTTCCTCGTAGTCTAACACTCAAATATACCATAAGTACAATAATTAGTAAGAAAAATATATAAAACTGTCCATTGAATAAACTAAAAATTAGTAAAGTAATCATGCTTGCTATCATCACAAGATTATTTAAGTCTTTTCTTAAGGTTTCAACTGGTTGTATATCTCTTGAAAACAAGCTAACATTTGCTATTTTTAACTTAAAAATCTTATAAATTATCAAAAATACTAATACATGAATTAATTCAATCATTAATCCAATAAATAGTCCGAGTGGGAAGTTGAACAATGACTTATCAAGTAGTCCAAAAATAAAGCCAAAACTTATTCCTGAATTTAACCAAACAACTAACCAGTATAATATTTTTTGACACCAATTATCCAAATAACTCGGCTGCAAATTCTCAATATAAAATTCCTTTAACTTCTGCTCCTTCATCGTCTTCGCCAACCACACCAACCATCGCTTAACATCCTCAACTTTATATCCTTTCCTATCGTGATGTTCTCCTAAACGCCTTTCTATATATTTATCAAACAATTCCTGACGACACTTGTTTTGATACTCTTTCCTCTCATTCTCAGAATTAAACCGTTTACCTTTACTAACCAAACCATCTGGATAAGCAATGGGAATCAAATTTAAAAATAACGGCGTTTTTGCTAACTTTCCCAAACCATCAGCATCATTTATTATTCCTTCCCACAAATGATTACATTTCAACTCTCGTAAATAAATTTGAATTTGCTTTTCACTCAACGGTTGTAAACAAACAGCACCGCGTAATTTACTTAATATCGCTTCTCCTTGCTGATATTCTTCTTCGCGACAGCAAACAACCAACGGTAATAAACTAGAGCTACTTTGCAAAAAATCATTAATTTGATCGATACATTTCTTTTGTCGAGTTAAACCCAACTCATCCAAACCATCCAGTAAAGGTAAAAGTTTTTCTGTACTCAACCACTGGCGGGTAATTTTTTCGGGTACGTTATAACGAAATTTTAAGTCAGCCTGCAACCAATTACTGATAATTTGTTTATCATCGCGCCAGTTTGTCAATTCAAACAACACCGGAATTGGATAATTTAGATTATTTTGAGCGCGTATAATCAAATCTCTCGCTAACTCCAGCAATAAAGTTGTTTTCCCCGCACCGGGATTACCTAAAATCAATAATCTTCCGGCAATATCCGACTCGTCAAAAGCTGCGATTATCGGTTTTCCCTCTTCTAATTGAGCTTTTCTAATCCCGAATACTTCCAAATTTCGCAACGGTTGAAGAAATTTATCGACTAAAGACGGTTTGTTGTTAATTGGGGAAGCATTTACAGAATTCCTCCCAACAGAATATTCTCTATCTTCTGTAGCTACGCGAATTATTCTATTGTCATAAAGCGAGTCATTTAACCGAGTTTCGACATCAATCCTCATTACTTCCAATAATTCTCGCCGCCAATCGTCTGGTGATTTTAATTTTGTTGTAGTATTATCGGTGCTGTTGTTGTCAGTTTTTGTTTTTCGCAACATCCAAATCAGTTTGAAAGTATGCCAAATCAAAAACACCGAAACTATACCGCCGACGGTTGCCAGCAAAACCTGTAATTCATAGCTTTTTTCCTCTACCGTATTCCACAAGCTGTAAATTCCTACTAAAATAATGACTTCAATTGTCAGCTTGAAAACTAAGATGTTTTTACCAGGAAAATTTTTAATTGCTGGTAGCTGATTGATTAAATATCCAACAGCAGCAGCAAGTAAACCACCGCATAAAACTTGAAAAAGAGGATGATTAAACATTTGTAGCGTAAATTTACAACAATTTTAGCAATTATCATTTACGAAATTTATCTTAAGATAGAATATCTCCGGAAACTAACTACAGATTCACTGATAACTGATAACTGTTAACTGCTCACTGATTTAAAGATACATAAAAAATACCGTATTTCCTGGGTGTCGCTACAATATCTTTTGTTAAACAGGTATCTACATCTGATGTATTGTATGTTTCAATAATTTCAATTCCCTAACTCTAATGGGTCTTTCACTGGTACACTTGAACGTTCAACCTAAAAGCATTAACCTGCGCCTATGGTTCATATAAAGCGCGTGGAACTCACCAATTTCAAGTC
>JBARZF010000336.1:0-15841 GCA_049649675.1 Rivularia sp. (in: cyanobacteria) | reverse complement strand
TTGATTAAGAGCCACGATGGGAGCTTTTTTAATCTGTTGAAGTCCAACAGATTCCAGCAATTCCACCCATTCTTTATCTAAATTGGTGTTGTTCGGTTGAGTGGCTCGTAATTTAGCTAAAGTTGCCACGCAGTCATACCAAACACCGTGCTTAGCGAAAGCCTCAGCTTGCTTGAGTAAATCTGCTTGCTGCATCGATGCCGCTATTTCTTGATTTGGTCGAACGCGCTTAATCCAACCATCAACATAAGGTGTTCTAGTAGTTAGTTCCCCATCAACTTTTAGTGCTAGAAACCACTGGTATTCTTTCTCTATTTTTAACTCAGTCGGAACTTTGATAGAAATAACTTCAGCTCTACCAGAAATTGGTATATTCATTTCATGTAAAGTATTTCCTTCAGCATCTTTAAAACTAAATGCACCTTCTCTCGCTGCTGAGAATGGCACGTAAACAAAAATTTCAGCACGTTGAGAAACTGTTGTTCCAAAATAGCTCTGAGGTAGAAGCGCTAAGATAGCCGCAGGTTGTTCTAGCGTGTTATCCAGATAACTTAAATAGCGACGGCCATCCCTAGAAGCTCCACCTCTAGCTGTTTCGGGAGCAGTTCCACTTTGAAATGTGGTACGAGTTGCTCCACCTCTAGCTGTTTCGGGAGCAGTTCCACTTTGGAATATAGTACGAGTTGCTCCACCTCTAGCTGTTTCGGGAGCAGTTCCACTTTGAAATATAGTACGAGTTGCTCCACCTCTAGCCCTTTCGGGAGCAGTACCACTTTGAAATAAGACAGCACGCACTTTCTGCGATGGTATCCATGCTGCGCTAGCAATCAAGGCAAAGCCTAAAGTACTAGCGAATATTATTTGTTTCATTTATTACCCCTTATCAAAGGCAGATGATAGTATAAATCTTTTTTAATCAATGAATTTTCATTCCTGTTCCAACAAAATAAAATGTTAAACTTTTTCCTCAATAAGCTTTGTTAAGCAAACTTGAAATGAAAAACTATTTATATTTTAAAAAAATTACTTATTAAACGAATTGATAATATTACTTATATTGCAGTTAAATATTAAACAATCATTCAAATGTAGTTTTTAAAGAAAGGGACAAGGAGACGAGGGGAAGATTCTTCATTTTTAATTCCTACTCCCTTCCCGGTGGAAGATTACCGATATAAAAAACCATTATAGACGCACAGAGCGCAGAGGAAAGAGATAGAGAGAGATAGGTAATTATAGAGCTTTATGGGAGTAACTATTCCCTACTCACTATTAACTGTTCACTGTTCACTGTTCACTGTTAACTGTTCACTGTTCACTGTTCACTGTTAACTGTTAACTGTTCACTGTTCACTGCTCACTGTTCACTGCTCACTGCTCACTGCCAATTCCCGACAAGAACAAACGCAGACCAGAAATAGGGTTCTTTAAAGTCTGTTTTTTTCATAATACTTATCTGAGCTTGTCTGAGGGCTTCTGCTTTTGTGGTTCCTGGTTTTAACAGGTTTTCGTAAAAGCTATTCATTAAAGCAACTGTGGCTTGGTCTTTTACTGGCCATAAAGAGGCAATCGTAGAACGTGCGCCGGATTTGACAGCTAAACCTGCTAAACCCAAAACAGCACGATTGTCTCCAGCAGCAGTATCGCAGGCACTCAACACCAATAAGTCAATATTTTGAGATTGTCTGTTTTGACGATTTCGCAATAGTTCTGAAAGTTCTTTGATGTTGATTTGCCCATCCCAAGTAAGTAAAAATGTCTCGTTTAAATTAGAACTAAATTGTCCGTGAGTAGCAAGGTGAACTACATTTGCAGAACCATTTTTTACTGTTGCTGAAAGACTTGCTTCCGTAAGATTATCGTTAAGTAAAGTAGAAGCAGACTTTACCTTGTCGGAAATTTGTTTTACTTCAGATTTCACACCCGGAAGCGGACTAAAGCCAGAACGAGCTTCACTAATACCCGCAACAACTGCTTTGATATTATTTGATTTTAAAGATGTTCCCTGCATCAATTGCAATCCTGGTGAAAGGGTGACGGCATACTTTTCAATCAAATATTGCTGACCGTTATAAAGTCCTGACATCGGTATATTCCGCAGTAAGCCATCTAAAACGAATACCAAAGTTTTAGTGCCTTTCAAATTTGCTTGAGCTTCCAATGGAGTTATCAGCCAGTTGTACACTTGTTTGGATAAACGATTGCGATCGCGAACGTCGGATACTGGATTTAAAGCTGCTGATAATTGCTTTAGAGTTTGTTCGACTTCTTGTACTGATTTGTTAGTAATGCTGTAAGACAGTGGCTCTCCGGCTTTGGAGTAAATCACCGCTAAACGATCTTCAAGAATAATCGGATAAACTACTGTTGCCGATTTATCAATTTGATCGATTTGCTCGGCTTTATCCAAACAAGCTTCTCTTAAAAAGTTATCTAATTCGGCAACCTGCAATGATTCAATTAAATCTCTGGCTTGAACTAAATTATCTTGATTTGGTTTATCTTCGAGTAATAATCCTACCAATTCTCTATATACAGGTTCTACACTTTCGCGGAATGAAAACTGTACGTCGGAATTTACCGCTACTAAATCTGTGCGAATGGCTTTGAGAGCATTTACGGCTTCGGTGTAGTTGGCGATCGCTTGTTTATTTTTGTTTTGCTGTTTGTTTAAGCGCCCTAATTCCCAAGCAGATTGAGCAATAATATCTTCCGATTGCAGTTGACGAGCAATATTCAAAGACTGTTGAGTTAACTTTTCTGCTTCAGAAAACTGTCCGGTAAAACGATAAAACTCACCCAATTGTTTGAGAGCATAAGCTTCTGCTGGATGATCTTCGATTTGTTGAGCTTCTTTGACAGTTTTTGCCAGCATTTTACTCAAATCGCTCAAAGGTATAAGCCGAAGGGGATTTTCTAACTTACTGAAAGCGGCAATAAAATTAATTCTGCTGTAAAGAGATGTACGACTCGGAGGTAATTCTTGAAGTTGCTGAAAAAGTTGAGGAGCTAGAGTAGTTGCATAATTGTTGATACCATAATCGGCAAATAATTTGAACTGCTTTAAACGCGACTGTAATTTATCTTGAGGATTGCCCGCCGCTTTTTCTGCTTCTTCAAAGAATACCAAAGCATCATCGGGATCTTCTAAATCGACAGCAGTTTTACCCAAAGTTTGTAAAATGCTGCTGACTTGATTGTCTGCCTTAATTTTTTTCGCAGTTTTATAACTTTGGATCAGAACATCCTGACTCTGTTGAGAAATTCCCATCGACTGCAAAGTTACCCCAAGACTCCGTAAACCACTTACCTTGATTTCCGAATCTGGCATTTTTTGCAACTTTTGATTTATCGCTTCCAACTGTTTTTTGGAACGACGATAAAACCCTAAACTTTGCAAAGCCTGAGCCTGATTAATTTGACTGCCCAGATTTCCTTGCTTATCCCCCGCAAGCGAATAATATTTCTGCGCTTGCTTCCAGCTTTCCAACGCTGCTTGAGCCTTACCAGTATGTAACTGCAAACCAGCTTGAGTATTTAATACTTGCGCCCAAACAATTGCATCGGGAGCGGGTTTAGCCGTTTTTAATAACTCTAAAGCTTTGTCAATCGATTGTTGTGAATTACTTAACTGCTGTAATTCCTGTTGAGCCAAAGAAAGATAACTATAAGATAAAGCTTGGTTTAAAATATCCCCTTGCATTTGATATTGTTTCACTGCTGTCTGCCAAACATTCGCAGCTTCCGCAAAACGCCCTTCAGTATAAAGTTTTCTTCCTTGTTTTAAAGGATTTATATCTACATTTGCTTGCTTAACAGCAACCGTGGAAGAATCTCTAAAAGAAGCCGTAGCAGGATTAATGTTCCAAAATATTGGTAATATTACAACCGAAATTAAACTTAAAAAGCTGAGACTGATATACAGCCAGCGACGTTTTTTTAAATGGTAGATCATTGTAGATGTTTTAATTAATAACTTCAACGCGAGCGTACAGGTTGATAAATATAACTTGTGTAGTTGCACTGCAACGTCTTCGTTTATTTATATTTGTATCAAGAATTCTCTTTTTATTTGCTGAAGTTATAGTTCCCATTATCTTCCTGCTACTAACACAATCTTTAAAGTGCAGTATTATTACGTACTTATTCCACTACAGTCAGGAGCTTGTGTTTTAAAAGGCGTATTTTGAACAGCAACAAGTTCAATTTCTCCATTTTGATTGCGGATAAAACCAGTAGCTTCTACAATTGTTGGTTTACTTGATATTTTTTTAATTTCAGAATTATTATTCCGCTTACGAAATGCCGATAAATCGCGAATATCCGACCAAGTTAGATTTACATCAACTTGTTGATTAGGATTTTTTGCTATTCCACCTCTTCCGGTTGAAACAAAAGTATTGCCTGTTTGACTTTCACATCCAGACGCAATTTGTTGCGATGAATCTGCTAAATCTACAGATAATTCGACTAAACCAGTACTAGGATCGATACTAATATTATTAATTGCGACAGTACCATTTACACCAAATTGAGAACTGGCAGTAATATCACTTTCTTCGGTGAGTTGATCGCGTAATTCTAAGCCAAATATACCTTGAGTCGTAATGTTGATAGTACCGCCATTTCCTGCGACTGCATTGGCAATAATATCGCTGTTTTCAAACCCGCAATTACAGGAGAATTAATTGTGATATTGCCACCATTTCCTGTACCAAATGCTTCGGTATCTATGAGGCTATTATTCCGTAGTATCAAGTCAGATTGTAAATTCAAGCTAATATTACCGCCTTCTCCAGAAGCAGTATTAGCAAGTAATTTACCTTTGTCGTCCAATCGTAAATAATTCCCATTTATGCTTAAATTTCCCGCATTCCCCGAACCTTGATTATTAACAGAAACCTCCCCTCCATTATCTATTTGCAATTTGGGGGTATTGATGGTTAAATTACTAGCATTTCCACTGGGGCGATCGGGAAGTCCAAGAAGTTGACGAAGAACTGGGGGGAAAATAGGAGCTGATGCCCTAATACGACTGGTTAACTCCCCATTTAAACTCCTACCACTGACTTCTATTGATTCTGAAGCATTGATAGTTATCTTACCACCGTCACCACTATCGAAAGTCGAACTACTAACAGCTGCTCCAGTTTCTACGACTAACCTAGCTGTATTTATATTGACAGATCCACCATTACCTTGTCCAAATACAGTTGAACTAATATTAGAAGCGGATGAATATCTGGACTCTATACCTTTAAGTTTTATAGTTCCAGAAACATTCAAATTTAAGTTTCCACCATTACCTTGTCCAAGATTGCTAGAATTAATTGAGCCGCCATCTGTGACAGCTATATTTGATGCAATGATGTTTATATTGCCCGACTCTCCAGAACTATAGGTATTTGCAGAAAATCCACTGGGAGTAATGGGATTAAGGAATGCTGTACGATTTGCTTGAATATCTCTTGCAATGTTGACATTAATATCACCTCCAGAGCTAGTAGCATAGGTTTTTGTCTTGAAAAAACCTCCATCGTTGAGGCGTAAATCTCCGGCATAAACATCAATTTCAGCACCTTTTCCCGAACCAAGAGTTTCAGCGAACAATGAACTGGAAATAACTCCTGTAATACCTCCTCTATCTGGGGCTATCCTCGTATCTCCAGCAAGTTCTAAAGAACCATTCGCACTAACTTTAATACCGCGTGGTATTTTGCTTCCCGTGGTTTGAATTAAAGCAACAGAAGCATCTTTGAGACTAATATTTTCCCCTTGTAATTGAATTCCACGACTTGTTAAGCCGCTTGCATCGACTAAAGACTGTTGAGCAAACTGAATATCTCCAAAATTTTCAATATTGGAGTAATTTAACGCGAAATCCTCTGAATTAATGCCAACTGTTCCTGCTTGTACACCACCTAATTCAATCCTGCCATTTTCAGCAGTCATAACACCACCGTTAAAAGTGAGGTTCCCTCCAACTAATGCGATCGCCTTTCCTGAATTCACCTGTAAAGTTGATTGGGTGTCGTTGCGAATCACAGGGTTAAATGAACCCCCTGTTAATTGGTGTCCATTTCCATTGATTTGGATATTGCCCGAATTACTCCCCATTTGCAAGCCAACAGGAACGCTAACTGTTAATAAAGGTTTATTTTGAGGATTAATAGCACTAAATTCAAATCCATCTTGGAATAAAATACTTTGTGCGGTACTACCGAAAAATGAGCCGCCAATATTTAAAGAAGCATTTTCACCAAATACAATTCCCGCAGGATTAATTAAAAATAAATTTGCATTCCCGTTAGCTTTAATTAACCCATCAACCGACGATATATTTCCACCAGTTACCCGATTGATAATATTTACGACATCGGTAGAATTATTGAAAGTTGCCGAACCACCTGTAGGAGTAGAAAACTCTTTGAAGCTGTGAAATAAATTATTACCTTTTTGAATACCGTTAAGAATATCGAAGTTATTACCGTTTAAATTAACAGTTGTGTTAGTAGTGTTGTCAGAAGTTACTTGAGAATAAGCCGGTAAAACAATTCCTGAAGTTAGTAAACCACTTATCAATCCAGATATAAAAGCAATCTTTTTCATTTTTAGATTTGTAATTTTTCTAGATTTATGGTTCCCAAATCACTAATTGTACTAACACAAACTTTAAATTCAAGTATGATTACGTATTTAATCCGCTACAGTTAGAAACTTGTTTTGTTTGAAAAGGCTTATTTTGAGCAGCAACAAGTTCAATTACTCCGTCTGCATTTCGGATAAAACCAGTAGCTTCTACGATTGCTGGTTTATTTAATATTTGGGTATTTTCAGTAATATTATTATTATGCTTACGATATGCCGATAAATCGCGAATATCATACCAGGTTGGATTTGATATTAAATGCTGGTTCGGATTGTGCGGTATTCCACCTCTTCCAGTTGCGATAAAACTACTACCAGTGTTACTAGAACAACCCGACGCAATTTGTTGTGATGAATCTGCTAATTCTACAGGTAATTCTACTAAACCAGAACTGGGGTCAATTCCAATATTATTAATCTCAACTCTACCATTAACACCAAATTCAGAACTTGCTGTAATGTCACTTTCTTCTGTAAGTTCGTCGCGGGATTCTAAACCGAAAATACCTTGAGTTGTGAGTTTAATATTTCCACCGTTACCTTGAAAAGAATTAGCGATAATATCGCTGTTTTCAAAACCAGCAATGATAGGAGAATTAATAGTAATATTGCCACCGTTACCAGTACCTAATGATTCTGCGTCTATAAAGCCACCACGACGCATGATTAATGAGTCTTGCAAATTGAAGTTTATATCACCACCTTCACCCGATTGAGTAGCAGCGGTGATACCTCCTTTTTCATCGAGAAAAATGGAATTACTATTAACTTCTAAATTACCAGCATTTCCCGTACCTTCATTTCTTACCGAAACCACCGCTCCATCTAAAACTTGCAATTGTGGTGTGTTGATAAGCAACTTTCCCGAATCTCCGGTTGTTACGGAAGGAATTCCTAAAATTATACGTAATGCTTCATCAAAATTTAGCGCAGAAGAAGCTATCGAACTGGGAACTTTGGTAATCGGTACAATTCCACTTACCTCGACAAACTCACTGGCATTAATAGTTATATTACCCGCATTACCCATTCCAGTTGTAGAAGAATCAATAACTCCACCATCACGAAGTATTAATCTATCAGTGTTGATGAGCAAATCACCTGCCTTACCTTGACCAAAACTTCCAGAACTAAGTAGGCTTAAATTACTAACAGAATCTCCAATTATTTCAATAGATTTAGCATCTATAGTTATCTTTCCGCTATCTCCGTCAGCACGAGTAATAGTTGCTAATCTTGCTCCATTTGCAATAGTTAAATTACCTGTAGAGATTTTGATATCTCCTGCTTTTGCAGTAGAAAAAGTAGCAGTATCAATGGAAGTATTGAAGTCTGAATTTAATCGATTGAAGGATTGTATCTTAATTGATTCTGAAGCATCGATAATAATATTGCTTCCAGGAGTAACGGAAGTAAAACTCCTAATTCCTTGTCCTCCTGATAATATTAAGCGCTTAGTAGAAATAGAAATATCTCCAACTGGACTAAATCCACTTTCGGCGCGAATTTCACTATTAGTTAACTGTGTTGGATCTAATTCAATTATTTCAAGGGATTCAGTTGCATTGATATTAATACCACCCGATGCTTGAAATCCTTGATTTTGAATAATCACATTTGAGAAATTTTTTAAGGATATATTTCGTGCTTGTAAATTAATTGAACCACCACCGAAGGCAATAGCATCAATAATAGCTCTATCTAACTTTATATCCCCGAATTCTGAAACTTTTTCATAATTAAATTCCCATCCTGCCGGAGTCGAATTTAAATTAACAATTCCTTCGCCAACGCTTCCTAATTCGATTTTTCCAGAACTAGTAGTAACTCGACTACCAGTCATATTAATATTTCCACCAACTAAAGCCAAAGTGTTTCCGGGTTTGACTTGTAAATTTGAATTACTATCTACAACTAGAGCTAAATCAATTAATCTATCTAAACTATAACCAGAACCATTTACTTCAATTGTTCCCGGATTTTTCCCCATTTGCAAACCAACAGGAACGCTGACAGTTAATAAAGGTTTATCTTGAGGATTAACCGCACTAAATTCAAACCCATCTTTAAATAAAATACTTTCTGCTGTACTCCCGAAAAACGAGCCACCAATATCTAATCTGGCATTTTCACCAAATACAATCCCCGCAGGATTAATTAAAAAGAAATTTGCATTCCCCGACGCTTTAATTAACCCGTCAATATTAGAAATATTTCCACCTGTTACTCGGTTAATAATATTCACTACATCGGTGGAATTCTTGAAAACTGCCGAACTACCAGTGGGAATAGAAAATTCTTTAAAACTATGAAATAAATTATTCCCTTTTTGTATACCGTTAAGAATATCGAAATTATTACCGTTTGGATTGACAGTGGTATTTGTAGTTCCATCAGATGTCACCTGAGCCACTGCTGGTAAAATAACCCCCAAAGTTAGTAAACCACTTACAAATCCAGATACAAATGCAATCCCTTTCATAACTAGCAAAGCTTTTTGTTTTTGTGTTCTGGATTTATAATTCCCTAATTTATTTTTCTCCTAACACAATTTTTAAAATGCAGTGTTATTACGTATTTACTCCACTACAGTTAGCAACTTGTTTTGTTGTAAAAGGCGTATTTTGAGAAGCAACAAGTTCAATTTCTCCGCTGGCATTACGTATAAAACCAGTAGCTTCTACAATCGCTGGTTTATTTAATATTTGGGTATTTTCAGTAATATTATTATTACGCTTGCGAGATGCTGATAGATCGCGAATATCCCACCAAGTTGGATTTGATATCAAATGCTGGTTCGGATTGTGCGGTATTCCACCTCTTCCGGTAACTACAAAATTGCTTCGGGTTTGAGCAGCACATCCTTTCTCAACTTGATTGCTAGGATCTATGACATTTGTAGGTAATTCTGCTACTCCTAAATTAGAGTCGATTCCTGGAGTGTTGAGTTCTACCACACCACTAAATTGCGCTCCTAATTCGGAACTTGCAGTAATATCGCTTTCTAAAGTTTGTTGTAAGCGAAACTGCGTACCGAAAATCCCTTCTGCGTTAATAGTTACCTTTCCACCAAAACTATTTTGGGCATTTGCGGTAATGTCGCTGTTTTCCAAAGCTACAAGAGTATTAGTATCAATATTGATATTACCACCGCTACCTTCACCTTTTGCACTAGTGCTGATAGAACTGTTACGAAGTAATTGTAAAGAATCAGATTGCACAAAGATATTACCACCACCAGAATCACTACTTGCGCCTAAACGACCTTGATTTTTTAACTGTACGTTGGCAGCATTTACTTTCAATGTTCCAGCATTACCCGTACCTGCATTGCGAACCCCGATACCTCCATAATCGCTCAAATTTAGGTATGGAGTATTGACAATAACATCACCCGCGTCACCTGTAGGTACTTCAGGTAGCCCCGCTAACTGTCCTATAAGTCTTAATTGAGGCAAGACAGACGAGATAACTTAATATTTCCCGATTTTCCAGGAGATAAGGTAGCCGAGCCAATCGCACTAAATTGATCGGGATTAACTGCCGAAACTCCCATCACATCTAATGATTCAGTCGCATTAATATTAATCAAACCAGCGCTTCCTAAACCAAAGGTTCGAGTGAATACCGAAGCACCATCTAACACGCTTAAATCTTCAGTTTTAATGTTTATATTCCCAGTATTTCCACCTGTAGGTAAAGTTTCATTCACCAAACTGCTGCGAATTTGAGTATTGGGAATTGCACCGTTTAATTCAACAGATTTAGCTCTAACATTAATATCACCTGCTGCTTGAATACCGCGATTCTGTACCATGACAACAGAACCATCTTTAATATTAAGTTGATTTCCTTGGATATTTACGGAACCTGCACCTGCACCGCTAACATCTACTAAAGTTCGTGATAGTAGTTGAATGTTTCCAAAATTTGAGACTTCTGCATCATTTAACCCAAAACCTTTTAAATCACTAAAACTTACTTTCCCCTCTCTAAGACTTGCTAATTCTATTTTTCCCGATTCTGCTGTGAGAATACCGCCATCAAGTTGAATATCTCCCCCAATTAAAGCTAAAGTTTGACCTGGTTTTACCTGTAATCCCGGTCTTAACTGAAATGGAATAAAGCTCGACCGATTAATGTAAGGTGCAAAGGTTGCATCTTGTGCCATCAAACTATGTCCGCTTCCATTAACACTAATATTTCCCGAATTTGTCCCCATTTGCAAACCAACAGGAACGCTAACAGTTAATAACGGCTTTTCTTCAGGATTAACAGCTTTAAACTCAAATCCATCTTTAAATAAAATACTTTCTGCGGTACTCCCCAAAAAAGAACCACTAATATCTAATCTGGCATTTTCACCGAATACAATCCCCGCAGGATTAATTAAAAATAAATTTGCATTCCCGTTAGCTTTAATTAACCCATCAATATTAGAAATATTTCCACCAGTTACTCGGTTAATAATATTTACGACATCGGTGGAATTATTGAAAATTGCCGAACTACCATTAGGGATAGAAAATTCTTTAAAGCTGTGAAATAGATTATTACCTTTTTGAATACCGTTAAGAATATCGAAATTATTACCGTTTTTGTTAATATTTGTATTAGTTGTTCCATCAGAAGTTACCTGAGCCATTGCTGGTAAAACAATTCCTGAAATTAGTAAACCACTTATCAATCCAGATATAAAAGTAATTTTTCTCATGTTGTAAAAATATTTTATCTTCTGGAATTATGATTCCCTGATTTTTAAGGTAACAAACACAATCTTTAAAATGCAGTGTTATTACGTATTTATGCGGTTACGCGAGGAAATATGTTTGGTTATAAAAAGTGTAGGTTGAGAAGCATAAGCTAGTACCGCTGCGCGGAAGTAAAAATTTTGAAGTAAAAAGTAAAAAGTCTTATAGGATAAGGATTTTAACCGTTGGTAATGGGTGCTAACTTTACGCCGTACTGTACTACTCCGGTTGGGTTAGACATGACAACCAATTTTTTTTCTCCATCGTGTCGTAACCCAACACAAAAATTGCGTACAAGTATTATTATCTGAAGCAAGAATATTTAAGAAACCGATAAGGTAATGTTGGGTTACGACGCAAATCAAATTGCTTGTAAAAAACCATATTTCTTCGTGCGTCTAACCCAACCTACAAGCTAACAATTATCAATTATCAATTATCAATGCCCAATCCCCCATGCCCAATTCCCACTAACTCTTCCCACTACCAATCAAATACAGTAAAGCCATCCTTACCGCAACTCCGCTTGTCACCTGATTTTGTATCAAACTAAACTCGGGGTCGTCCATTAAATCGGAGCTAATCTCAACACCTCTATTTACTGGCCCCGGATGCAATACTTTCACGTTATGATTGCAGTTTCGTAATTTATCCCTTGTAATCCCAAATAACTGATGATATTCCCGCAAGGAAGGCAATAAATGCTCTGTCATCCGTTCCTTTTGCAATCTTAATGTCATGACAAAATCAGCATCCTGCAAAGCTGGCTCTAATTCCCAATGTACGAATAATTTACCAGGTCTATCTTTGCCGTAGTTTGCAAATAATTTCGGTAAAAGCGTTGGTGGTGCTACTAAATGTAGCTCTGCGTCGGTAGCTGCGGTAAGACTCCAAATATTCGACCTAGCAACGCGAGAATGCAGAATATCTCCAACAATGGCAATTTTTTTACCTTGCAAAAGTTCTAACCGGGGCTTTTCTCGGTCAAGTAGACTACAGATAGTAAATAAATCTAATAGCCCTTGGGAAGGATGCTCGTGTTGTCCGTCACCAGCATTGAGAACGCTGACTTTTACACCCAAACGATCCATTTCTGTTGCGATCGCGTTTGGTACTCCTGCTTCTCGATGGCGTACCACCATGATGTCGGTGCCCATCGCTAAATAGGTTTTGGCTGTATCTAAAATTGTTTCTCCCTTTGTCATCGAAGAACTTGCTGCGGAGAAGTTCAACGTATCTGCACTCAAGCGTTTTGCAGCGAGTTCAAAACTACTGCGAGTCCGAGTTGATGGTTCAAAAAACAAATTCGCCACCACTTGCCCCTGCAAAGTAGGTACTTTTTTCATTCGCCGCGTTAGTACTTCCTGAAAACTAGCGGCAGTCTGTAAAACTGCATTGTATTCAGTAGCGGTGAAATCATCGAGGGAAAGAACGTGATGACGAGTCCAGGTGGTAGTAGGCATGGGTTTTTATCGACTCTGGCGTGCTTATTATTGCACGAGCGATGATGTCTCTACAGTTACTTAGTTTAAGTGTGCAGAGCAAATCATACCACCTGCGTTGCAGTTTTAACTATTAAAGAGATGGGACAAACATTGAAATATTTTTCACAACCAACTATGAGCCGTAGATATTGACCTATTCCCTCAACTAAAGATTCTTTTTAACTGCGTCGGCAAATTCTTCATAAGGTTTAACACCGACAATATTTTCTACTAACTCACCATTCTTGAACATTAAAACCGCAGGAATGCTGCGAACTTCGTATCTTTTAGCCAGCGGTTTATCTTGATCTACGTCTATTTTTACTACTTTAATATCTTCATGCTCTTGCGCTAATTGTTCAACCAAAGGTGCAACCACACGACAAGGACCGCACCAACTTGCACTAAAATCAACAACAAGTAAATTTTCCGATTTTAAAAGCGTATCAAATTCGCTTTCTTTAACTTGGGTTACTGTACTCATAATTTTCGCTATATTTTACTAATTTTTTACAAATCCCTATTAGACATCAAATCGATGTCAACAATAAAAGCGGTTTCCTAATTCTGAATTGATGTTATCGAATTTGCCATTCACCAATTTTAAGCGATAACGGTCAAGTTATGAACAGTTATTAGTTATCAGTTATCAGTTATCAGTTATCAGTTATCAGTTATCAGTGAACAGTGAACAGTGAACAGTGAACAGTAAATACAGTATTGGAAATAATCGCTGTTTAGTCTATCCTCGATTTCAACAATATAATTTGTATATTTTATTAGCTTTGAATTTGATTAAGATGGGTAATAAGCGTTCTACGTGGCGGCTTTAGCCCTTAATTCAGAGAACTAAAGTCCGCAGCTACGAACCTATTAAAATAAATATGGTGAAGTACTCCCCGGATAACTGCTCACTGATAACTGTTCACAGAATACTGTTAAGAGAATACTTGCAAAGCGAAGGAAATTAAAGATAAAAATGTCATAAAGCCAACTGCGTCTAAAGTTGTGGTCATTAGAGGGCCGCTAATTAATGCTGGGTCTAGGTTTAAGCGTTTTAAGCCCATTGGTAATACTGTTCCTAGAGTTACGGCTATCATGACATTTACTGCCATCACGCTTCCTGCTACAAATGATACCCAGCGCTCGTCAGGTGGCGACCACATCATTGATAATGTTGTTAACGCTAAACCCAATCCAATAGCCGTTCCTAAACCTGCCGTCAGTTCTTTTCGCAATAAAGTCATTGTGTCTTTTGGAGTTACTTCCCCTAAACCCAATCCCCGTACTGTCACTGATAGAACCTGAAAAGCTACGTTGCCGCTACTGTTAGCCAGGATAGGCATAATTATTGCCAAAACCGGCACTATTTTAATCACTTCTTGGAAAGGTGCGATCGCGCTAGCAGCAGCTATATATAAACCGATGTTTCCGAGCAGCCAAGGTAAACGTTTGCGGAGGGTAACACGTGGAGAACACAAAGCACTTTCCTCACCACCAGTTACCCCTGCAAGTTTTTGAATCTCTTCGGTAGCTTCTTCGTCAATAATATCTACTACGTCATCAATAGTAACAATACCAACGAGTCTGTCTTCTTTATCAACTACAGGTAAAGCGATTAAATCGTAACGCTTGATGATTTTAGCTACTTCCCGCTGAGGAGTATCTGTAGTAGTTCTAATAACTTTGGCAGATGCAATATCTTTCAATAAAGCGTCAGGATAGGAAAATAGTAATTGTCGCAGCGATACAACGCTAACTAACTTGCGGTTGTTATCGGTGACGTAGGCATAATAAATAGTTTCTTTATCTTCGTCTTGACAGCGAATTTTATTCAGAACTTCTCTGACTGTCAATCCTTCCTGCAACCGCACGTATTCGGTAGTCATGACTCTTCCTGCGGTACCTTCTGGATAACCGAGAATCGTTGCAGTAACTTGTCTTTCTTGGGGACTCAAAGACTGTAATAACCGCTTGACAACCTTTGCGGGTAGTTCGTCGAATAATTCTGCACGTTCGTCAGGACTCATCGCTTCGAGAATTTGCGCTACCTGTACGTCATGGAGAGAAGTTATTAATTGCTCCTGTACTTCCGGTGGTAAATATTCAAATACGTCGATTGCTCTATTTTTATTAAGTAAACGAAAGGCGATCGCACGCTGTTTTCTTGATAAATTGGTGATGTAATCCCCTACATCAACGGCTGGTAAATGGTTCAAATCCCATTTGAGTTCATTTAAATCTGTAACGCCGAAATTAGCAATGTTAATTGAACAATTGCGAACATCTTGAATTAGCATATTTCCTCCTTTTATCTCCCCCACGCTGAGAGATAAACTCTACAGCTAGAGGAGGATGGTACTACCGTCTTCCGGACTTCTGTCCATAAATATTTAAAAAATCAACATCGATTACCTATGAGGGCATCGCTAAGTCATAATACTAACCCGGAACAGTGTAATCCGGTAGATGCTGAGCTTCAGTATTATGTTTGTGTGATATTACGCACTACCGAATAGCTCTATGCCCCGATTTTCATCTCAATAGAGTAGATTTTACTACTATCGCTATCTATGTCAAGGTAATATATTAATCTCCCTGACAATTCGAGATGTCAAATTATTAACATTGTAGCAAGTAATTTTTATTTTAAGCACCCAAATAAAAATCAGTACTATCACATATACAAAGTCTCTGTTTTCCCAGTTAATAAGCAAAACAGATGGCATTCAACGTAGATCCGGCACACTTAAAATATCCCAGAAAACTACTGTCAAATTCCGCCATAACCTATTCGCGATATAGGCAGCTTCCCGCTAAACGCCACTTTCTTTCCGGCATCAAAATTTACAGTAACTTAATAATAGTCTTTGATCGGGAAGGTTCTTATATCTTATTAAGACTTAATTGTCAATATTTTTGAGGTGATTAAAACGAGAATCTAACTTAGATAAATAT
>JBARZF010000335.1:0-9501 GCA_049649675.1 Rivularia sp. (in: cyanobacteria) | reverse complement strand
AAATGCACTTTTTTATACAAACCATGCTGACAAGAGTTCAACTTTTATGTACAGTAGATAAAAGAATTAATACTAAAGATATTTAAAAACCTATCTATGGATAGAAAAAACAAACGCCTTTTACTGTTAATTGTTTCCTGTAGCGTGGCTGGTGTAGTGCTAGGAGGTACCTCTAGCTGGGCTAAAAGCACTATGTGTTTAGAAGCTACTCAGGTAACGAGCGAGTGTCTAACTCAAGATCCCGTTAGTAAAACCATGCAAGGAATGAGTACGGGCTTATTAGCAGGAGCCGGAGCCGCTTTCGGTGCGGCTTGGCAATTACGCAACGAAGAGTGAATCAGTTAACAGTGAGCAGTTAACAGTGAGCAGTTAACAGTTTGAAATTAGAGATTTAATTATTTTTCCGGCGTTGCTACGTTACACCTATTTAAATAGATATTAACCGTTCATTGTTCACTGGTAACTGGTAACTGCTAACTGCTAACTGTTAAAATCGATAATTTTGTTCTTTCACCCACATACTTATAGGTACCGATTTACCCTGAGAATCAACTTTGACTTCTACTACGATGGGTTGTTTATCTCTTTCTGTTACGCTTCGGCTAGCTTGAGATATATTCTTATTAATTGTGTTGCGTTGATCTTCTGGGATATTATATTTTTCTAAACCATATGTAACCCTACCGTAGCGATATTTGCCTTTCAACGCTACTTGGTTATCGGGAAGATCGGAAGGAATTTCTTTACTTAAACGCAGTGGTTTCCAAGCTTTGGGAATTTTCTCATCAGTTGATTTTTCTTCTTGGAGTACGACATAAAAACTATTACCATCTTTCAATATGTCTTTGCTGCCAGGGAGTTTTTCTAAAGTGCTTGTTGTTGAAATGTCGTAACTTAGAATTTGATAGTAACCAGTCAATATATTGTAAGGATCGACAGGTACGGTTTGTAAAATCACCGTTTTACCCGTCAGATAAGTGTAAGCTGATTGCGCTGGTATCGCGAAAAGTAACCCGGCTTGAATTAATAAAGGGATTAAAAACCTCTTAATAGGTATTGGTTTATTAGTTGCAGGTGATTTCGTTTTAAAATCGGAAATAAGTTCTTTTTCTGAGGATTCTTCTGGAAAAGGTTTCATAATCAGTTATCAGTTATCAGTTATCAGTTATCAGTTATCAGTTATCAGTTATCAGTTATCAGTTATCAGTTCTTCTTTTTCATTGTTCATTGTTCATTGTTGATTGATAATTGATTTAAATGTTTTTCAAACCATAATCCTGCGCCGATTACAGCAACACCACACAATACGAAAACTAAAGATTTAAATAATAAAACGGTGTCGTATTCCAGCATTCGGGTGATAATTTGCAGCGTTAACAAGATCATTCCTCCCCAAAATGCACGTCTTTGATTAGATTCCAATCCCTGACGAATCATTCCGCAAGCTAATAATGCTAACAGTAAATTGAAAACGAAAATTGCTAAAACCGACATTCCAGCAAAGCTTTGATTCCAGATTGGTGCAAAAGCAGCCATCACGATAAAAATAGCGATTGCAATATTAGTAATATCGATTCCTTGACGCTGACGGTTGCGGTTTGGGCGCAGCAAATGAAACCATTGATATATAGCTAAAGCGGTAAGAATTCCCAAATCTATGAGTAAAAATAAATTGGGTATTGAGTAGTTATTAGTAGAAGAATAATTAAAATATTTCCAATATCCCCGGAAGGAAAGCACATAAAATAAAATGCTGAAAAACAGCAGCGCTATATTACGAGCAACAGATTGAAACCATCTTTGATTAACTCTGGGAAACAATAAATCATCGTAACTCCATAACAAAGCTGGCGGAAGTGCAAAAGCAAAAGAGCTAAATATTGGTAGGTAAACTCTACTTAAATTTAATTGTAATGAAGTTGCAAAACTAATTGTTGATAACGCGAAAATCCATCGCGACTTACAGATATATGCCAAAGGAACAAACAATCCCAACAGAAGAATCGGCATATATTGTATCATCAGTTGCGTCAAAGACAATTCATTAAAACTACTCCATAATTCCCATCTTCCCGTCCAGTATCCAATATTAATTAAGACGAACGCAAACACCCCCAAGGAAGCCAAGCGCAAGCCGTAAGCCATTACTAAAACGCCAATTCCCCAGAATAAATACAGTTCGTAATCGGAACCGCTGATATGGAATGTCTGCGCCATAAACGCCATATTTGCGCCTAAAAGTAAAGCTCCTAGAAGCAGTAAACTATGTCCGAATATTCGCTTGCGCTGTCGTCTTCTCCTTCCCGCATTATCAAAAACGGGTTCTCTCCAAAGGAAAAAACCGACAATAGTTGTAGCGAAAAATAGACTTAATAATAAGATTAACTTTACTTCACGCGACCATGATTGCCAATTAGCTGCGACAAAAGTAATTGCCCCTAAGCCTACAAGTATACAGCCGACACCAATCAAAATAAAAATAAAGCGGTCTTGAGCAACATTATCCAAACTATCAAACTGATATTTTTCGGATAATTGTTCGTACTGCGAATCCTCTATTATTCCTTCATCTCGCCAAATTTGCGCTTCCTTGCGTAATTTAGCCCGAAAACTGTCTATTATCATGGTAATTGGTAATTGATAATTGGTAATTGGGTGTATGATTCTATAGTCGTAATTTAACGGAATTTTGTTTTTCTGAGTAGAGAAAAATTAACAATTAATAATTACCAAAAATAAGCCCGATACAAACCCTCGAATCCATCTGTAGAGAAAAGATAAGAGGTTGTATGATTATTTTAAGCTTTTAGCTCTATATATAGGGTTAATCCAAAATCCAAAATCTAAAATCCAAAATTGAATGACTCCTGAAGAAATAATGCAAATCGCGATCGCCGAAGCTGAGAAAAGCGAAACTCCTTTCGGTGCAGTAATTGTAAAAGATAATGAAATTGTCGAAAGAGCCGGAAACACTGTAGAATCCGATGCAGATCCAACTTGTCACGCTGAAGTTAACGTTTTGCGTAAGTTAACCAAACGCTTAAAAACTGCTGCTTTAGAATCGGGATATACGCTTTATTCTACCTGCGAGCCATGTGCAATGTGTGCGGCAACTTGCTTTTGGGCTGGTATTTCCGAAATTGTCTACGGTGCGGGAGCTTCGGATTTTGAAGATGATTACAACCCCAACATGATAAATATGTCATGCGAAGAAATTATCGCCAAATCTCCAGCTTCGATAAAAATTAAATCCGGGATATTAAAAGAAGAATGCAAGCAACTTCATAGTAAATATCCCTTGTGAAACAGTGAACAGTGAACAGTGAGCAGTGAACAGTGAGCAGTGAGCAGTGAGCAGTGAACAGTGAGCAGTGAGCAGTGAGCAGTGAACAGTGAGCAGTGAACAGTGAACAGTGAGCAGTGAAACAACTATCAACTAACCACTAACCACTAACAACTATTATTCACAATTCAACTACACTATATTGAATACCAGTTTCAAAGATTCTTACACCACCACCTTCGGCAACTGTTTCTCTTAAAGCTGGTAAATTAGTAACTTTAATTCCTGCTAAATAATCGATTCCCATTTGTTTTAATTCTGGCAACCAAGGAAGAGTTGGCCCCATTAATACTAATTTAGAATTTTTGGCTAATTCAACTAAACGAGGAAAGGTTTTATTAGCAATAGAAGTTGCAGTTAAAAATACCCATTCGGCTTCTGGTAGCAGAAATTCTGAAGCTGGTGCGGGAAAATCTTCTGGCCCCGGATTCAATTCTATTACTTTCATTTGCATTTCTTCGGAATACTTATTTAATCCCGGATAGCGTCCAATTATGCAAACATTTTTGTTACGAATTTGGGGTAAAAAATGCTCAAATACTGCTAAATTGGCGGAGCTATCGGGAGATAAAAGCGTACCTGTATCGGCTAAATTTGAATCAGAATTAATAATAGAATTAATCGCTGCCATTCCGATAGTTGCTTGATAAGGATTCCACGAACGCAACCAAGGAGCTAATTCAGAAATTGATTTATTTACTAAAGTTCCCGAAAAAGGTAAGGTGCGGGTAACTGTTCCCGGACTCATGCATAAACCCGCACCTTCAGTTAAACATAAAGTCCAAGTTAAACCGATGATAATTTCTTTTATTTTAGTATCTGTAGTGCCATAATCTAACATTAAATCGTAGATTTCACGGGGATTAATCATAGTTGTAAATCGGCGGAGCAAATTATGATTTCCCTTTTTGAATAACACTCTTCACGAAAGATTAATGTAGTTATTGGTGCTAAATGCTATATTAGTCAAAATTATTTGATACTATATGACAATTACTACAGAAAATATTCTTAATTGCTTGGATGAAGCTGCCAGTAAGTTTGATTTTCCTGGCTTTGATAATATTCATTACGATATGATAACTGCTCGTATAACTGGCTTCAGGAACGATAAAGATTGGGCTTTGACGATAGAACAAGTGCTTAGTTGGTATGGTTTAAATGGCGTTGAACCAGTGCTGATGATTTCTGCATTTGGAAGCCGTGTCTTAATAAACGAACCTTTCGTTACTTATTTTCCGGTTAAGTATCCATCGGGTGAATTAGAGGAAGATGATGAAGAAATTCCTGAATCTATATCAGTAATGATTCGAGAGGAACAATTTACGATTAATTCAAGTGAAATTGAAAGAAATCCTCATTTATCAGATTATATTGATTTTGACTTGATGATTCATCTTGTAAACAAATATCGGGAAAAGATTTTAGCCACCCAAACAGAATTTAGAGAAATAGTACCGGCTGAATTATCTCAAATTATTCAACTAGATAATTGGCATCATCCCGATGTCTATAATCCTAATTCTGAGTTTTCTACGCCGAGTAAAACTAAATCCATGCAAATCATTGCTGAGGTGCTTGCATCTGGTAAACCGGAATTATATCAACCATGTGAAGAAAATAATGTTGATTGGCAAAAATGGATTATTAAATAAAAGGCATTTCTAGTAAAGTGGTTATTCCTCGTTCCCAGTCTCCGGCTCCCTCGTTCCCAGTCTCCGGCTGGGAATGCCGAGGGCGAGGCTCTGCCTCCACATAGGAAGGCAGAGCTTTCAGAAATGCGTTACCAGGCAGAGCCGAGCGTAACGAGAAAAACGAGAAAAACGAGAAAAACGAGAAAATCGGGCAGAGCCGAGCGTAACGAGAAAATCGGTTTTCAAAAATTATATATGACTGCCCGATTTACGGTGTTCGAGCGCAGTTAAACCTTCATTTTCAAAGACTTCGCCGTTATCTACTACGGCATAAATTAACCATCTTTCACCGCATTTGATTTGATTTTGGACGGTGCATTCTAAGTAAGATAATGCTTCGGTGAGTATGAGACAACCATTCTCAGCGGTTTTAGTGGAAAGATTGACGAACGGATTATCTCCTAATGTACTATGACGAGAAAAATAACGGCGGACATTTCTGCCTTCTTTGAGGATATTCAGTACAAATTTATCACCTAGATGACATATCAAATCTGCATTCTGTTCGTCAGCAATAGCAATCATTATTCCCGGTGGGTTAAAGCTGGCTTGAGATACCCAAGAAGTTAAAACACCTTTGTGGGTGTCTCCGTCGCGAGTTGTTACTACACACAAGGAACCCACAATCCGCCCTACTGCTTGTTCGGTACGATCTACATGGGCTTCTGTAACAATTTGACGCGGTGTACGCAGTTTCTTGTCTTTTTTCAAGTTTTCGGCAAATAATGCACCAGCTTCTTGACATTCCTGGAGAATTTCCGGTGTAGGAGCAAAACGAACTCGAATTGATTCAAATCCTAAACGATAATTGGCATCTTTAAATTTGTTTTCTATTAAATCAACCGCTTCTCCACTCCAACCGTAGGAACCAAATACTCCTGCTAATTTGGTTTTAGCTGCTGTTGACAAAATTATTCCTAAAGCGGTTTGAATTTGAGTCGGTGCATGGCCACCTAATGTCGGTGAACCAATAATCAAGCCATCGCAAGCTTCTACAATGCGGGTAATCTCGTCAGTATCTGCTAGTTCGCAATTAATTGATTCTACATTCACTCCATTTTCAACTAAACCATTGGCGATCGCCCCTGCTAAAACTGCTGTATTTCCATAAGCAGAAGCATAAAGCAAAGCAACGCTCAACTCTTGAGATTTTTGACTCTGACACCATTGATGGTAATCGTAAGTAAATCTACTGAGGCTGTAATTAACAATTGGGCCATGACCGGGAGCGTAGGTTTTTGCTGGGAAAACCGCAATCTTTTCTAAAGCAGCTTCAACTTGTTTGGCTTGGGGTGCGTGGAGACAGTCAAAATAGTAACGACGTTCCGCATCTAAACCTTTCCAGTCTTTATCAAATAAAGTATCTTCGCAGATATGAGCGCCAAAGAATTTATCTGTATAAAGAATTTTTGTCGCAGCATCAAAAGTACAAAGTCCATCAGCCCAACGGGGAGTTGGTACGCTAGCAAATGTTAAATGATGTCCCTTTCCTAAATCTAAAGTATCATCCCGCACAGTTTGAATGCGCGATTCCCACTCAGGGCAAGCCGCTTTGAGGGCATTCGCAGCAGGGCGAGAACAAATTAAAGTGGCGTTGGGAGCGATTGGGAGCAATGCTTCGAGAGTCGCTCTGCGGTTGGGGTTGACGTGACCGAGAATAATGTAATCTAAAGTAGTTAAATCTAGATGTTGCTTTAATTCCTGGAGATAAATTTCGGTAAAAGATTCACCAGGAGGATCGATTAAAGCCTTTTTATCGGCTTGAATTAAATAAGAATTTGCTGTAGTTCCCTTTTGACGGGAATATTCAACCTCAAACTTTAATCGATCCCAAGTTCGCGATCGCAAAATCATTGTATCTTGTCCAATTTCAGCAACTTGGACATCTCTTTTACGGTTTGTGGTTGTGGTAGTAGTCATAATCAATTTTAAATTTTAGATTTTAGATTTTGGATTGGGGATTGGGGAGAGGGGGAGAGGGGGAGAAAATTCTTAATTATTAACTCCTAATTCTTCACTGTTAACTGTTAACTGCTCACTGCTCACTGTTAACGTCCATTTGTTTCTAACAATTCCGATTTAACTTGTCGATTCTTATAGCGTTCAGTTATTGCTTGTTCGGGATCGATGCCATCAAATGTCGGGGGTAGCCAAACTCGGAGAACTAATAGTATTCCTAGAACTAATAAAAAGCCACAAGTTGCTAAAACTTGAGTCCAACTTAGTTCTAGTACACCCTGAACGATAATTTCTCGCAATGCGGAAACTATAGAAACTTCAACAGCTACCCCAATTGAGACTCGATGTTCCTGCAAGTAAATAATCAGCAGTCGGAATAACTCAACTAAAATCAGCAAAAACAGAATATCGGCAGTAACAGCTTGAGACTCTAAAGGTGGAAGCAAGGAAAGAAACATATCTCTCACCTCAAGCACCATGAAGCTAAATAAACCGATACACAAGCAAATTACGATTGCGTCTTGGATAAATTCTAAACTTTTGACAACGCGCTCCCGATTGATGTTATACATGGAATTTGGGGTATTTTCAGCGGGATTATGCATAGGGAGATGGGAAGATGGGAAGAGGGGGAAGAGGGGGTAGATGGGGTTCGGAGGGGACAAGGAGACAGGGGGAGATTTATCTTTTTAACTCCGCGCCTCCGCGCCTCCTAACTGTTCACTGTTAACTGTTAACTGTTAACTGTTTAATAATGATTGCCCATTTTGCGGTGATGCACGGCGGTTAAGGCATTTACTTGGGCAACTCTTCCGGTGTGGATGGTGCTGTAAATTACCCAATGATCTCCACAATCCATGCGGGTGGTGATTTCGCATTCCATGTAAGCTAGGGCTTCGGCTAAAATCGGGGATTCGTTGGTGGCAGCAGGATATGTTTTGACTCCCGCAAAACGATCTGCACCAGGAGCAAAACGTTTGAGGAAATGTTTCATTAATCCTTGATATTTACCTTCTTCTAAGACGTTTAAAACAAAGCTATCGCCGACATGCATTATTGATTCAATTGCTCTGTCTTTAGCTACTGCGATCGCAACTCCTAATGGATTAACACTCGCTTGTGTCACCCAAGAAGCCAACATTGCACTTTGAACTTCTCCTTTTTTGGCGGTGATAATATAAAGTCCGGTGCTAATTCTTCCTAACGATTTTTCTAGCTCGTTGTCAATGGCTTTGATTTGTTTAATAGTGCGATCGCGATTCAACCATTGTCCTAAATCCGTTCCCGCTTCATCGCAAAGTTGTTCTATTGCTTTGCTGGGTGCTTCCTTAACTAATATTGGGGAAAAGGCTTCGGTTAATCCCAACTCTTGAAACTTATTGCGTAAGGGGTAAATGGGTTCATCTTCTCCTCCTCCCGACTCTAATAAACCAATTGATTGCTTATTGTGAACTGCTGCCAAGATAGTATTTAAAGCTGCTTGAGCTACAGATGAAGATTGGGGAGGCATTCCAATTACTAAACCAGCCGCTTGTGAAACTATTTCTCGGACTTCTTGAAGCTCGATATTATTAATATCTACTAATTCTACCGCTACATCTGTCCTTGCACTGCCATGTGCTACGGCTCTGACTAATTCTTCACTGTAACCGTAATCTTCAACGTAAAACAAAGCTACTAATTTTTCTTTTTTGGCTTGCTCTAAACTCCAATTTTTATAGCGTTCAATCCATTCCGAAATATGGTGTTGTAATAAAGGCCCATGTCCCGTTGCCACCGTTCCAATTTCTAATTTATCAATTCGCTTTAAAGCCGACAAAACGGAACGCGCATTCGGTCCCATGAGACAGTCATAGTAGTATTTAAAATCCTCTTCTAATCCCGTAAAATTTTCATCGTAAGTGCGATCGTCACAGTAATGCATTCCAAATACATCACAGGTATAAAGAGTGCTGGTTTTATGGTCGTAAGTAAAGATTGTATCCGGCCAATGTAAGTTAGGTGCAGAAACAAATTCTAACTCGTGTCCGTTACCCAAATCTAACTTCTGTCCGCTTTTCACCACCATTGATTCAAAAGGCTGGTGAACCATGTTTTCTAAAAATTGAATCGCTACTTTAGCACCGACAACAGTTATAGAAGGAGCTAATTGTAAAATATTTTTAACCAAGCCACTATGATCTGGTTCGGTATGACTAATAATCAAATAATCTATTGTACTTACGTCAATTAATCCCGTAATTACTTCCAGATATAACTCCTCAAACTTGCCGTGAGAAGTATCAACTAAAGCAACTTTTTCACCTTGAATTAAGAAAGAATTATAAGTTGTGCCATTCTGCAAACCAAACTCAATATCAAAACGTTCTCTGTCCCAATCAAGACAGCGAATAGCAGTAGTTTCAGGAGCAATTTCTACAGTTTCAACTGTTAAACGTCCTGGGTTAGTTGTAGTTTGAGTAGACTGTGTGAGTTGAACCATTAGTTTTATCCAATAAAGATTTT
>JBARZF010000334.1:0-9753 GCA_049649675.1 Rivularia sp. (in: cyanobacteria) | reverse complement strand
GTTTATGTGCGCTTGTCGTCACCTGTGGAGGAATTTGCACCTTTCAAAATGCCTAAGTACCAACAGCCGGGATGGGAAACCGTAAAAGTTATCAATCGCTTTCGTAATAACGTCACCAATTGTGCGGAAAATTTTATTGATGTTCCTCATACCGCTTCGGTGCATCCTGGAATTTTTCGCAAGCCCAGCAAACAACAGCTAGAAATGACTGTAGAAAGACGCAATGGTAGCGTGTTTGCAGAATATCGTAACGAAACCAGTAATCTAGGCTGGTTTGCAAAATTTCTTAATCGTAAAGGTTATAAAATTCGCCATATCGATAGCTTTCATATGCCGAATGTCACCAGCGTTGAATACGATATATCCCCTAACAGAAGACTTTTCATCACCAGCCAATGCATTCCAGAAACAGAAGATTCGACTTTGGTTTATACCTATGTAACCTATAACTATGGCATATGGACTAAACTGGCAAAGCCCCTCGTACACTGGACTACACAGCATATTATCGGGCAAGATATTCAAGCTTTAAAGACTCAGTGGCAAGTAATCGAAAAGTATGGAACCCAATTTGCGAATACTCCCGCCGACACCATCCATATTTTCGTCGAATCAATTCGCGATGGCATTTTAGCAGGAAAAGATCCAAGGCAACTTCCGGATAAATCGGTAGAGGTAAAATTCTGGGTTTAAGTAGAGTACAAACAAAAAAAGAAGTGGCTCAGCCACTTCCAAAAAATTCCCAGGTAGAACCTGAGTTAAAGTATAGCGATTATATAATCCTGAAATCGTATAAATTACAACTGATTTATCAATATGTTAGTTTTCTTTACATTCGTAATTCTTCTAGCATTAACCGTTACAAATAGCAAACAACCCTTTCTATGGCGAAAAAAGAGTCGTGAAGATTGGTTATTAGACGGTATTGGCTTATTTTTTCAAGGAATTGTAATCCCACTTTTACAAATTACTGTAGTTTTTCAACTTTACCAGTTGCTGCTACCACATACTCGTGCTTCAATAAATCTTTATCCTATCGTAGCTTTCTCGCTAAGTTTTGTCTTTGTAGATTATCTCTATTACTGGAATCATCGTCTATTTCACACTCGGAAACTATGGTTTATGCATCAAGTGCATCATACTGTCACAGAAATGGACGTGTTGGGAACTTCTCGTAATACTTTATGGACAAGCTTCTTTATTGTTTATCTATGGATTCACTCTTTATTCCTGTATTTGCTGCAAGAACCTTACTGGTATATTTTAGGCATCAGTTTAAGTTCGGCTTTGGATTTATGGCGACACAGTAACTTTACGCCAAGAGTAAATTCATGGTTATATTATTGTTTATCACCGTGGTTAATTTTACCTCAAGATCATGCTTGGCATCATTCCAGCAATTGCGATCGAGGAAACTACGGAGCAAACTTGAAGCTTTGGGATAAAATACATGGGACTTACTATCAATCCGATTGTCTGCCAGATTCGTTAGGGATTAATAATTATCTATCTTTGACGAAAAAATTATTCTTGCCGTTTTGAGTAGTATAGATAGTAGAGTTCGTAATAGCGTAACAGTAGGGAATATAAAATTGCGATGAATATCCAAATATTTACGTAATAACACATCATCCCAACTACTTCTAGTTGTACTCTTTTTACTTCATATTACAGGCATAAAATTTAAAGAGATTGTAGATTGAGCTACCTATATCCGGATTTACACGTGTTTTAAAAGCAATTGGTATTATAGTTGTACCAATTCATTTCCGTAGTACGAGTATCGAGCGAGCAAGATGCTCGCACTACGTATTATTTTCTATTTGGAATAACTATAGTGCTTAACAAACTATATATCGTGGAAATTATTAAATTACATCGCATTTCAAAATGACTAAGTAATTTGGCAAAAACAAATAAACCTATATAACCCTTATTACTAATGCCTACTCCCTACATATATCTAAACCCATGACTATAACAAGCACTATACTTTCCTTTTTTCCTGCTGCTGTCATGCTTCTAGGATTTATTTCTTTCTTATGGGTTTGTTATTCACCTGGAATTTTAAGCGTTGCTGCTTTGTTATTCTCCTTCTATGGATTGCCATTATTAATCCATAAAATACATGACTATTTTTACCCGATTAAAGAAGGAATTAGTTATCTGGGGGGAAAAGAATATTCTCCTTGGTGGGGAAGTCACCAAATACAGTTAATATATGTGACTTTTAGCTTTTTAGAATCGGCATTGCGTCTGATTCCCGGTGCATTTTCGCTGTGGTTGCGACTATGGGGGGCAAAAGTTGGTAAAAATGTATACTGGACTCCCACATTAGAAATAGGCGATCGATCCTTAATTGAAATAGGCGATCGCGTACTTTTTGGTCAAAGCTGCGGTATTTTTCCCCATGTCGTTAAACCTAAAAAACAAGATTTGATGCTGTATGTAAAAAAGGTAAAAATTGGGAGCGATGTTTTTATCGGAGCGGGTTCTAAACTTACTCCCGGCGTAATAGTTAAAGACCAAACTTTTGTGCCTGCAAATAGCTGTTTATATCCAAATACGGTGGTCGAAAAAGACTGCCATCAAGATAATAATCAATTAGAAAATCCGCTAATTGTATCGTAGTTGAATACAGATTTTAAGCTGTTACGCACTTAATTTGTATAGCACTAGCGAGCAAGATGCTCGCACTACAATGTGTTCAATTTTTTGCATTATACAATTTAGCTGTACATCAGCTTAGTCTAAAATATTACGAGAATTATTTTTTTTATATAAATACAAATTTTGATCTTGTTATCCTACTATGAACTTACTCATCAAACTTTTTAGTAAACTAATCGAATCCACAAGCCATAATTTTTATCGGGCTTTAGAAAATCCCCAAGCTGCACAGGAAAAAGTCCAGAATCAAATATTAAAAAGCTTGATTAAAAGCGACTATGGAAGATATTTGCGCGTCAAAACAATTGATGATTGGCATCGCATTCCTATAATCGAATACCATAATATTGAGAATTGGATTCATACACAGCACGAAGATAAAACCCAGTTACTTACAGCGGAAAAAGTCAATTTTTATGAAAAAACTTCTGGTAGTCGCGGTGCAGCTAAATTAATTCCCTATACTAAATCTTTGCGACGCTCTTTCAATGAAATGTTTTGTATATGGGCGCACGATCTGATAAAAAACGGCCCCAAATTTAACACTGGAAAAATTTATTTTTGTATTTCCCCGCAATTAGGAGAAAATCAGCAAGAACAATTCAAAAATAATTCTAACTTTCAATCCTTACAAGATGATTCAGAATATTTAGATGGTTGGTTGAAGTTTTTGATGAGTAATTTTCTAGTTTCTCCACCTGGATTAAACAAATTGCGCGATGCAGAAAAATTTAAACATCAATTAGCTAAAACGCTTTTAAAATCGGAAAAATTAGAAATAATCTCGATTTGGAGTCCAACTTTTCTCAAAGTTATCCTTGATTATATTCAAAATAATCGCAAACAATTAGCTTTAGAATTGAAAGATAAGATGTCAACAAAACGGCGTTTAATGCTGTTGCAACCTCATTTATTCAAACAAATATCTGCAAATCCTAAATTAAGCGAACTATTCCGGAAAAATAATTGTGATAAAATTCCTTGGCATTTGTTATGGAGCGAACTTAAACTAATATCCTGTTGGGATAGCGCCAACGCTGCTGATGGTGCTGATTTTTTACGTTCTTTATTCCCTAATGTTTTGGTACAAGGAAAAGGACTTCTCGCTACAGAAGCACCAATGACTATTCCCTTAATTCCTGCAAAAGGATGCGTACCCGTACTGAATGAAGTGTTTTTTGAATTTCTAGATGAAAGCGGGTTTGTGTTTCAGCTATACCAATTAAAACAGGGAAACACCTATGAAATGATTATTTCTCAAAAAGGTGGATTCTATCGCTATCGTATCGGAGATAGAGTACGTTTTACCCATTCATACCTAAATACACCTTGTTTGGAATTTATAGGAAGACAAAAAGAAGTAAGCGATTTAGTTGGTGAAAAATTACATTCCGAATTTGTTCGCGATGTCTTAAAAAGTTTGCCTTTAGAAGAAAGCTGTTTTAAAACTTTAGTACCCGTAAAACATCCCCAAGAGCATTATCTATTATTACTTGACAACGCGAAACATAATCCCCAAGAAATCGCATCACAGTTAGAAGAGGGATTACAAAAATCGCACCACTATCGTAAAGCCAGACTATTAGAACAACTGCAATCCGCACGAGTCATGGTGTCTTCGCAAATTCCTGAAATTATTAGTTTATATAAAACTAGTTCTGGTAAAAAATGGGGAGATTTAAAACACGATATTCTTTCTACTAAACCAATTGAAAAAGATTTATTAATTGAATTAGAAGAAGCTTGTTTGATTAGTAGATAGGTAATTGATAATTAGTAGATAGGTAATTGGTAATTGCATTCATGTGTAAAATGGATATAAGCCGTACCATTACCTAAAAATAATCAATGGTTGCTAATCCTCAATTTCAATATATGAGTCCCCATGAATACCTCGAATGGGAAAAAACTCAAGAACTTCGTTATGAATACATTGACGGAGAAGTACTATTAAGAACGGGGAAAACAAAAATACATAATCGTATTTGTTTTAACTTATATATTGAATTAGATAATTTTTTAGTTGATAAAGGATGGGGAATTTATGCTTGTGAAGTAAAGTTTAAGATAACATCAAAATCTTATCATTATCCTGATGTGATGGTAACTTGCGATGAAAGGGACAAACAAGCAATTGATATGGTTCTATATCCTTGTTTAATTGTCGAAGTACTTTCCCCGTCAACAGCAGCTTTTGATAGAGGTAAAAAGTTCACTCGCTATCGTCAATCAAATACTTTAAAAGAATACGTTTTAATTGAATCCGATGAAATTTCTGTGGAATGCTTTCGTAAAAATGATGAAGGTTTATGGGTTTTACATACCTATGGAGAAGGTGATACTTTGAATTTGGAAAGCGTGGGAATTTCGATTCCGGTAGAGAAACTGTATCGACGAGTTCGGTTTGATTTGGGAGAGAAGAATTAACACTCAAATTCCCGACTTAATAAAAAGTCAGGAATGTTGTAATTTGAGGTTAAATATTTAACTATTTTGCTTTTTTACACTGAGTAATGTTTATCTTTATTAACTGATTTTCGTTTTTGATTATAATATTGTCTAACTCTTGCTGGTTCAATTTCTGTGAAGATTTCTGACACTTTTCCTGATTCTGCAAGTTTCAAAGCATCTTGAATTAAATAATCGTTTTTCTCTTCATCTGAAAATGGAATATTGTCTGGTAAGTCGTAATTGTACATTCCTAGAATCAATATGTAATTTTTCTTGAGCCGAGTAAATGGAGCAGGCACACTTTTTAACGCATTGGCAATATTTTGAAAATGTTCGGGTTGTATAAATGGCTTGGCAAGATTACCTAAATATAACCAAGTTTCTGTGGCTTTAAGTTTTTCAATATCAGACTTAGCTGCTGTTGAACAGTCAAATATTAATAGCCAATCAGCTAATTCAAGTATTGGAAGAAAGCGAAATGCTTCGAGAAGAATAGCACGCATATATTCACTTGATTCTTCCATTGCAACTTCGCTATTTTGATATTGTTCCCACAACTGCTTAATTGCATCTGTATATCCTTGAGAAGCTAAACCAACAATAACATCTAGTAAATTACGAATAACAAATAAATTATGGTCGCAAATTAGGTTCACAATTTCCTGCCAAACTTGATCGAAACCTAATATTAATAATTTATTTACAGATGATCTAATTCGAGTTTGTAACTTTCTCTGCTTTATATTTAATTCTCGTCTTTCTTTTTCATTGATAGAATCAGCTTTAATCTTAATAGATACTGAAGTTTGTAGTAATCCTTTTAAACTGTCTTGAAAAAGATTAACGACTTTAGACTTTATCTCATTTTTGCGATCGATCCAAGGATCATTCAGTTCTTGAAACTGAGTACTCCATTTTGAAATAATGATAAAGTTACGTTCGTTAGGGAAAGATGCTAATTTTAACTGCTTTTTACGATCTAAATTTTGTACAACTAATTTTTGATGAATTTTGCGGCTTAAACGTATTTCTGTGACATAAATTCCCAATGAATATAAACAATGCTGATAAATTCTGATTAACTTCCACCATGATTGTTCATCATAACTACTATTAGCTAATTCAAACTGAGTGCGGTAATCGTAATCCATTATCCATAAAGGATAAAGTGTTTTATTAAATTCTTCATTTAATTTATCTAGATAAGTATCTAGTTCTGTGCTGGGCAAAAAATCTGAGATATTATCATAATGTTCAGTTTTGTATTTATTAAGTTTAAGTCCTAGTTCTTCAAGCTTTATTTTTAATTGTGTTTCAAATTCTTGGATATAACTAACGTGTCGAGAAACTGCAATAATATCATCAACATAACGGTGGTACTGTATTTTATTTTTCCGCTCCTTGTCATTAAAATAATCATCAACAGCTTTTAAATATAAATTGGCATAAAAACCTGATGTCAGAGTTCCTTGTTTAAGTCCTATTCCGTCTTGATGTCCATTATTCAAGTTTTGTTTGAGAAGTTTAGTGAGTAACCACTGAATCCGTATACTACTAATTTGTAATTCTCTTTCAGTAATATCAATTAACTGTTCTTGAATAACTGTGACATAATATGATTGTATATCTGTTCTTAAAGCAGCACCATCTTGAAAACGATTAGCACTTTGTCGTGATGCCTTTAAAAACTGTTTATACTTAGGAAAATAATCCTCATATAAATCTTCTGTTTGCTCTAATTTAAGTTTATATGAATTAAATTCAAAGTTATTTTTCTGCCCAATAGTTTGCAAAATAGCAATAGCTAATATCTCTTCTTCTAAACGAGTTAGCTGCTTTGGACGACCCTTTGCCCTACCTTTAACAAATTTATAATCAATATCTTGATTAGAAGGAAAAAAATTGTCCGAGTATAACTTGTCAACTAAGTTATCAACAAGAGTTTGTAAGTTTTCATCAAGATTGCTTTCAAATAAGCGTATTTCTACTTCATCATAAAAAGATTCGTTAAATACATTATTTCTTGCTTTCACCCATGCTAACTCTATATTTTCTAGACTTATCAATTTATTCCATTCATTGTCTTCTTCAAGTTCGCGATTCTTTATTGTTTGACAAATACCATTAAATTGAGCGGTATGATTTAAGATATGTTGATCTTGCCAATAACTATTTACGGGATTTTCAAAATAAACTACTTGTTTACCTTCAATAACAGAAGAAATTTTATGGGTTTTACCAATGATTTTGTCAACAGATTTGTGTATAGCATTGATTCCTTCATTAATATCACTAACTTGAATTATGTCTTGAAGAGATTTTTCTAAATTTTTTGTTCCTATTGTCATCAAATGTAATTTTTCAATTGGTACTTCCTCCAATAACCTTTTTAAGGAAAGTGCTTCATCTTGCCAAAAATCTTTTTCTATTTCTGTCTCATTTTCTGATTCTAATCCTAAAGCTTTGAGCTTTTTATCTCTTTCTCTTTTCTGAACGTCATATTTACCAATAGATGAAGCAATATCAAGCTGAGTTACAAAAAGATTCGATAGGACTTTAGCAGAAGTACCTTTATCATTTAGCTTGTTTTGTAAATGACTAATTGTAGTCAAAATTGCTTGTGAAAGAGGCTCATTAATACCTCTGAAATCTAAGTTGATGTTGAATGCTTGAATCTTCTTTTGAAGTTCCTGCATTAACTTTTTATAAATGGCATAGCTATAAATATTTTGTTCTATACCTACACAGATAATTTCTATTGTTTTTGATTGAACTTCCTCTTTTGGCAAAGTTAAAATCTTTTCAATAAAAGCTGCCGTAGCAGCACCCATAGCACAACCAACATCTACTAAGTAAATGCGTGGCTGATATTTAATGCTATGAAGTAACCTAGTTGAATGAATAACATTATCTAAAATATGAATTGCTTGAAAGTAGTTCCCAGCAAAGAGAGCATAATACTGAAATGCTTTACTTTTTAAATCTGCTTTATCTAATGAGTGTGAAATATCTTTTGAGTAATCAAGTTCTTTGTATCCTTGTGCTTCTGGAATTTCTGACAACCATTGATCTACAGCAGAGTAAGCAGATGCAATAATGGGATGAAAGGAGCGATAAATCTTGGCTTCTTCAGCCATAACTAAATTAAGTTGTTTCGATTTCTGCGTGGAAAATCCTGACATTGCTTGCAACAAGAGTTGCTTAGCTGTTTGATTAATAGTCTTTCCATCATTTTCGGCTCTCACCTTTAAAGCTTCTAAGGTTTCTTTCTCTAAACGGATAGTAACTACTTTTTCTGCTTCCCATAAAATAGTTAGCTCACCGTTGAGAACTTGAACTATATCTTTAATAGTTTCTAATTTAGACGTGCCTGGATTATCTATAGCTTTACCAAGGGAGGTGTGATAGCGCGATGCAGGAGGGGCTTCTTTTTCCCCTGCACGATTAGCACGAAGTTCAGCGAATTCCTTTGCCAGCCTGTAAAGCGTCCAATCTAATTCTTGTAGACGTTGCTCAATATCTTTTTTACTTACCATAAGTTACTTCATAGTTTCAGTATACATCTGTAGCTGTATAGTCCTTTATAAAAGAACAAATAGCAATAAGTAAAAATGCTTATTGCTATTTGTTATAATTTAGATTAGCATTTGTACAGAATAGAAAGGGCACTCCAACTCCATTGGAATGCCCTTAGTTTCAATTAACCTTTTTGATAGCTTTTAAGACAAGCTATTAACTTCATTTAATCAAATTGCTCGTAAGTAAAATTTCCAAAGTCGTACTTAAATAGAAGAAACGAAAAATGAAAACTACATCTAATTATGATAGCTCATGGACAGTTAATCTAGTACAAACTGTTACCCCTCTTCCTGATTCTCTGCCTGAGAAAACTAAATATCTGGAAGTTGCTCTTGCTTTAGTCAACATAGAAGACCAATACAATCAGGCAAAACGAGATGATGAGAGACGTGGTTATTTGATGCAAGACATTATGCGGTTGATTGAGCAGCTTAAAATTCCCTCTGCTAATCAGCGTGTTCTAAAAGCAATGACAACTTCACAACTTGATGCTTATGCTGAGCATTTAAATCGGCAGTTGAAAAATAGTTCGTCTAAGCATCTGTCCATAGCATAATACCCTAAGTTGCACTAACCTCTGGTAGAAAAATCTAGAGGTTAGTGTACAAGTAGCCAAGCAGCTACTCCCTTCCCGGCAGAAGATTACCGATTGAAAAACCGCAGAGACACAAAGGGCGCAGAGAAAAGAGATAAAGAGAGATCGTACATTTGTCATTGCAAGTTAAATGTTCATCTAAGATGTCCCGAAAAGTAGTGAAATGAAGCAACCGCAAGATTCTGGGATTGCTATCTCCTTCCGGGAGATGCTGCGCTAACGCTGGCGCATGGCCTAACGGACACGCTATGCTAACGCAATGACACTAATAATGAAGGCATACCTATTTAGTAGCAGTAATAAAGCGCCAAATACTTTTAAAACATCCTCTGAATAAATCGTAATTTTTTATAAATTTTGTAAGGCAAAAATTATATTTAGCAATTTTATGGTGCGTTGCTCTCTGCGACAACACACCCTACAATCCCAATGCCCCATTTCCCAAATCACTCAACTAC
>JBARZF010000333.1:0-10429 GCA_049649675.1 Rivularia sp. (in: cyanobacteria) | reverse complement strand
AGATGGCATCCCGAAGCCCTCAAAGCTCAAGCCATAGCTGCTCGTAGTTATGCCCTTTACAGAAGACAGAAACAGCAATCTAATCCTTTATATGATGTTGGAGCAACCCCCGATAAATGGCAGATTTACTCAGGAGTTGCTAGGGAACATCCGGCAATTTACGCCGCAGTAGACGCAACATCAGGACAAGTATTAACCCATAACAATCAAATTATTGAATCAGTATTTCATGCTTGTTCTGGCGGACATACCGAAAACGTGGAAGACGTATGGGGCAACAAATTAGCTTACCTGCGTGGAGTTCCAGACTTCGACATGAATACCCCCAACCTTGCTAAAATTGCCCCTAGATGCCAATGGCAGAAAAGTTTTTCATCTGTAGAGATAGGTAAAAGATTTCCCGAAGTCGGTGATGTCAAGGAAATTAAAACCGTAGAACTTTCGCCTTACAACAGCGTTAAAAAATTGGAGATTATCGGTGAAAAAGGTACCAAAGAGTTAAAGTTAGAGCAAGTTCGTACCGCGCTCAAGCTCAACAGTACCCGCTTCGTCGTCAGTAAAGGTGAAAATGGTTCATTCGTATTACAAGGACGTGGTTGGGGACATGGTTTAGGAATGAGTCAATACGGCGCATGGTATTTAGCTTCTCAAGGCTACAACCACCTACAAATTTTGAATCATTACTACCAAAATGTAGCTTTAGCGCCGATTCAAGTGAAATAAATCAATTATCAATTATCAATGAACAATTAGTAACTGATAATTGTTCATTGATAATTGTTCATTGTTTATTGTTGCCTTCCTCAAGCCGTTTCTGCCATTCTGCGTCGAGTTTTGCGGAATTTTCTATTTCTTGCTCGATAATCGTGGTTTCCGTGGAGTAAGCTAAGTTGTCTTTGTCGATAACTGTGTTTGTTGCAAACTGATGGGCAAAGTTGATTTTTTGCTGTAACTTTTCATCCGCACTGGCTATCAGCTTTGCTCGTGATTGACGCTGACGATTGCGATCGCTAATTTTTTCGTTGCGCCATTGTATCCAGAAGTACCGTATTAAAGGTATTACCAGAAAGCCTATACCGTAAGCTAGCAGCAACCCGTAAATTCCTTGTGCAAAAGCAACCAGCCCTCCAATTTGACTAGCTACAGTACCATCTCGTAATAAACTTCCCAACATCAAAGCGCCGATTAAATTTACTCCTCCTAATCCAGCGCTCAACATTACTTGTGAGGAAGTTGCTTTACTAAAGCGCCAAGAAAATTCTCTGAGAAAAGCCGGAATTGATAAGGAATTTTTTTGTTTAGCAGTTACCTGTAATTCCGGAAAAGAATAGACAATTTCACCTTCAGGACTCACCGCTGGTTTGCCGTTAAATTTGGTCAGAACCGGCAGCATATAATCTTCGTATTCTTGTTGATATGTCTCGCCAATATTATCCAAATAAGGTGTAATTTGTTCGGCGACAATCGCACCGTCGTTATTACGAATTACAGTTGCAATTTCTTGCCAGCGGCGTTCTTCCAGATTTGCATTAGGATTTCCATCGCCAAACAAAAACGAAAATACAGCTTCCAAAAAATTTAACTCGCTCTTTTCCCGTTGTCGTCGTCCGCTTCCGTGACTTCGATACCCAGTATTATAATTTGGACTAAATAACCAAAATAAATCAGGAATATAGAAAAACCCTATACCACCGCCAAAATTACCACCTCCATTATCATCGCGGTCGGATAAAGAAGTAAGAATCATAGTAATAGCGATAGAAATTAAGGCAATAGAAAGAATTAAGACAACTCCAAAAGATATCCTAATTAGATAAAATAAAACCGAACTGACCTTATTCCACCATTCCTGTAACTGTAATTTAAAATATTTATTTTTTAATACATTACGAAAATTACGTGGAAAAAGGTAAACGATGTCACCTGTATCTGCAACTTGCAAATGTCCCCCAGCATCAGTTGCAAGCGCCAATAACCCCTGATTAGCCATTTCGATATTTAATCCAGCCTGGGTAGCCACATCACCAACAGTTACCCGATAATTCAACTTTTCCACAGCTTGCATGATAGCGGGATTGGGAGCCATTTCTCGACCCTCCTTTTTTTAGAAATTGTTCTATTCCAAGTATAAAGTTTTCTCGAAAGGGGATGGGAGATGGGGAGAGGGGGAGACAAGGGGACAAAGAGAATTTAACCTTTAACCTTTAACCTTTGACCTTTGACCTTTAACCTTTAACCTTTAACCTTACTTACTCCTAACTGCTCACTGTTAACTGTTAACTGTTCACTGATTCCCGTCTTCTCGGTACTTCATAGGTCATGAAATCATAAGCCATTTTGGTGTTGGGGAAAATTGCTTGCCCTTCTTCAAGTAAGTCTTTTAGTTCAATGGCGTTTCCTGGGGCGTAACGGGGGCTAAAATGACTCATGATTAAGTTGCGTGCGCCTGCTGCTAAAGCCGTTTGCGCTGCCATTGTAGATGTGGAATGCAGTCTATCGAAAGCCATTTGCGAATCTTGATGGGCAAAAGTGGCTTCGTGAATCAATACGTCGGCATCTTTTGCTAAGTCCACTGCATTTTCACAGAAAACCGTGTCGGTACAATAGACTACTTTACGCCCAATTTCTGTAGGGCCGCATAAGTCGGCACCGTTGATAACTCTTCCATCTTTTAAAGTTACCGTTTCACCGCGTTTGAGTTGACCATAAATTCTACCAGCCGGAATTTCTAGGGCTTTGGCTTTTTCTACATCAAATCTTCCCGCTCGGTTTTTTTCTTCTATACGATAGCCATAAGCCGTAATTCTATGATGCAAAATATCACAGCTAACTTTGAATTCAGAATCTTCATAAACTACCCCCGGACGAACAGCATGAACTTTCACCGGGTAAGAAAAGTGGGTATGAGAATAACGCCTACAGGCTTGCAAATATTCGTTTAACCCTTGCGGCCCATAAATATCAACGCGACGTACATTACCAGCCAAACCGCAACTAGCAAGCAAACCCATCAAGCCAAATATATGGTCGCCATGCATATGGGTAACAAAAATTCGGGAGAGTTGACTCATTTTTAAGTCACTCCGTAATATCTGATGTTGAGTACCTTCACCACAGTCGAATAACCATAGTTCTGCTCTTTGCGGCAATCTAAGGGCAACACTAGAAACATTGCGCGACCTTGTGGGTACCCCAGAACTTGTCCCTAAAAATGTTATCTGCACAGCCTTATGTTGTAATTTTTATAATTTAATTTACCGTCTTATTCTCTATGATGACATCCTTAAAGAAACTCGGTTTACTTAACTTAACGATTTGATTATCCTTTCTTGCCTTCACTTTTTAGAAATTACACAAAAAAAATTAAGCCTACTTAAGCTGGCTTAAAATATGAACAAAACTTATTAATCTGTTGCTTCAGATGATTTATTTAACAAAAGACTGTCGCGAATTTTAGTTAATTGATTTTGAGACTCAACAGGTTCTCGTGGTGGTGGAAGTTCGGTATTAGGCCAATTTGGTACATCATTACAAGGACATAATAAAGAAGGCATACCTAAATTTTTCAAAGGTACCGGCATATCGCAACGGGAACAAGAAGCCATATCCCACTCAGGTGAAAGTAATTCAGCAACAGTTTGTTGAGTTCCTTCTAAGTAACATTCACCCGACTTAGATGAGAGAACCTTCTGCCAGCATTCCTCAAACTCATCACTATAGCTTTCGCCATCAACAACTTTACCGGGCTGCAAGCTTGCCGCACCGTTATTTATAAAAACTTTCTTACCCAACTGAAACCAATAAGCCAGGTATTTTTTAACTTCTTTTTTAGATGCCATATTTAGATTTTGGATTTTAGATTTTAGATTTTGGATTTTGGATTGCGAATAAACATTTAAGAATTGGGAACTGGACATGGGGCATGGGGCATAGGGCATTGGTAGTTGGTAATTGAATAAATTTCTCTCCTTGTCCCCTTGTCCCCTTCTCTCCCCATCTCCCCCCTCAAGACGGCAAACGGCTACCAAGTACGCTCAGATTAAGCACATGACCTCCGGTAACTAAGTATGCTGTTTGGGCGATCGCACCTAGTTTGCGGGTTAATGAACCGAGTCGATCGCGAAAGGTTTGACCGATGGGATAGGCTGGTACTACTCCCCATCCGGTTTCTTCGGCGACAAAAATCATGGATGCTGCAACTAGCTGTACTGTTTCTAAAAATTCTTCAACGATTTCAAGCCAGGAAATATCGTCTTTTTCGATGTGATTTGCGACCCAAGTTCCTAGAGAATCTACTAATAAGACGGTATTTGGTTTGGCATCACTTAAAGTCGCGGATAATTCAAAAGGTACTTCTAAGGTGATCCAGGTTTGGGGACGGCGATTTTTATGTTGTATTATACGTTGCTTCCATTGTTTGTCGTCCGGCGATAAAAGTGCTGTTGCTATATAAACCACTTTTTTATTAGACTGGTTAGCTAAAGCTTCTGCCCATTCGCTTTTTCCAGAGCGTGCGGGGCCTGTGACAAGGATAACTTTACTCAAAACCGTTTCCTCAGTATCTTTAATAAGGTAGGGTTGCCCTAAATTTCTGTATTTTTTACCCCAAGGGTATGATTTTTGGTTATAAATAACTTTTAATAGATAAAAATACAACAGATCGGGGTTAGTGCAACTAATGGCAAGACTTTAAAATTTAACCCTAACTCGTTTGAGCGTTGTATAACTACACCAAGACATGAACTTTCACCGAATATTTCTATGAAAGCAGGTTTAAAGCGTATAGAGGAAACTTTGCAGGATTTGGACATTCGCGTTACAAATCCTATTGATGAGAATGGCTCGGATAATGGTTCTCTTCAAGAATCTTTATCGTTTCGCATTAGTGAAAAAGCACACTCTACTACTGAAGGTGTGACGAAATCATCTTCTTCACAGGTTATAGAACATTCTCCCATTGCCGAAGCTGTAGAAGACTTTTCAGAAGAAGATAACTCAGTTCAGACTTTTCCGGCACATGATGAGGACATCAAAGCTCCGAGTCTTCCTAAATTCAAAACTCCTAGCTTTAGCAGTCACCGTAATGCTCCTAATCCTGCCTTGGCATCTAATGTCTTGCACGAAATTCAAGAAATTGCGACTGGTTGGCAAACTGAATTACACAAAATTTTACGACAAATTCAAGACCTTTATTTACAGGGGCCTATTGTCAATGGCTGGTTGGAATCTCACACGATTGAACCACAACCGGAAGGCACTGCAACCCTGCGTCATGCTGAAGTCGATCGCTTGATGGACTACGTAGAAGAAATTTGCGCCCAGCAAGAAGCACAGCCCTCATCTGAATCTTCGCGTACTGGCTATCGCTTGTGCGGTTTGGATGCTTCTGGTGAAGTTTGGTCCCGCCCTTGTCCACCAGACCAAGTTCCAGGGGTTAGTATGGCGATCGCCCGCTATCAGCAATTACGTCAATACCTAGAACGCAAGCAGAAATTAGAAAATCGCTTGAACCAATTAGCAGAAACTTTAGTAGTTCTACACGGTCATATTAAACAACAAAAATAAAGTTTTAAAGCTTGTTAGAACTTATATCCGAAAAAACTCGGTTGGTATGTATAAAATTTTTAGTTAAAATTCTGTGCAGACGGATATTGAATTTTAGCGATCGCGCTTTGTGTAATAGCAATAAAGCTACAATCAATTAGCGTAAATAAAATCCAAATTCGGCTCTTTCTAAAATTGCAATAAAAATGCCAGACACGCAAATTTCTGCCATTATCTGTACTCACAATCGAGATAATTATCTCGGCGCTGCCATAGATAGCCTTTTGTCGCAGAATTTTGCCTTCTGCTTTGAAGTGGTAGTCATAGATAATGGGTCAAAAGATAATACCAAGCAAGTCGTAGAAAAAAGATTAGACGATTCGCGTCTTAAGTATATTTACGAACCTGTACTTGGATTGTCTGTAGCTCGAAATACAGGTGCTAAAGTTTCTAACGGTGAAGTTTTAGCATATCTTGATGATGACGCTGTAGCAAGCGAAGGCTGGTTGCAAGTTCTCTATGAAGCCTTTCAAAGTAACTCTAAATTAGCAATTGCTGGTGGTAAAGTTACGTTATTGTGGCCGGAACAAACCGTACCACCCCGTTGGCTATCACCAGGATTAGCCGGTAATTTAGGAGCTTACGATTTAGGCGATCGCGTTGTCAAAATCGAAAACCCAGGTGACACTCCCAGAGGCTTGAATTATTCGATACGCCGCAGTTTCTTGGACGATATTGGAGGTTTCAACACCAATCTCGGACGAGTAGGTAAAAACTTACTTTCCAACGAGGAACTGCAAATGACAGAATTAGCCCTAGAAAAAGATTGGGAAGTAGCCTATCTACCCGATGCTTTAGTAGCTCATAATGTCTCTCCAGAACGTCTCAAGCGTTCCTGGTTTATCAGTAGGGGCTGGTGGCAAGGTATAAGCGAATGTTCCCGAGAGCAACTTGCGGGTAAAGCCGGTACGGGGCAATTACAGCGCGGTGGCGAACGGTTTCTACGCGGTTTATATAAAGCATTGCAACATTATTCCGACCCAGCAGAACGTTTTGATAAGCTTGTTTATGCTTACGGTCAAATAGGTTATTTAAACGCAGCTATTCAGGGACTTCTATCAAAGAAAAGTAGTTAGTGGATAGTGGATAGTGGATAGTGGATAGTGGATAGTGGATAGTTGTTGATTAATTGAACAACTAAGAACTACCAACAGGGCAACTACTAACAGGACAACTATCAACTAACAACTATCAACTAACAACTAACAACTAACAACTAATAACTAATAACTAAAATATAATTATATGTCTTCTAAGATACCAGTTTCCGTTTTAATTCCGGCTAAGAACGAAGAAGCAAATTTACCTGCTTGTCTTGCTAGTGTCGCCAGAGCGGATGAAGTTTTTGTTGTAGATTCTCAAAGTAGCGATAGAAGCATTGAAATTTCTGAAGATTTGGGCGCAACTGTCGTACAGTTTGAGTTTAATGGAGGCTGGCCTAAAAAGAAAAATTGGTCTTTAGAAAACTTACCTTTTCGCAATGAATGGGTATTGATAGTCGATTGTGACGAGCGCATTACCCCTGAATTATGGGATGAAATTGCTCTAGCCATCGAAAATGCAGAATACGGTGGTTACTATTTGAATCGCCGCGTATTTTTCTTAGGTAAATGGATTCGTCACGGTGGAAAATATCCCGATTGGAACCTGCGTTTATTCAAGCATAAAGAAGGTCGCTACGAAAATCTTAATACCGAAGATATTCCCAATACAGGAGATAACGAAGTTCACGAACACGTTGTTTTAACTAGTAAAGTCGGATATCTGAAAAACGATATGCTTCACGAAGACTTCCGCGATCTTTATCACTGGTTAGCCAGACACAATCGTTATTCCAATTGGGAAGCTCGCGTTTACTACAACTTATTAACCGGTAAAGGCGATGACGGCACCATCGGCGCAAGTCTATTTGGTGATGCAGTACAGCGCAAGCGTTTCTTAAAGAAAATCTGGGTAAGATTACCATTTAAACCACTTTTACGCTTTATCTTGTTCTATATAATTCAGCGCGGTTTCCTAGATGGAAAAGCTGGATATATTTACGGACGACTTTTGAGTCAATACGAATATCAAATCGGCGTAAAACTCTTTGAATTGCGTAGCTGCGGCGGTAGCTTGAATACCGTAAACGCCTCTAAAAATACCCAACCCGTGATGCCTGGGAAGGTTAGTCAGTCTGCAACTTGATGGGGAGATGGGGGGATGGGGTTCGGGGGAGATGGGGAAGAGGGGGAAGAGGGGGTAGTTAAATAGCGAGCAAGATGCATGTCCTGGCGGACACGCTGCGTTAGCGGAGCGAGACGATAGTCTTAGACAGCACTACTCCTAATTCCTAACTCTTAACTTTTAACTTTTAACTCTTAACTTTTAACTCCTAACTCCTAACTCCTAACTTACCTTCTGCAATCCAAAATCTAAAATCTAAAATCCAAAATTCCGCTTTATGCCCAATGCTCAATGCCCAATTGCCACAACATTAAATGCCGAACCTTTTATAGACTTACGTAAATACGACCAATCTGACTTTGACAGAGGACGTGCGGGTTGGTATATATTTTTCTGGTGGTTCGTGCAGGCTATTACCTTTCCCCTTACTCTTCATAATATGAGCGGTATGCGTTGCGCTCTGTTACGTTTATTCGGCGCACGCATTGGTAAAGGTGTATTGATTCGACCTACCGCTCGTTTTACTTATCCCTGGAAAGTGACTATTGGTGATTACAGTTGGATTGGTGATGATGTCGTTTTATATAGTATCGACGAAATTAACATCGGTTCTCACTGCGTAGTTTCACAGAAAAGCTATATCTGTACTGGTAGCCATGATATCAAAGATCCAGCCTTCGGTTTAAAAACGGCAAAGGTCGCAATTGGTAACGGAGCTTGGGTTGCTACAGATTGCTTTGTGGGGCCAGGAGTAACAATTGGAGCGAATGCTGTAGTTGGCGCTCGCAGTAGTGTTTTGACAGATATGCCTGACGGACAGGTTTGCTGGGGTACTCCCTGTCGTCCCCGGTATGCAAGGAATCGGTAATATTCGTTAACAATTATCAATTTTCACCCAGAGGGTGTGGATCGTCAATCATCAATCGTTATTAGGGGTTCGTAGTTGGGACTGAAATCAGTAAGTGCGGGAGCTAGAGCTACTTACTACGAACCATGATTACCTCGCGAAACCTATGTGGTGGAGTACTATTACTTCACCACATTATTTTTGCGGGCAATTAACCCTTATTCTAACTATTTCCTTGTTCCCAGTCGACCGCTGGGAACTAGTTATCTTAACGGTGCTAAATGCTTAATTTTATGTTTCTTGCGGCACACGCTACGCGCTTGGGACCTAAATTAATCCGGGTGTTTAAAGTTGTTAATTAGAAAACCCTGTACAAAGGCTTTCGCGATGCCTATTTCTTATTTTCCCAACCGATTTTTATCTTCAAAATGCATAAGTTGATATAACTTGCTCCTACACATTGATATAGCAAACAACAACTTAAGGATGATTCCTTCACAATTTCTTAGAAGTTAAGAGATCTGGATCAAAAGTTAAGTCAAATCGCTATCAATTTAATCTCTCACTTTTCTGTATGGTGTTTGATAACCCTAAATCCTATATTGAAATTGTTGGAGGGATTTGAAATCAAGCAAATAGCTAAAACCTTAACTTTCATTGAGGATTTAATCATGTTATTAACCGATCGCGGTTTATCTTACGAGTCTAATTCTTCAGAGTTTAAAACTTCGCCATCCTCATAAATTTGCTATCTATCGCGGCGCATCTTATTGCAAACAAGTCAAGTTGTTTCTTCAAATACTTTAGCGCCTAAAAATCTTAAGTATCGCGGTGTCTCTTACTTTATCAACTAAACGGTTACAATGGAAATATTGCATAAATAATTGCCGTTATTCAAGTAAATAGCTACGAGATATCGAGCCATGCCTTCTCTAAGTAAGTTTGTCTATAAACACCTGTCTGAAGCGATAATCTACCTAGTCTCAACGATAAAAGACTATCTAACATTTTATTGACAGTGAGAAAAAAAATGAAATATTAACAAATGTTTCAAACAATAACGATTGATTGATTTGTGGGCTTTTTGTTTTGAATAATGCACTAGCAGATTTAAATTGAGTAATTATAATTAAGGGGGAATAGGTCATGGCTAAAAATTCTTTTGTCACACTCCGAGAAGGTTCAACCGGAGATGCTGTAGTTAATTTGCAAGATTGTTTAAAGACTGTTGGCGTTTATTCTTGCAGAAGTAATGGCGTTTTTGATGAAAGAACTAAAACTGCTGTGATCAAGTTTCAGAAAAATAATGCTATGACTGCTGATGGGATAGTAAAACGCGCTACAATGTCTGCATTAGTTAGATGTTGGTGGTATTAATAGCGTTATCAAACCTGAAACTGTATTCTCAAGAACGCATTTAAAAGCAGAATACGGGATTCAAATATAGCTTTCATATATGAATTTTAGTAATTTTAGACTCAAAAACCCGGTTTCTCATCAGCCGGGTTATTAATTTAAAAAGGAACCAGCGTTAAAGGAATTAAGTCAAGCAAATTTTAGATTTTTTCACCATCAATCCAAATGCGATCGCCCCTATACCAATTAAACCACTCGGCTCGGGTACGGAAGTAGAAGTGCGACGAGTGAAGACGACATCACCATCACCACTACCACCATTAGGTAAGTCTAGTGACGCACCTGCACTTCTCTGACGAGTAAGTGTAGGCTTCTCGGCGACTCCTCTATGAGAACATTGACCGAGCTTTGAAGCCCTACGCCCTAGGGACTTTTGACTAAACTGCTTTTTTTTAT
>JBARZF010000332.1:0-2695 GCA_049649675.1 Rivularia sp. (in: cyanobacteria) | reverse complement strand
ATGTACGAGATTTAATAATTTACGTCGAAGTGGTTTACACCCTTTATCGGATTTACGAGGATAATATCTGTTACCCCCACTCGGACGCAAATTGTTTATTAATAACGTTAAAATAATCGCAATTATTATAAAGATTAAAAAAAAAGGCATAAATCACCCCATGCAAACAGCCAGCAATATATACAAGATATAAATATAGAATTCCCCGAAATAGTGGTTATTCTATCAGTTAATTAAATATTATTTTTCTAGGATAAAATATAAATGTATTTATTAGGGAACTCTGGCAGTAAGTCTTATAAAACGGTAAATATTCACTGCACGAGAGTGGCTATGTTTCAAAATAATAGCGAAGCACCCCGAATTGAGGAGTTGTACAAATTAAAGCCCGTACACTTTGCTGACTTAATTCGGGCTGCACAACTAGTTTACGATCCTGGGAAAGGAGTTACTGGAGTCGAACCAAAAATTGATTGGAATGAATTTGGTATTCCCGATAATGTCGCTGAGAATCTGCAATTATTAGGTGAAGAGTTTCAATACTCATCCCCTCATGCACCTGTAGACCAAATTTGGAAAAAGTTAACTGCCGAAACTCGCGTCTGGTTTGTCGAGAATAAAGAAAGATTATGGCTTATTGAGGAATCTTTCCCCGCTTTAGATGAAGATTGAAAAAATAGTTAGGAGGCGCGGAGGCGCGGAGTTATAGATATTGATAAATATTGATAATTGGTAACTGGTAACTGGTAACTGAAAATACAAAAAGCGTTCGGGAGTGTTGCCGTGTTTCCACCCCAAACGCTTTCTGTTTATCACTTGCTCCTCACACACAACCATAGGTTAGCACTACTTTTGATATTGCACAAGTATTTTACGTGACAGTTTGAGAATTGAACGTGTTGACAGTTAACAGTGAGCAGTTATCAGTGAGCAGTTAAAAGCGGAAATTTTTCAGGTACAGTAGAGATTTTGGAATTATTTATCCAAATTAAAAAACCTGCTTTTTTGGAAAAACCAGGTTGATCAATATCTTGAATTCTCATCATTTCTAATTTGTATGCGGTTATTACAATGCTAATAATAAAATTCTTTCAACTAACCACTAACAACTAACTACTAATAATTAAAAAGCAAAAAGCGCTCGGGAGTGTGACCGTGTTTCCACCCCAAGCGCTTTTCACTTTGCTCCTCACACACACAACTATAGGTTAGCACTAGTTTTATGAAATGAAAAGCATTTTAGACTACATTTTTTTAAATTCAGTAATTCTTGTGGTATAATATCAATGCAAAAAATGCCTATTGCCGGTTAATACCATTGTTAAGCCTAGTTCGTTGGCAGCCTTGATAGAATCTTTATCTCGTAGGCTTCCACCCGGTTGAATAATCCCAGTAATTCCCGCACTGGCTGCTGTTTTAACTGAGTCATCAAAAGGGAAAAATCCGTCGCTAGCCAGAAATCCGCCTTTCGCTTTCTCTTCAGCTTGCTCTAAGGCGATTTTTACGGCTCCGACTCGATTCATTTGTCCCGCGCCAACTCCCAAGGTGGTAAGTTCTTTACTAACTACGATCGCGTTAGATTTGACGTGTTTGCAAACTTTCCAAGCAAAGAGTAATTCTTCTATTTCTTTTTGGCTGGGTTTTTTATCGGTGACTATTTGCCATTTATTGCTGTCGGCTAAAATATCATCAGCTGCCTGCATCAGAAATCCACCTGCGATGACTTTAATGGTTTCTTTAGCCCCGCTTTGTAAATCTGGCAGTATTAATACCCGAAGTTTGGATTTAGCGGCGATAATTTCCTTTGCATCATCTTCACAACCCGGTGCAACTACGCATTCTAAAAATGTCTTTGTTAATTCGGTTGCGGTTGCAGCATCAATTGGCTGATTTAAAGCGACAATTCCCCCAAAAGCGGACATTGAATCGGCGTTGAAGGCTTTTTGATAAGCTTCTACCAAAGTATTTCCTAAAGCAACGCCGCAGGGATTGGTATGTTTGAGGACTACTGCTGCGGGATTGTCGGTAAACTCAGTGATGATGCGTCTGGCTGCTTCTAAATCCACTAAGTTGTTGTAGCTCAGTTCCTTTCCTTGTAACTTAGTTGCAGCAGCCCATCCGCTAGCAGTTCCCGTTTGATACCAAGCAGCGCTTTGATGGGGGTTTTCGCCGTAACGCAAAGATTGTACTTGCTTGCCTGTAATGCTGAATTCTTGAGGAGTTTCTCGATTGTCGGAAACTTGACTGCTTAAATAAGATGAGATTGCGCGATCGTATTCAGAAGTATGCAAAAATCCTTTTAAAGCAGCCTTTTCGCGAAATTCTAAAGACGCTTCACCTTTATTTTGACGCAATTCCTGTAAATACTCTTCATACTGCGCCGGGTTGCACAATACTGTAAGATGAGCAAAGTTTTTTGCAGATGCTCTTAACATTGCTGGCCCACCGATATCAATTTGTTCGACGGCTTCTGGTAAACTAACCCCAGCTTTAGCTATGGTTTCTTCAAAAGGGTAGAGATTTACAACTACCAAATCGATGGGACGAATTTGATTATCTTCTAAATCCGCCACATCTTGAGAATTAGCTCGTCTGGCTAAAATACCGCCATGAATTCGCGGATGTAAAGTCTTTACCCTGCCGCCCAAAATCTCCGGAGAACCCGTATAATCGGCGACTTTAGTAACAGTTAATC
>JBARZF010000331.1:0-5540 GCA_049649675.1 Rivularia sp. (in: cyanobacteria) | reverse complement strand
AGACACTCCTTGAAGTGCTTTGAAAGTACCGTAGTAGAAAGCAAGGTTTTTGACGGTAATAGCTGGGATTAAGTTACTCATGAAGGAAGAAACTTGGATGATTATTCAAATAAACTGCAACTACAGATGTGTAGAAACTTTTGCGGTCAAATCTTACTTTAGTTTTCTACTGGTAACTACGCGAGACAGAAGATTCAACAAGAAAATTAAACCCACTAATACAATTGAAGCTGTCCACACTAGTTGGAATATTTGAGGGTCATCTTGCTGATAGAAGCGATAAATTAATACTGGTAGGGAAGCTGTAGGACGTAACAAACTTTCTGACCAAAAATCGCTGAACAATGCCGTGAAAATTAACGGTGCTGTTTCACCACTAGCACGGGCGATCGCCAATAGTGTCGCTGTGGTAATTCCGGGTAATCCAGCAGCCAGCACAACGCGGAAAGTCGTTTGGAAGCGGTTTCCACCCAATGCAGCGGATGCTAAGCGTAAGGAATTAGGAACAAGTTTTAATACTTCTTCGGTTGTCAGAGCAATAACCGGAAGCATAATTACACCCAAAGCAAAACCACCAGCAACGGCACTAAATTGCTTTGTTGTGGCGATGAAAACACCGTAAGCAAATACACCGACAACAATTGAAGGTACGCCAGCAAGAATAGTAGTAACAAAACGCACAGCAGGAGCAATCTTGGAATCTTTACCAAATTCCGATAGAAATATCCCAGTCATCACCCCAACAGGAATACTAAACAAAGAACCAATTGTAACCATTTTGATGGTGCCAAAAATTGCATTGGCAAAACCAAAATCAATCACTTGCTTGACGAACATTTCTGGTTTGAGATTGGACAGTCCCCGTCCAAGAATCTCCCATACCAGCGAGAATAAAGGTAACAGTGCCAAAAAGGTAAGAAGAAAAGCAATTGCTGTCATTCCATATTGGAACGCAAACCTTTCTGGTGAGAGAGGACTGCATACTTCTCTGGCTACGGACAAATCAATTTCCGGACGTTTTCTAGCATTCATTTCTCTCAACCTATGCAAAACATTTTCGACACGAATATTTTAAGTAAAATTACTGGTTGCTTTCGGGCATAATAGTTAGATAAACTACTTGTTTCTTCTATTCAACCATTGCACTAATAGCACAGCACCGATATTAACTGCTAGAGTAACAACGAACAAAACCAAAGCTAAATAAGTTAAAGCTCCAACGTGCAGTCTGTTTTCAGCTTCAGCAAATTCATTAGCTAATACGGCCGGAATTGTATAGCTAGCATCCAACAAGGAAGCGCTGATATATTCCGAGTTGCCAATAACCATCGTTACAGCCATTGTTTCGCCTAAAGCGCGTCCCAAAGCCAGCATTGTGGCACCCACAATACCAGAAAAGCCACTAGGTAACAATACTCTGAAAATTGTCTCCCAACGTGTAGCACCTAGAGCCATCGAACCGCTGCGGTAATGTTGGGGAACTACTAACAAAACATCTCTGCTAATTGCTGCCATTGTAGGCAAAATCATAATAGCCAAAATAATTCCGGCAGTTAATAAATTATCTCCGCTAGGGAATTCAGTATTAAACAACGGTATCCAACCGAGATTTACCGATAACCAATTTTGCAAGGGTGTGATAACCGGAATTAGAACAAAAACACCCCATAAACCGATGATTACGCTGGGAATTGCAGCAATTAACTCGACGATAAAAGCGATTGGCGATCGCACATAATTAGGTAGAAAATCTTCACTGGTAACAAGAGAAATCGCCAACCCTACAGGTATAGCAATTAAAATCGCTAAAAAGCTGCTGACAAGGGTTCCGTAAATGTAGGGCAATGCACCATAAACCCCTTCAACAGTATCCCAGTCTTGGCTCCACAAAAATCCGAGTCCAAACTTTATAACCGCTGGTCGTGCTTCCTGAAAAATGATATAAATCATCCACAGGAACATGAATACCACAAATATGGCAAAAGCGCGTACCAGCCATTTGAAACCTTGCTCTAGCCATAGATTTTTTGCATCAGTCGCAAAAATATCGAGCTTGTCATCTACTACTGAATTTGGTTGAATCGATGAATTAGCCATTACCAGTCTTTTAGATTTTGGATTTTGGATTTGAAGAAAATTAACCCCGAAGAAATCGTAAATTCTTGCCCGGTTATAATCATCGCTATACATACCTAAAGATAAGGATGGGCAATTAATACCCACCCCATCTTGGTTCAATTAACGATTAAGAACACATCATAATGCAGGCAAGATATACCTATTACAAGCCTGTTTGACAGACAAGAAATACAGAAGCTAATTACTTAACTTCTCTGTTAACTTGGTTGATTATGCGAGTTCTAACGCTGATAGGAATGCTGGTGTAGAGCAACTTACCATTGAACTGTTGACCAGTGGTCATTACCCAATTGATCCACTTCTTAACGGAAGCAGCCTTAGCAGCACTAGGATACTTCTTGTATAATATGGTTTCAATCCTATCCTTGTTACTCAACAATTTAAGTAGCTTTCTAAATATATCCAGCTATTTTTTCATTAACCCTTGGTAGCAAAAAAGACACAAATCCACAGGACTTCTCTTTTTAAATACTCAATACGTTCAATACTTGTTCATTAATGAAATAAAAACAACTTAATTTAAGTTAGTATCAGTATTTATATTGATAAAAATTTCAAGTTTTAATCATTATTTGGGTGTAAAGCATCACCATCGACATCCAAAATTTTCAAAAGCTGAACTTCCTTGTTAATAAATCCTCTTATTCCTTTTGGTGCTTAAGCTGATGTGCAGCTAAATTGTATAATGCAAAAATTTTGAAATACTGTAGTGCGAGCATCTTGCTCGCTAGTCTTATACAAATTAAATGCGTAACAACTTATTAACCATTGAAATAACGAAACCGCGCTGATTAAAAAACGCGGCATAACCATTTATAGGATATTCGGAATTTATTTTTGGGAAGCTAAAATTTTCAATCTTTGGTTTTCAATTAACAAAGACTCATACCTAAGTTTTAAACTAGCGTTTTCTGCTCGCAAAGTATCCAATTCACTAACTTTTTTTAAAGCAGCGTCAAAGCCTACTTTTCGCTGTTCCAATGAAAGCCACTGCTGATAGACTTTTGTATGCATTTCAACGCTATGGCCAAGGTTTTGCGCCGCCAATTTAATCGGTATACCATCAAGATGCGCTCTGATAGCACAGGCATGACGCAGATCGTAGGGTTGAAAATCAACACCAACACGGATAAACCATGCGCTGTTTTGATTGCAGATAGCGTTTAGTTGTTTGAATCCGTTCAAATAGGAGGTTCTATTTTTGAGTTGGAGTAAGGCTATTTCATCTTTTAATTCAAAAAGCTCTATCCACTCTGGCTTGAAAGGTAGCACCTCACGATATCCAGTTTTGTTTGACTCGTGAACTTTAAAGGTATTGTTGGTATTATCGCCACACAGAAACCAATCAATATCAGGCTGATTAAAGATTTCTCGTGGTCTTAATCCGTATACCGCTAATAACCCGTAAACTAGTCTATAGAATCGCCAAAGGGTTCTAAACTCTTTTCTTAGTTTTGTAGACTGATACTGATATTCTGTATACTTGTGAAAGTTAAGTATTATATCCTCATCGTTGGGAATATCACGTTGTTTAGGTTTATATTTTGGTTTAATGTGGTTAAAATTAGCATTAATTTGGAAAAGTTTACAGACCAGTGTTGAAATTTTGATTAGTTCTCGCTTCACACTATCGCTGTCAACTCTTAGAATACAGTTCTCAAAATTGCCCTGGGTTGCTTCCAAAGATAAATCAAAACGCTTCCTAAAAAACCGCTCGTAGGTATTAAAGGTACCTTCGGACTTCAGGGTTCGTTTACGTGTTTTAAAGTACTCTTGTTCAAAGTTGTCTAATATATCTTGAAAAGTTTGTATATGACGTGTTCTTTTCTTCGCTAAGTACTTATCAGTCCATTGAAATATTTGTCGAGCAACCAATTTACCTAACTCGTGGGCTTCCTCTTCTGCTGTGATGACACCATCTAAACACGCAGGTATTCCCAAAGAGATTTGATATTGTTTTTTCTTCCTACCACCCTTAGCTAGATCATCAGGTTTGAGCGGTAAGGTAGCTCTAAGCTGCAATGCTCCACCTCTGCTAGCTATCCTTACTTTAATATTTGCGGCTTTCAGTCTTGCATTAGCTGCGTTAATCGCCTCTTCTACCTTAACTGCCATGTGTTTTTCTTGTTTTTTAACAGCTTTGTTTATTCCGAGGTAACTACCATCGGTAGTGTTTGGCGGTTCAAAATCATTGAAAGCTTCCTGGTAGATGTTATCACTCTTTTTCATTAAAAATTCACTAAAATACTACGAATGAAGTTACAAAGTTCACTAAGTCACAATGTAGTCATACAAACAGTTTAGTAGTGAAGTGGAATGCAGGTCATTTCAGTTATCAGTTATCAGTTATCAGTTATCAATCAGTTACCTCATCGATAAATCGAGGGGCTTGGAATAAGGAAAATATTTTTTCTTTCCACGGATGAATCCGGGGGCTTGTATCCGTTTAAGTGTTTGGTCAATGAAGAGTTTTCTTGTAAATCATCATCCAGGTTAAACCAACGATAGGATAACCCCTGGAAGCATCTCCAACGAATACGCGGTAGTTAGCGGGGAACTTCACGCTAGACAAACCAAGGTTAGCAGCCTTCAAAGAAGGAGCAACAAACTGTCCACTTCTGTTTTGAACTCTTGCAGACTTAATTCTGTTCAAACGAGCGTAGGAGTAGTTAACGTAACCGATACCACCGGAGGTACGCTTAACCAAAGCAGCTACACCAGAGTTTCCTTTACCCTTTCTAGCTCCTCTGATAGGCCATCTTGGCTTCTTGGAAGTACCAACTCTTCCTTTGAAGTAGCCACTGATGGTACTGAGGTGGTTAGTGAAGATGAAGGTTGTACCGGAACCATCTGCACGAACAACCGGAGTGATTCTGCGGTTAGGCAAGTTAACACCGGGGTTGTCTCTTCTGATTCTTGCATCGTTCCACTTGGTGATTCTACCAGCGAAAATCAAAGGTAGAACTTGACGAGACAACTTGAGGTTGCTAACACCAGGTAAGTTATAAACAACGGAAACAGCACCACCTGCGGTAGGTACCAAGATTGTGCCACGGCTAACTTTAGCGATTTCGGAATCTTTCATCGCTGCGTCACTACCGCCGAAATCAACGGTTCCTTTTACAAAGTTGCGGATACCGCAGCTAGAACCACAAGAAGTGTAGTTTACTTGTAAGTTTTTGTGTGTCTTGCGAACTTCACGAGCATATCTCTGATACAAAGGAGCAGGAAAACTAGCACCTGCACCTACTAGAGTTTCAGCTTGAGCAACTGCTGCAAAAACAGGACTCAATACAACTGCAACAGCAGCAACAGAAGAAGTTACGATTCGATTCAATGAGGTCGCTTTAAAATTCATAGTGTCTCGATTTGTGGGGATATTCTACGCGAGGCTCCTACCA
>JBARZF010000330.1:0-4543 GCA_049649675.1 Rivularia sp. (in: cyanobacteria) | reverse complement strand
CGCTCCTAAAAGCGGTAAAACTGGAATCAGCCAAGCATATTGATAGATTACTTCCATCTAGTCATGCCTACTTTTAGAATTTTTCACTTTTATTAGAACATTGTTACGAAGCAGAAAATGTTTCGTTGCGACAGAGCATTCGTCTGTGCCCTTCGTCAATTATTCATCCGCGCCGCAATTGTTCCAGTTGGAACTGTTAATAATTGTGACACACAAAATTTTAGCTAAAATACCCCACCCAAGGGGTATTTGGGTGGGGTTATTAAAATAGTCTCATGGCATATTGCTAATTTTCACTAATAATGCAAGCGGTTGCATAGTGCCCCAATGTAAAGCAATTAGACGCTTTCAAACGAAACTATATAGCGGTATACCCCAAGAAAATATAGCTTAAATATCTTCCTCAATCAAAAAAAATTTGCCTTTTATTTAGGCATTTTTAACACCCAAAATTAAATAATGCAGTATTCGCTAAAAATTATTTTATGGTCAGCATAAGATAATTCTTTGACCAAAAAACAAATTTGGTATAAACCTTGAATTTTAGTTGTGGAAAAAAATCTATAGCTACAGTAGTGAGTGCTAACTAATCAAACACGGAGATATATATGTTTATTTACGCACCAAGCTTGATAGAGCTACTACTCAACTCAGCTGCTATTTTACTGCTGTAAGTTTGGGGTAAATTCGTATAGCAGTATTTCATTTCATTCAGAGCCGTAAATAAGTCTTCTCTACCGCTAAAACCTTCCAAACGATGAAGCACAGTGCCGTTTTTAATCAACAACAAGGTGGGAAGAGTTTTTAGTCTGTAGGTGGTAGACAGTTTAAAATTATCATCGGCATTCACTCCAACTAACTTAATTTCTTCGCCACATTGAGATTTAAATTGCAATAATAAAGGTTTTATGATGCGACATAAGCCACACCAGGGTGCTTCAAAATTAACTAAAACTGGAACTTGAGATTCTAAAACTTCTTTTGTAAATGTCCGTTCATTAACCGACAACACCATGATGCCTCTTGAACTTAATGGTTTTCATTCATTACTAAAAATTGCGCCTGCAATTTTATGGCAACAGCAATTTATAGACTTTTATACTCGTATATTCTTAAGGAAGCATTACTTACTTGTATAAAATATCTATTTTTTTATCTAGGAGTTTTGTCATGTAGTTATGACAAACAGCTTGCTGTTCAAATTTTCGACTTTTGGTCAAAGCTACCGTCATCTAATATAACCTCCCATTACCAAACTGGCGTTAATTCTTCTTTCTTTACGGGCAGATGACAAGAGCAACCTTCATACTATTTAATCTCTACTTTCCTTAAAAAAACACTTCTGAGACGAAACCTTCAAATTTGCATCACGGGAAATTATTTAAAAATGCCGCTCAGACTAGACTCATTAACTAGTTTATGAAGGTAATCTCGCTTATTTTTATGGAAATTGTAACCCATCTTTGATAACTATTTGAATTTATCCTACATTGAATTGGTCGCAACAGATGAGTTCTAAAACTTCAATGTTTTTGTGTTCTAATACTTGAGTAAGTAGGTATTTGGGTTGTGGGTGTTTACCATTTTACCTTACTAGTTAAGTCGAACAAAAAGGGGTGAGACCACCAAAATAAAAGCACAAAGCCAGCCACTCCCAGATAAGCAGGACGTAAGAATTCCTTACCTTTGATAGATTGACGACCATCGATAATTGCGGCAAAAGGAATAGTGCTAGTACGTTGCTTTACTTTTTCAAAAGCTTCACCATAACGCGCATATAAACGGCGATCGCCATGCCACACAGCAAATAAATGGTGTGCGACTAATCCAATCGAGGTAATTAATGTAAAAGTAGTACCTATCCAAAGAGTATGAGCAACGCACCAAATTATTTGTCCTACCATTTGTGGATGGCGGGTAATACGAATAATTCCAGTTTCGTAGAGGTGAACTTCTGGCTTGGAGATAGCAGCAACTTCCAGTAGATTAAATGTAGAAGGATATAAAAAGACAAAAGAAATTGCCGATAATACCCAGACCAAAGTCTTTATTCCGGGCACATTTTGTACCTGCCAGAGCTGAGCGCCATCATAACGATGGTTAAAAAAGTAAACAATTAATATTACAGCTAATAATAAGCTGACAAGTGCAAATAAAATCCGATAAAGCCTTGCTCCAATGAGCTTTTCTGCTTTTTCTCGCAGGGCTGCTCCTCCACTGTGAGCAATTGCAAAAGTCAATAACAGCCCCAGCATGACACAATGAGTGGAGGTGAACCAAGTCGGCACAATAGTATACATAGATAAAGTAATTTAAAGACTATTAAATCTAGTACAACCAATAGCACATTCGTTAAAACGGAGGATTTTGGTCAGGATGTTGTGTTAGTGTCTTTTTCGGGTAATGCCGCTCGCCGTTTAATACGCATTGTTATCATTCATGCCTTGTCAGAATAAAGTTATGAAAGTCCGAATGTTACCAATATTACTTATGCACAAATTCGTGGGTTGAGCCTTATGTCTGACCTTCCTTTTACTTTAGATCAGTTACGAATACTCAAAGCAATAGCCGCAGAAGGGAGTTTTAAGCGGGCTGCTGACAGCCTCTATGTCTCCCAGCCTGCGGTGAGTTTGCAAGTGCAAAATTTAGAAAGACAGTTGGATGTGCCTTTATTCGACCGTGGAGGTCGTCGGGCACAGCTAACTGAAGCTGGGCACTTACTTTTGAGCTATGGGGAAAAAATCCTTGGTTTGTGTCAAGAAACTTGTCGCGCCATCGAGGATTTGCAAAATCTTCAAGGGGGTACTTTAATTGTCGGTGCTTCTCAAACGACGGGGACTTATCTTTTGCCTCGGATGATTGGGATGTTCCGACAGAAATATCCCGATGTAGCGGTGCAATTACACGTTCATTCCACTCGTCGCACCGCCTGGAGTGTGGTTAACGGACAAGTCGATTTGGCTATTATCGGTGGTGAGATTCCCGGAGAATTAGCGGACTCATTAGAAAAAATTCCTTATGCCGAAGATGAGTTGGCATTAATTTTACCCGCAAATCATCCATTCACCAAACTCGAAAGCATCCAAAAAGAAGACTTATACAAATTGCAGTTCATTGCTTTAGATTCGCAATCTACTATCCGCAAAGTAATAGATCAAGTGCTAACACGCCACGATATCGACACGCGGCGTTTAAGAATTGAAATGGAACTCAATTCGATTGAAGCAATTAAAAATGCCGTGCAATCTTCTTTGGGGGCTGCTTTTGTTTCTACTAGCGCTATTGCCAAAGAGCTACAGATGGGAATGCTTCACTTTACTCCGATTGATAGCGTGGTTGTGAAGCGGACGCTGTGGTTAATTTTTAATCCCAACCGATACAGATCCAAAGCCGCAGAAGCCTTCAGTCGAGAAATACTGCCTCAGTTTGCCGCTCCTGGATGGCATATAGATATGTTAAAAGCATCACATACTTCCTTGTCAGTAAATGGATTAGAAGTACAGGCATCCAACTTTAAAGAAAGTTAAAGTGATGTTAAAAGTTTTTTGTCATAGTAGTAACTGCGAACATGACACCGACTTTATTAGTAAGACAAAAATAATTATACTTTTTTCGACTATTAACCCTTGTTAAGTTGAAGTAGGATGTGTAAATATTTTTGTCGGACTACTTAAACCCGGACTTTACCGTTCGCAATTAAGCGGCTCTCTTGCTCGTGACTTATGGCCAACAATGGAAATTTACTGTACTCGTCCCCTGTGTCCCCGTCCGCAGAACCATTTTGTCGATTTAGATGATAACGCAACTCTAAGAACGGCACAGCAAAAATACTGTAGTGCTTGCGGGATGCCTTTAATTTTAGCCGGACGCTATTTACCTATAAAGCTGCTTGGAAGAGGAGGTTTCGGAGCAGCATTTTTATCGCGCGATCGCTATACCCCAGGAATGCGTCAATGCGTGGTAAAACAGTTTCTGCCAGCGGGAGATTTAAGTCCAACTCAGCTACAGTTAGCACAAGATTTATTTGAAAGAGAAGCAGTGGTTTTAGAGGAGATTGGCTCGCAACACGGTCAAATTCCTGACTTATTTGCTTTTTTTCCTGTTATAGTTCCTGGCTTGCAAGCAAATCAACCTCACCAATTTTTCTATCTGGTACAGGAATATATTGATGGAGAAAATTTAGAAGAAGAGTTAGGGAGTAAGGGGGAATTCTCCGAAACAGAAATATTGTTCTTAATGCGTTCAATGCTTCCGGTACTGCAATTCGTCCACGACAAAAACATTATCCACCGAGATATAAAACCTTCTAACATCATGCGCCATCGTAACGGTAAGCTTTTCTTACTAGATTTTGGCGCAGTCAAGCAAGTAACAAACAGCCCAAGCGGTGCTGGTAATTCATCTACCGGAATATATTCATTGGGATTTGCACCACCAGAACAAATGTCTGGAGGACAAGTATTTCCTTCTACAGATTTATACGCTTTGGCTGTAACTATTATTTTGTTGTTAACCGGACAAAAGGATGTAAGCCAACTATTTG
>JBARZF010000329.1:0-20367 GCA_049649675.1 Rivularia sp. (in: cyanobacteria) | reverse complement strand
TATAGCTCAAGCAATTCAACCAGCACTTAAAGATGTCAGTAAAATTATCACCGTAGAAGATCCCATCATATTAAAAGGAATATATAGCGGTGTCGAAATGGCAATTGGAATGCGCTTGCACAGTTTGATAATGGCAGCAAGTCAAGGTTGTCGCTGTTTTGCGTTGAGTTACGATCCTAAAATTAATCGGTTGATGGAAGAATTGGAAATGCCGGGATGGGATATTGATGATTTACCCGACGATGCGAATGTAATGAGTACGGCTTGGATTGAGCATTTTGCAAATGGGGAAGCGCTTTCGGATGACAGAATTAAGTTTATTACCGATAGAGCTTTGATACATAAAGAGGTTTTGCAGAAAGCTTTGACGTGAATTACCCACCAGTTATTAATGTGTAGAGAGCTCCGCAATGCTACGTCTCTCTATATTTGAGGAATAACGCGAAATCTTTGTTTACGACAATTCTCTTTTTCAAAACAACTTTAACTAAAAGTTGGCTCGTCCTTTCCAATGGACTTTAAACGGTAGCTTTTAATGGCATAAACCAAACCGATCTAAATTTACGCCAGATCGTACAAGACAATATCACTCCTGCTATAATTTTTTTTGCCTATAGAAGAACAAAAAAATGAAAAGAATATTTGATTTGTTTTTTGAGATTGAATTTTATTTAAAGATTGCGATTAGTTGCACAATTATTCAGCAGCTAATTTATTGGCTGTTACAGGATATAAAACTCAACTTTATCTCTCATGTATTGTTATACTGGCTACTTGGTTCTGTCTCATTTTATAGTCTTGGTATTTTCATCGAAAAGGTAATTAAAAAGAATCATAGTTTGAGAGCTAAATTGACTGCCAGAGTTAAGAAAGTCAAACAGCAAACATACCCAACATTTACTTTCAAAGGCATCATTATTGGGGAAATCAAAAGTTTGATCGCAGTATTGATTATTCTCTACCTAGCGCCAGAGGTAAACAGAGGAAATAGTTTTCTCCTCAATTTTGGATGGTTCTTAATGAGAATAATTGCTTTTGATTTCTGTTTTTATGTTACTCATTGGCTATTTCACCAAAAACAATTCCTGAAAATACACCTTAAACATCATGAATTTAGTGACACATCAAGTTTTGTCGCAGGACATAAAAGCTTAACTGAATATATTATTGTTACTATTATGGAATGTTTGCCTATCTTTATATTTGGGTATGATATCACCCAACTATGTGCCTGGACTATTATAGGCAATGCTTACAATCTAGAAGGTCATAGCTCCTTATCAATGTTTTTCATTCCATCTGATTTTCACGATCTTCATCACACTTGTTTCAAGGGAAACTACGGCATTCAGGGATTTTGGGACAGAGTTTTCAACACATTAAATCCTCCCACAAAGAAGCCAAGAATTATGTTTCCAGTAAGTATGATTGAGTCTAAGCTTGTGAATAACACCCAAAAAATACAAATTAATTCAAAAAGCTAATTACAGGCATTGTAGTTTTTGCATCCACAATATTTGTGTGCAATCTGAACAGCAGCAGCGCTTCGCTATCGCGCATCAAAATTTTCCTTAGATTCAGAAAGTCGTCTCCATGCTGAAGGGGAAGCGGCAATTTTATTAACTATTAATTGTTTGTTGGTGGTGCGTTGATATGTCTGAATTAAATCAAAATAAATCTTTCAATTACAGTAGCTTTTCGGAATTTTGTTTTCATAAGGATGAGTTGCCGCCGGAGACGAGACATACTGTTGAGGTGTTGTTGAGGATTGCTGGTACTGATGATTATTTGGAAGCGGAAAGAGTGCTTTTGAATGAGACTAATTTGGAATTGGAGTATTGTAAAATAAGTGATTTAAGTCCATTAGCAAGTCTTAAAAATTTAAATTATTTATGGTTATTAGGCAATAATATTTCTGATTTAACTCCTTTACAAGAGCTTACAAATATTACTGATTTAGAAATTAATATCAATCAGATTAGCGATATCAGCCCACTTCAAGCATTAACTAATTTAACTGAACTTAATCTTTCTGAAAATCAGATTAACGATATTACTCCGCTAAATAAACTAAATCAATTAACTGTTTTAGTTTTAGATAATAATTATATAAACGATATAAGTCCATTAAAAAACTTACATAAACTAGTAAATCTAGGATTATCTGCAAACAATATAAGTGATTTTACTCCGTTATATGATTTGGGGAAATTATCTAATTTAGATATTAGCTATAATCAAATCACTGACTTGAAAGTATTACAACCTTTAAAATATATTAATAAACTTTGCATCTCAGGTAATCCAATATCTGGATTAATTCAACCAACTCACTTAATTGAAAAATATAAAAAACTTCTATCCATACCTTTAAATCGTCAAAAGACTATAGAATCAATTCATTTCACTTATTCTTTTATTAGTCTAAATCCACCTAAAGTAATTTTTGCAAGCAATTATAAATCTTGGTATTCAGAGATTATAAACTTGCTGAAATCAAATAATATTCCAAATCAAAGCTTAAAATCTTTTATTTTGCAAAAAAAAAGACAAGTAACGAAAATCCAAAAACTTATATTTAACGATCAATTAGATTATTTACATCATTTAAATAAGAAAATACCAAATAAATCAATAGAAGAACTTACTCAATATCAATTAAATAAATCAATAATGTTTATAGAGGTAAACTTAGCACTATATCTAGTAGTAAGAAGTTTAGCTTTTAATGTACTGAATAATTCTAGCTTAAAACCAAGTATAGAAGCGTATAGTACTGTAGAAAATATTATTTCTCCCGAACAAATAATCCACCAAATCTACCTCATCGAAGTTTACCAATCCCTATTCAAAATCCCCCTCGACGAAAAAACCCAACAATGGTACGACTGCTTAAACCAACTCTTTGAACACTGCGGATGGTTTATTCCCTTTGAAGACGTTTGCATTGTGTGCGTTAAGCGAAGCTCTACCGAAGGTAATCGCCCATCAAAATGTTCCCTGGATTCAGAAAATCGTCTCCACGCTGAAGGGGAAGCTGCAATTCAGTTTGCCGACGGATACGGTTTATATTACTATCACGGGGTTGCTCAACCTTATTTATAAGGAATTACAAGCGATTCAATTGGATTCTTGGCGCGAATATGACTTAATCAAAATTGATGCGGTGAGTAATGTAGAACCGATAGTTTTACTGAAGATGATTTGTCCGGGCACCGGATATACTCATGTTTTACGGGTACCTCCCAATATGGTATCTGCTAGAGTTGCGATAACTTGGATAAATTGGGATATAGATCCTTTATATTTCGCTGCGGAAAGTTAGAGGTAATGTTTACAGATTTTGACCTCTCTCCGCTTTGAAAACGAGTTTTCTTATCGCCCTTTCCTGCTCCCGAAAGGGATTAGGGGTTAGGTTTCCGAGATTGATGATTTCTTAAAATGCACTTTAGCTAACATTTCTCATGATTAAGCCAAAAATCAAACGCAAAATGCCAAAGTGCCTCCAGTGTCGCTTTTACCAAGGTGATATTATTGTCTGCAAAATGTATCCTAATGGCCCGGAAGATAGCTCATGTCCTCACTATGCACCAGATCCAGATTTTTATTTAGATGAAGGGGAATGGAGAGCAGGAAACAGAAGGAAAAGACATTATTAACAGCTTAATAACCAAAATTTGATTATTTACAGTTTATGAAAATACAGAAACCCGGTATCTCGAAGATACCGGGTTTTTATATTCTTACAAATGATTTAACAATGCGATATTACCTACGCAGCAACAGCAGCCTCTTCTTCATAAGGCATAAATGTTTTCTTTGTTGCGTTACAGATGGGACAGTGCCAATCTTCAGGAATGTCCTCGAATGCTGTTCCCGGTGCGATTCCAGAATCTGGATCGCCGATTACTGGGTCGTATATCATCGAACATTGACGGCAAATCCATTTCTGTGTTGCTGGGTCGCCACTTGCTTTCTTTTCAGCGGCTATTTTACCGTCTAGGGCTTCTAAAGCTTCCGTATATTGGCGAGCGTGATGGTTCTCTATACTCGTTAGCAACCCAAAATTATGCGTAGCTTTACGGAACATATCAGCGTGTTCGCGAGATTCTTCTTCCTGGGTTTTGAATTCCTCTTCTGCTTTACCATCTCTATCCGCACGCGCTTCTTTTGCAAAACCCGGATACATGGTTTCGTATTCGTAGGTTTCACCTTCCACTGCTAATTCCAAACAGCGAGTTGCGATCGCCTTTTTTTGTTCTTCGGTTAAAGAGTCAGCATCATCCACCATCAATTCCGGATGCATTAACCGAAAGTGAGCGAAAGCGTGTTCTGTTTCTTGATTCGCAGTATCCTTAAAAAGCTTGGAAAGTTCCTTCATTCCCAACTTCTTAGTAACTTCCGCGAAAAACAAATATTTACGATTTGCCATCGATTCCCCACCAAAAGCCGCTTCCAAGTTCTTAGCGGTATTGGAATTTGATAAATCCATACTATGCAACCTCTCTTTAATAGTACGCAAACAGGATTACTGTTTTAGCATTCCAGTTAATGCGTAGTAGTTATGAATTAACTATAGCTTGTCCGAAGTCATTATGACTATGGTTTGCAAATATTTTTTTGGAAAGGAGAGGGGGTAGAGGGGGGAGATGGGGAGATAATTAGCGAGCAAGGGGGGAATAATTAGCGAGCGAGGGGGGAATAATTAGCGAGCAAGGGGGGAATAATTAGCGAGCGAGACGCTCGCACTACTAATTAATTGTTCACTGGTAACTGCTCACTGTTCACTGCTCACTGATTAACTGGAATCTGTATTTCCGCTGTTGTAGTTAATTTGAAAACTAATTTATAAACGTCGTTATATCTGAATACTGGGAATAGCCTATATGAGAAATGAAAAACAAAGTGATTTTTCCCAAGCAATTATCCAAAAAGGTTATGAAATTGAGCGACAGTTAGCGAAGAAAGCGGGAAGACGGACTTTGTTAGCGCGGGATGTAGATTCTCAGGAATTAGTTGTTATCAAGCTGCTGGCTTTTAGTAATGATTTTTCTTGGGAAGATTTAAAATTATTTGAGCGAGAAGCCCAGACTCTACAAACTTTACAACATCCGGCAATTCCGCGCTATGTTGATTACTTTGAATTAGATACGAAGAGTGGTAAAACTTATGCTCTCGTACAAAGTTATATCGAAGGTGAATCTTTAGAAGAAGTTTTGGAAGCGAAGGGAAAGTTTACTGAAACAGAAATAAAAAATATTGCTAAATCTTTGTTAGAAATACTGATATATTTACATCGTCGTCAACCGCCTTTAATTCATCGCGATATCAAACCCAGCAATATTATTTTGGCGGAACATCCTTACTTGGTTGACTTTGGTTCGGTTCAAACTTTAGCTAATAAAGGCGGTAAAACCGTTACGGTGGTGGGAACTTACGGTTATATGCCACCCGAACAATTTGGTGGTGCGGCAACTGCTGCTTCCGATTTGTATAGTTTGGGAGCGACGCTGATAACTCTGGCTACGGGTATTTCACCTGCTGATTTACCTCAAGAAGATATGCGGATTGCATTTGAGGAAGTTGCTAATTTGACACCGGATTTTGCTGAGTGGTTGGGATGGTTAATTGAACCGAGTTTAGATAGACGTGCTTCGTCGGCAGAAGCTGCATTACAAGCTTTGCAAACTGGGGAAATTATTAAGACGGAATCATTAAAAATAACTCAGTATAAGCCAATCGGTACTTGGAAATTATTCTGGCATATTATGTGGCGTAGCATTTTGATGGGAGGTGGAGTTGTAATTACTGCTGCTGCTATCTACGGTACGGCAGTATTTCCAATGGGTGGCACTTTCTTAGGGATAATGTATGGTTTCTCAATAGGTATTCCTTTGGGTTTAGTTAATGGAATTTTAATTGGAATAATTACTCGCTTATTTTTCTATCCTTTAAAAAATTCTTTTTTATATCGTCGCATAACGACTTTACTTAGTATGTTTCTTTCTAGCGCTGTTGGTGTAATTTTGTTTAGTGGAATGGTTTCTTCTAGTCCATCAGACTTGCAGGGAGGGCTTTTCTTTGTACTTATTCCTTTTTTTATATCTGGATTAAGTATGGGTGTAGCGACTAAAACTTTTGCTATTTGGTATGAAACTAAATCTAGATTTAAAGGACAATAGATTTTAAATTTTGGATTGTTTTCTATTCATATTTACCTGTTTATTATTTAAATCAATATACATAAAAAAGTTGCTATATGCTTAATCAAATATTAAATGAACGCTATCAAATTCAGCAGGAATTAGGTAGACAAACTGGAAGAAGAACTTTTTTAGCTGAAGATTTAAAAACACAGCAAAAAGTTGTCATTAAATTATTATTATTGGGAGAAGATTTTGATTGGCAAGATTTAAAGTTATTTGAACGGGAAGCAGAAACTTTAAAAACTTTAAATCATCCAAATATTCCACGCTATCTCGATTATTTTGAATTGAATGAAGATGAAACTAACGGTTTTGTATTGGTACAAACTTATGTAGAGGGAAAAACCTTAGAACAACATTTACAAGCTGGAAGAACTTTTAGCGAAGATGAAGTACAAGAATTAGCGTTGAGTTTATTAGAAATTCTGACTTATTTACACAAACACGAACCAACCGTAATTCACCGGGATATCAAACCCAGCAATATTTTATTAACAAATCGTTCTGGTAATAGCGCAGGAAAAATTTATTTGGTAGATTTTGGTTCGGTACAAACCGTTGCGGCAACGAATGGTGGAACGATTACTGTAGTAGGAACCTACGGATATATGCCACCAGAACAATTTGGTGGTAGATGTGTTGCTGCTTCTGATTTATATAGTTTGGGTGCGACTTTAATATTTTTAATTACGGGTTTGCATCCGACGGAATTACCTCAAAAAGATTTACAAATTCAGTTCCGTCAAACAGCTAATTTTAGCGAAGAATTTGCTGATTGGTTGGAATGGATGACAGAGCCAAGTTTTAACCAAAGATTTAAATCAACCCAAGAGGCTATAAAAGCTTTAAAAAATCCCGTACTTAGAAAAAAAACAACTTCTTTATCAAAGCAAAAATTAAAGAAACCACTAGGTAGTGAAATTAAATTGCATAAAAACGCTGATGATTTAGAAATTATCATTCCACCTCAAGGATTTGGAATTCCTCAAATTGCTTTAATTTCTTTAATATCACCTTTTGCTATTGGCTTTGATTTATTTAGCTTTACTCAAGCTTTTGCTAATGTACAACTAAGTGATTCGGCTTATTTAATGAAATATATAGTACAAGTCTTTGGAATTGGTTTTATTTTAATTATTATTTTTTGGGCATTATTTAAACGTACTCGATTTAATATAAATAAAAGTAAAAATTGTGTTTTATTTACCTATCAAATGTTCGGAATTAAATCTAAATTTCGCCGCCACACGCTTAAGAAGAATAAAGACAAATTAGAATTAATACGCTCTTATGTAATAGGAACTGGATCTCCTATATTATCTTTAAGAACAGGATTGCAAGAACTTTGTTTGAATAACTATGCTAATTTTACTGCGGAAGAATTGGAATGGTTAGCAGAAGCAATCAGCGACTATTTAGATATGCCGATTGATAGAGTTTAATTTAGTTTGTAGTAAGGGCTTTAGCCCTCTTTTGTTGCGGAAATAAGGAATAAATTCCTTACTACGAACCTAAGTTTTTTGATTATCGGACTTAAATCTTCCTTCCAAAAAATCGCGCTTCTGTAAATGCTTGGTATCCCTTCCGCTAACTCTTTTACGCCACATCCGAAAACTGGATTCTTTCATATAGCGACGCATAATAGCAATAACTTCTTTTTCGCTTAAGCCAAACTGCGTTTCAATTGCTTCAAACGGGGTTCTATCTTCCCACGCCATTTCAACGACGCGATCGATAGTTTCAGGACTTAATTCTGGTAATTTACTCATTACAGTGAACAGTGAACAGTGAACAGTTAACAGTGAACAGTTAACAGTGAACAGTTAATAATATTAAATAGCTCTTAATTTATAATTCATAACTTCCAATTACCAATTACCAATTACCCATTACCTATTTACATACTTACAATTCCAGACCATTGAACTTTTCCTTTTTTAGCGCGACGGTGAGAAAAGAAGTTTTCTGGGTTTTGGTAGGTACAGTATGGTGCGAGGGAAATTTGTTCGGGACTAATTCCCAGTTGTTCTAGTTGTAAGGCGCTGACTTGACGCACGTCTATACGAACTTTTCCGGGTTCTGAATCGGGAAGTAAAGGGGAATTATCTATTTCTTGTAAGCCGTTTATAATTGCTTTTTCGTCTTCGTGAGGTATTAGAGTTGAGCCTAATTTTACTGCAACATCTTCGGATACTTGGTAAACTTCTCCGGCAATAGATGGCCCCATTGCGATTCTTAAGTCTTGGAGTTTGCTTCCTTGGGATTGCATCCGAGATATCGCTTGAGGAACTATTTTTTCCCCAGTACCGCGCCATCCTGCATGAACTGCTGCTACAAGTCCTGTCTTGATATCACCAATTAATGCTGGGGTGCAGTCCGCACTGGCAGTCCACACGGCTTGTAAAGGGCGATCGCCGATCAAGCCATCTGCTTTGGCAAAGGTTTTTTCGCCTATTTGCTCTACTTCATCTCCACCTACGCTTAATATGTGTTCAATTTCTCGTGGGGTGAGAACCTTATTGCCATGTACCTGTTTAAGACGATAAGGTGAAGCTTCTTCGTGAAGTATCTTGGTCATATCTTCAAGACTATGAGACCAGAACTGTTGGGTAAAGAAGCCATGAGGAAATTCTTCGAGCAGACTACAACTCAAATAAGGCAATTCCTGCCAACTGCGCCAGTGCCAAGTATGCATAATAGTTTACCTTTTTAGTTTTTGTCTTAATAAAAATCAATATCGTCAATTCATGCTAGCTTGAATAGGCTCGTTTCGGTCAGTAACTGTGGTATTAAATAAGCAAAAGCTGGAAGCAGTTCTTTCGGTAGAAGGTAAAAATACTGAGTTACCTTTTAGCTTACATATTTTTGAAAGCGTCGCTTCAACAAACAAAACTTTGTGGGAATTACTTGGTCGAGAATCTGGTTCGAGATGTGTAGTAATTGCAGCCCAACAAACTGCCGGACGCGGACAATGGGGTCGTCAGTGGGTATCTGGGCAAGATGGACTGTATCTTTCTTTCGGCTTTGCTCCTCAATTAGACATAAATTCAGGCTATCAATTAACTCTAGCAACAGCATGGGGGATTGCCGAACAACTGAGAAAGTATGGTGTTGATGTTGAAATCAAGTGGCCTAACGATCTAGTCTTAGATAATCGTAAGTTAGGTGGAATCCTCACCGAAACCAAAGTTCATGCTGGTAAAATTACTCAAGCGGTAATTGGGGTTGGAATTAATTGGAAAAATCCGGTTCCCTCTACTGGGATTAATTTACACTCCTGGAACGATCGAGGAAATCCAACTCAAATTTCTTGTTTGGAAAAATTAGCTGCCATTGTTTTGCTCGGAATAGATTCCGGTATACAGTGTTTGGAGAGAGAAGGAGTCAATATATTATTGTCTCGCTATAGCAAATTGCTTTCTAATATGGGCGATCGAGTTCACGTTAATGACGATTTTTCTGGAACCGTAGTCGGTGTTACTGCGACAGGAAATCTTCATGTTCGTAGTGAGGCTTCGGTGGATAACGTATCTGTAACACCTGCATCTATTTTCCTCCAGCCCGGTACAATCAGTTTAGGCTACCGTAAAAATAAGGATTAAATTGCCATTTATTGTCCAAAATTTTAAACTTGGACAATAATTTTACTGAGATTATCGGATTTGTCAGCCAATGGGGGAATTTTGCGAAAAGTTGATGGGGTGGGTTTCCTTGCCATCAAACTTTTCAAGACGGATTTGCGATTTTGGATTGTCCCCATAAATCAATTTAGGGGCTTGTGGATTTTGGATTGACGTTAGCGAAGCGTGTCCGAAGGACATATTTAGATTTTTCCATAGTTTTAACTATGGTCTTGAAACCATTCATAATTCAATCCAAAATCTAAAATCTAAAATCTAAAATTTTTTGGTAATAGTTACACTATTGTTGATTATTTAAACACAATGACGCAGCACAAAAATGGCGATAAAAATTCGCACTCCGCATGGCAGCGGTCGCTACCGGCGCAAAGCCTTTGTTGGCTTGGTAGCTTTAGCCTACTAAGCAGCGGCTTTGTAGTTGCTCAAAGATCTCCAGGAATAGACAATATTGTTCCTACGGTGAAAACACAGGCAAGAAGCGCTAAAAAAGTAACAACAGGTAAAGCTGTTATTATCAGTGGCACTCCCAAACCGGAGTCTTCTAAAGCTAAAGTCGAATTTTCTCGACGTCGAGCCAGACTAAGAGAAAGATTATCGGTTAAAAAATCTTCGCCTTCTTCAAGTTCTAAAAAGCCTGCACCAAGAGTAAAAGTTACGACTAATAAAAAAGGTGCGAGTACTTTAAGAAGTAGATTAAAGCGTTCTCGTACTAATTCTGTAGTCGTAAAGCTTAAAAAGAAAACACCGACAACCAGTCCAAGAGTAGTTATTAAAAAGAATAATCCTACTAGAGTAAAGCCTACCGCGCCCAAAACTCGTATTGCTTCACCTAAGAAGCCTCGGACAATTCTTCCTAGAACTACTGCCGTAAGAAAACCGAAAAAAGATTACAAAAACGCTTTAATCGATCCAACAAATTACGGCAAAAAGTATCAAGCGCCTAATTCTGTAGTGATTACAGGGCGTAAAACCGGTTGTACGTCGGTTGCAAGCGGACAAGGAATTTCTGGTAATTGTGCTGCTTCTGGTCGAACTGCTTCTAAAAAGACTCAAACTGCCAAGAAAACAACACCTAGCTGGTTAAAAGCAAGTCAAAATGCTTCCATTGCCAAAGTTACACCTTCAAGAAGCGTTGCTCCAAAAACCAAGAAAATAGCTGCATCTCCTAAAAAGGTAAGTCCAAAAAAAGTAACTAAAACTGTATTACCATCTCCCCCAGCTAAGACTTATCAGGCAACCAAAACCCTACAGCGCGTTACTTCCGCTACTCCAAATGTAGTTAAGAAAGCTGTGAAGTCTGTCACTCCAGCTATTCGTTCTAATACTGCTTCGAGAGTTGCTTCTCGCAGCGTACCCAAGCAAGCATATAGTTCTAACCGCTTTATTCCGCAACCTAGCAGCTTTACTCCCCAGACTACAGTTAGTAAAGAAGCTATTGCTCCGAGTGGTGGAATGCTAAGTGCGCCAATCATGGCTAATAATTCCGCACCTCGTCCGAGTGCTGTAGCTTACGATATTCCGCTTGCATCGGCACTACCAAAAGTTGCTTATAACAGTGCTGCTTACAGTTCTAACTATAATGGCACCGGATTAGCATTTCCTCTTTCCGTGCCTTCTGCAATCAGTTCCGTATTTGGTTGGAGACAGCATCCTATAACTGGCACTCAGCGCTTCCATTCGGGTATGGATTTGGCTGCGGCAGAAGGAACTCCCGTTTTAGCAGCTTATTCAGGGCAAGTGGAAATTTCTGATTGGGTAGGCGGTTACGGCTTAACAGTTGTCTTAAATCACAACAGCGCTCAACAAACACTCTACGGACATATGTCCGAAACATTTGTTCGTCCAGGTCAGTGGGTAGAACGAGGAAGCGTTATCGGTCGCGTGGGCAGTACGGGTAATTCTACCGGCCCCCACCTACACTTTGAAACACGTCAGCTAACTCCCAACGGTTGGGTAGCAACAAATCCAGGCGCACAATTACAGCAAGCGCTTAGTCAGTTCCTGCAATCTATACAGACAGCGCAAGTCGTCGAAGATCCTGACAGTTAGGTAAGGAGGGGACCTTTGAGATGGGGAGACAAGGAGACAAGGGGAGTAGAAGAGAGCAGGGGAGGCCGCCGTAAGCCTCCGTAGGCAGAGGGGGCAATATTTTCGTACCGAAGCTCCCTCCGCTCCCTTCTACTCCCAACTCCGCGCCTCCCAACTCATAACTGTTCACTGTTCACTGTTCACAAATACCCATGTTCGGCTAAGAATGTGGGTGTGATTTCATTTTGGGTAGTTCCAGATGAAACAGAATTATTTTCTTTGCCAAAATAAATAAATTTCTCTACGTATTTACCGAGGACATCACCTTCTAAATTTACTAAACTTCCGGGAATTAAATCACGAAGATTTGTTTCGGCATAAGTTACGGGAATCACCGCTACTTTAAACTGGTAAATCTCTGGTTCATATTCAGCCACAGTCAGGCTGATGCCATTGATAGCAATACTGCCTTTGGGTACTATATAACGGTCAATCGTATCAGATGCGCTAAATGTCATTTCCCAAGAAGTTGCTGTCTGTTCGGCACAAATTAATTTACCTATACCGTCAACGTGTCCCATCACAAAATGACCGCCGACTTTACTACCAACCCGCAAAGAAGTTTCTAAATTGACGTAGCGATGTCGATCTACTAGTTCTGCTAAAATGGTGCGACGCAAAGTTTCTGGGGAAGCAGTGGCAATAAAACCATCTTTGGTAATATCTTCTACTGTTAAGCAAACCCCATCGACTGCTACGCTATCTCCATAAGCTAAGTCTTGCATAATTACTAACTGTGAAGAGCCAGAGCAAGTAATCTGCCAAGAATCTCCCCCTAGGGGTTTCATCGTTCCTAATGCTTGAATTATTCCTGTAAACACGGCTTTTTTGTGCGACTAATTCTATATATTGCTTATTTTCAACTTAAACTAATTAGTAATTCTGCCATAGTTTATTGTTTGCAAGTATTATTTATTACCTCTTAACGTATAAAACTATAAACACATTTATAACGAAGACAGGGCAAAAGGTGGGTAAGTAGACTATTGTAGAACCAATAAGGTTAGAATAGCCGCTGGTGTTCACAACCTTTGGGAGTTTAATATAAGCAATTATAGAAGCAGGGAGACTTAATGTTAATGGTTTTTCAAACTTGCCCAGACAAAAGTATTATTTGTTACCCAATTTATAGAAGCGCTCAAAGGAATGTAGAGGCATAGCCGATGATTGAAATGAAAGTTGCTGGCATCGCGTTGGATGCAATTACTCGCAGTCCAATAGTACTTTTAAAAGATGCAACAGACCGCCGTGCTTTGCCAATTTACATTGGTCAAGAACAGGCAAGAGCAATTATGGCAGCACAGGAGAATCAAAAAGCTCCTAGACCATTAACTCACGATTTGATTGTGAATATCCTAGAGGGGTGGGATATGGTTTTAGATAAAATAATTATCCACACCCTGCAAAAAGACACCTTCTATGCATCTTTAATTTTAAAGCAAGGTGACACTCAGAAGGAAGTTGATGCTCGTCCTAGCGATGCGATCGCCGTTGCATTGCGTACAAATGCACCAATTTGGGTGATGGAAGAAGTGGTTGCAGAAGCTTCAATTCCGGTAGATAGAGATGCAGATGAAGCCGAAAGAGAAGCCTTCCGGGAATTCGTTTCTAATCTCCGTCCAGAAGATTTAATCAAGCGTTTTGGTGATAGTACTAGTAATAGTTAACGATTTTAGATTGGGGATTTTGGATTTTGGATTACCGCTATGCTTATATAAATATCCGTAAGAAACTTCCCAATTAACAATCTAAAATCTAAAATCCAAAATCCAAAATTACAAAGATGCAATACCGACGCTTCGGGAAAACAAATCTACATTTATCAGTGTTTTCCTTGGGAACAATGCGCTCCACCGCTTCATCTGCGAATACAAGGTTAACTATTCAAGAAGCAGTAGCGCAAGGGATTAATCATATAGAAACTGCTGGTGGTTACGGTAAAAGTGAGGAGTATTTAGGTGAAGTGCTTAAAGCTGGGTTGTGTGTATCCCGCCATAAGCTGTACGTTACCAGTAAAATTCCACCCACAGTTGATGCTGATACCATGCGTCGGTGCATCAATAAATCTTTGAAAGATTTGCAGCTAGATTATCTTGATTGCTTGGCTATTCATGGCTTAAATACATGGGAGCATCTTGAGTGGGTGCGGGCTGAAAACGGCTGTATGCAAGCGTTAAGAGAAGCGGTAGCCGATGGTAGAGTACGTCACGTAGGTTTTTCTACCCACGCACCATTAGAAATAATTTTAGCGGCAATAAATACAGATTTATTTGAATTTGTCAATCTGCATTATTACTATTTTTTTCAGCGCAACGCCGCAGCGATTAAGTTAGCAGCTGAAAAAGACATGGGTATATTTATCATTTCTCCTGCGGATAAAGGAGGAAGATTATATACACCACCAGAAAAATTAAAAGAATTAACTTATCCGTTTTCTCCCCTAGAATTAAACTATCGTTTTTTACTCAGTGACACCCGCATCACAACATTGAGTATAGGTGCTGCAACCGCCGACGAATTAATTGAGCCGTTAAAAGTTGCCGATAAAGATGGGGAATTAAATTTAGAAGAGATTGCAGTATTTAAAAGATTAGAGAATCATCAAAATACAGTTTTAGAAGCTGAAAAATGCAGTCAGTGTTACGAATGCTTGCCCTGCCCCGAAAATATTAACATTCCCGAAGTATTGCGACTGCGGAATTTAGCAGTTGCATACGATATGGAAGATTACGGGAAATATCGCTACTCCATGTTTGAAAATGCCGGACATTGGTTTCCTGGAATGAAGGGGAGTCGGTGTACAGAATGTGGGGAATGTTTACCGAAGTGTCCCGAAAAGTTAGATATTCCAGCTTTGTTGAAAGATACTCATGAGAGATTGAAGGGGAAAGAAGGGAGGAGATTGTGGGAGTGAGGGGGATTTTGGATTTTGGATTTTGGATTTTGGATTTTAGATTGTTATTTTATAGACGTAAGATGATTATTTAAGTTTAATTTTATTGCCAATTATGCAAGTAACCCAACAACGCTATTACACCCCCGAAGAATATCTGGAATTAGAAGAGATTGCTGATAATAAAAGCGAATAATCTACTTATTGGTGACGATTAACAAAACCTCCAGTTCTATCAACCGTTTTAGAATGTTAAAGTTTTTAGTAATATATCTATTTTTTGTACTACACTAATTTCTTTTACCTGGCTTTTTAGAAAATGAGCAAAAACAAGCTAATAGCTTTTGGTTGGTATGGTGGAAAGTACAGTCATCTGAATTGGCTTTTACCTTTGCTACCAAAAGCACAGCACTATTGCGAACCATTTGGCGGTTCTGCTGCTGTTTTACTTAACCGAAAACCTTCTGCTGTAGAAACTTACAATGATTTGGATGGAGAATTAGCAAACTTTTTTCGCATACTTCGGAAAGAAAAAGAACACTTTATTGAAGCTATTGGTTTGACTCCTTTCTCCCGCGAAGAATTTGAAATAGCAATTTCTCAACCAACTTCAGATATATCAGAATTTGAACGCGCAAGACGATTTTTTGTAAGAGCGAGACAGGTGAGAACAGGTTTAGCACAAAAAGCAAGTTCCGGTAGATGGGCGCATTGTAAATTAACTAGTCGTGCTGGAATGGCTGGTGCTGTTTCTAGATGGTTGGGAAGTGTAGAAGGTTTATCAGAAATTGTGCAGCGACTTTTGAGAGTTCAAATCGAGCATGACTGTGCAATCAAAGTAATTAAACGCTACGACAGTGAAGATACTTTGTTTTATTGCGATCCACCTTATCCTCACGATTCAAGGGGAGATACTCAAGCTTATGCTTATGAAATGACAGACGAACAACATCGAGAATTAGCTGAGGTTCTTCATAATATCAAAAGTAAAGTTGCAATTTCTGGTTATGAATCTGCTTTGATGAATGAACTTTACGGTGATTGGAAAGTTATTAAAGCACCCGCAAAAGCTTGTCATTCAACAAAAGGGTTAAGGACAGAATTACTATGGATAAATTATGACTTAAATGTTGAAAATAAAGATACTTTGGATAATCATTCACAACAAGTAGAGTCCGAATGTCAACCTCAACAACTATCCTTGATTTAGCTTTTGAAAAAGTTATCAATAATTTGACTGAATCAGTTATAGATCGTAACGAAATATCTGAAAATGTTGAATTTATCTGTCGTAATCCTCAAAATCGAGCAGGTGCGCGGTTACTGTTAGCTTGTTTGCTAGCTAAAGTTCATAAACCAAATTTGGATATTCGTAAGCCTTATACCCAAATTAACGATTCGGATTGTTATTCGGGACGTACATACGATGAAAATTATATTACGGGTTTTATTAATAAACACGAATTACCGTGTAACTCAACAACCGCTTTTCTTACACCAGCCTTACGTAACAGAAATATTGTTCTGACACCAGAAGTTAATTTAGTTGGAAGACCTGCTATTCTTTACAAAACTGTACTTCAACTACTTGATGATGTTCATCAAAAAAGAGTATCTGCTGAGAATTTACTTGCTGAAACTATTAGATTCCTTATTATTGTTAGGAACGAAAAGCAACAGCGGATTGCTAGTTTACTTGCCGATTTAAAAACTCTTAAAAATGCAATTCCTTTGTCTGCTGAAGCGATTGTAAAACTGATTGAGCAGCATTTAAATTGTCGCAATTCAAGCCGTTTACCCGTTTTGATTGTAGCTGCTGCTTACCAAACTGCTTCTAATTATTTACAACAAAGTTTTTTACCTCTAGCCAGTCATAATGCAGCAGATGAACAAACAGGGGCACTTGGTGATGTTGAAATTACATTGCTTAATGATGAAAATATAATTACTTGCTATGAGATGAAAATGAAAAAAGTTTCAGTCGAAGACATCAATCGTGCCTTACAGAAAATCAGGGATTCTCAGCAAAGAATTGATCATTATATATTTATTACCACAGATACGATAGAAGTATCCGTTCAAGAATATGCAGCAGACATTTATGAACAAACTGGTGGAATTGAAGTAGTAGTTTTAGATTGCATTAGTTTTCTACGTCATTTCCTACATCTTTTTCATCGATTACGAATGAATTTTATTGAAGCGTATCAACAATTAGTGCTTGATGAATCTGAAAGTGCTGTAAATCAAGCTTTAAAAGAAGCATTTTTGGCATTACGTCAAGCTGCCGAGAGTGGAAAAGGGGATATGTAGAGGTGATTATGCGCCATTTTTGGCAAGTTTAAATAAATAGGCTTTCTACATAAACCGCACCATCCCCCACCACCAATGATACGATCGCAATGTTGTTATCTCATTTCTACCCGCTATGACAACCGACTCTATACAAATCCCCGAACTTCTCGCTCCTGCTGGTAATTGGGAATGCGCCAAAGCTGCCGTAGAAAACGGTGCCGATGCGATTTACTTTGGTTTGGATAAGTTTAACGCTAGAATGCGAGCGGAAAATTTTACCGAAGTTGATTTACCGGAGTTAATGCAGTTTCTTCACCTCCGAGGAGTCAAGGGTTACGTTACCTTAAATACGCTAGTTTTTCCCCAAGAATTAAAACAAGCACAGCGCTATATAAAATCAATTATTGCTGCTGGAGTTGATGCAGTTATCGTTCAAGATATCGGAATTTGTCGTTTGATTCGCCACATTTCACCCGACTTTCCCATTCATACTTCGACACAAATGACGGTGACTAGTGCTGCTGGAGTGGAGTTTGCGAAGGAACTTGGTTGTAATTTGGTGGTATTGGCGCGGGAATGTTCGATTAAGGAAATTAATAAAATACACCAGCAGACTAAAGAAAGTTCTTTACCTTTGGAAGTTTTTGTTCACGGTGCTTTGTGCGTTGCTTATTCCGGACAATGTTTAACTTCCGAAGCCTTGGGAGGGCGTTCGGCTAACCGTGGTGAATGTGCCCAAGCTTGCCGGATGACCTACGAGTTAATCGCGGATGGCGAAACTGTTGATTTAGGCGATCGCAAATATCTTCTCAGTCCTCAAGATTTGGCTGGGCTTGAGGTTCTGCCAGATTTGGTTAAGTCTGGTGTCAGTTGTTTGAAGATTGAAGGACGTTTGAAGTCGCCGGAGTATGTGGCGAATGTGACTAAGGTTTATCGGGAAGCGTTAGAAAGGTTAAAGGTCAAAGGTCAAAGGTTAAAGGTTAAAGATTCTTCCCAATACTCGAACGAGAAATATAATTTGGAGATGGCTTTTTCGCGGGGAATTTATACGGGATGGTTTGAGGGAATTAATAATCAAGAGTTGGTTCACGCTCGGTTTGGTAAGAAGCGTGGGGTTTATTTGGGGGAAGTTAAAAGTATTAGTAAAGAAAAGGTAATTCTTCAATCCCTTGCACCAATAAAACCCGGTGATGGTGTTGTGTTTGATTGCGGACACCCGGAAGCGAAGGAGGAAGGAGGCAGAATTTATGGGGTGGAAAATCAAGGTAAGGATGTTGTACTGAGTTTCGGGAAAGGTAATTTAAATTGGCGAAGGATTCATGTTGGTGATAAGTTATGGAAAACTTCAGATCCAGAGCTTGATAAGCAGTTAAGACAAAGCTTTGCTGGAGATAAGCCAAAGTTTCAGCGTCCGATTGATATAGAAATACACGGAGAAATCGGACAATATTTAGTGGCGATCGCTCGCGATGAAATCGGTAATTTAGTAAAGGTTGAATCTGGAATTACCTTAGTAGAAGCCCATAATAAACCTTTAACAACAGAAAGATTACAAGAGCAATTCGGACGTTTAGGAAATACACCTTTTTGTTTAGAAAACTTGACAAATTGCATCAATGGTGAGTTGATGTTGCCCGTCAGCGAATTAAATAAAATGCGTCGGGAAATTGTAACGCAGTTAGAAGAATTACGAAGTCAACCCAAACGGTGGATAATTAACGAAAACGCTTCTTTCAAAGATTTACTTACTTCTAATTCCCCTACCATTCCGAATTTCCCAAATTTAATAGTTTTAGTTAGAAATTTAAATCAATTAGAAGCAGCATTAACAACCGGAATCAAAACTATATATTGCGAATTTGAAGACCCCAGAAAGTACAAACAAGCAGTTGAAAAAGTTCATTCCAATGCCCAATTCCCAAAAATCTTTGTAGCAGCACCCAGAATTACAAAGCCTTCTGAAAACTGGATTTTACAGCAGGTAATTAATTCAAATGCTGATGGTTATTTAATTCGGAATTACGACCATTTAAAATTCTTTGCTGAAGAAAGATGTATTGGTGATTTTTCGCTAAATGTTGCTAATCCTTTAACGGCAGATTATTTTATAAACAAGTTTAATTTAGAACGTCTTACTGCTTCTTACGACTTAAATATTCATCAACTTCAAGATTTATTGAAAACTTCTCCTCCCGATTGGTATGAGGTGACAATACATCAACATATGCCGATGTTTCACATGGAACATTGCGTTTTTTGTGCTTTTCTTTCCGATGGTACCGACTTCCGCGATTGTGGAAGACCTTGCGAAGAATATGAGGTAAAAATAAAAGATAGAGTCGGAACGGAACACGTTTTGCAAGCTGACGCTGGTTGTCGAAATACGGTATTTAACGGTACCGCTCAAACTGGTGCGGAATACGTCCATAAGCTTTTAGATTTAGGTTTGCAGAACTTTCGGATTGAATTTGTAAATGAAAGTGCTGAAGAAGTTGAGCAAACTATATATAGATATCAACAGTTAATTAATGGTGAAATAAAAGGTTCGCAATTGTGGCGAGAATTAAATTTACAAAGTCAATTGGGTGTGACTCGGGGAACAGTTGTTAGTTAATTTTTTTTGTGAGGGGCTTGCAGGCACAAATTTTTTCTGCTAATTTCAAGATGACTGGTCATATTAAAAACTTTTTAGGAGCATATCTTTACCTTCATTGGTAAAAAGGTAAGCTTCAATATCAGACTTGCCAGGTATAAATTATTTACATAAACAAAGAATAGGAAGTGAAGTAATGCCTGAACAATCACCTGTCTATGCCATCGGTCAGTTTGAGGTACTAAATCCAGAAAAATATCTTAAGGAATACGGAATACCTCTCGCTCCAATACTCGAAAGCTATGGTGCCGAAGTTATGGTAGCAACACCAGAACTGAAGATACTCGAAGGCTCTTATGAGCATAACTTCACTGTGATTATCAAATTCCCCTCTGACGAGGTAGCCCAGAAATTTTATCAGTCATCGGAATATCAGCCACTGAAAGCGAAGCGCATGGAGTTGACGAATAGTGCAACGTCACGCTTTGTAATTGCACCTGCATTCTTAGGTCTGCCAGCATGAGTATCGAGACAACAATGAAAGCCATCGTAATCGAAGAATTTGGTACTCCTAGCGTCTTGAAACAGGCTGAAATTCCCACACCATCTGCGGGAGATGGTGAGGTTCTGATTGAAGTCAAGGCATCCAGT
>JBARZF010000328.1:0-2434 GCA_049649675.1 Rivularia sp. (in: cyanobacteria) | reverse complement strand
TTTCTAAGTATTTCCAATTCATCTTTTTCACTTAAAGCTGTATTAATCGCTTTCTTACGATTTTCTAATGAAAACCATTTTTGATAAACCTTTGTATGCATCTCTATAGAATGCCCTAAATTGTCTGCTGCGGCTTTAAGAGGTATTCCTTGTAAATGCGCTCTGATAGCACAAGCATGACGTAAATCGTAAGGTCTAAATTCTAATCCCACTCTTTTAAACCATTGAGAATTTTTATCTACTATAATTGTTAATTGTGAAGAACACTTAATTAGATCGATTCTTTGTTTAAGTAATTCAAGTGACTGTTTATTCTTTAAATCAAATAGTTCAATCCATTCTGGTATAAAGGGTAATACTTCTCGCGCTCCCGTTTTATTCTCATTGTGAACTTTCCAAGTATTATCGATGTTATCTTCACTCGTAAACCAATCAATATCGGGTTGATTAAATACTTCTCTAGGACGCAATCCGTAAGTGGCTATTAATCCGTAAGCTAATCGATATATTAAATAAGTATTCCAATAAGGCTTTTTTTTCTGTTCGTCTGTTTCGCAGTATTTATTAAATGCATAAAATCCATTAATGATTATCTTATCTTGAGGAATATCTCTTTTTTTTACTTTAATAGGAAGCTTGAGTGTTTTAAAGTCAATCTCTATTTCTAAGTATTTACAAACAATGCTAGCTACTTTTAGTGCTTGAAATCTTTTGCTGCTTGACTCAATTTTTTTAAGCGAGATTTCTATATTGCTTTTATTTGCAATCAAATCAAATGGGAATTCTCGTTTGAATACTTTTTTATATTCAGTTAATGTATGTTCGCTTTTAATATCTCTTTTTCTCGACTTAAAAAATATATCTTCAAACTGTTCGTATATCTCACCAAAAGTTATATCAACATTCTGATAAATTTTACATCCTAAATATTTATCATTCCACTCGAAACACTTTCTGGATATTAATCTACTTAATTCATAAGCTTCTTCTTCTGCTGTTTTTAATCCATCTAAGTTTGCCGGTATATTAAGCGATATTTGATACTGCTTTGTTTTTCTACCTTTTATATTAATGTCATCCGGCTTAAGCGGTAGCGTCGCTCGTAGCTGTATTGCATTACCTTTCATTGTCAGCGAAACTCTTGCTTTGATTTCTTTAAGTCGCAAATTAGCTTCTCTTAATTTTTCTTCTATCTTCATTCTCATATGAGCTTCTTGTTCTTTGGCTGCTTTGTTTATGCCTAAATAGCTACCGTCTGTTGTTGCTGATGACTCGAAATCTTCAAATGCTTCTTGGTAGATGTCTGCTTTCATTCCCTAAATATTCCTTTAAATATTCCTTAAATATATGTTGCTGGCAAACAATGTTTATTATTTACAATGTCTGTCATATAACAATTTACGATTTTTAAGGAATTCTAGTCAATAGGAAACATATGATGAACCCACACAAATAATCCCACAACGCAAATCGCTAAACTAGAATAGGCGATCGCCTTATATCCGAAGATTGGTTTGCGTGCGTGAACTGGAATCACTTCGGAAAGAATGCCGAAGATGGGCAGAATCATTAAATAAACTGCCGGATGAGAATAAAACCAGAATAGATGCTGGTAAATAACCACGTTTCCGCCTTCATCTGGTTTAAAGAAGGAAGTACCGAAGTTAATATCAAATAGCAGCAATACCAAACCAGCAGCTAGTACTGGTGTAGAAACAAGTGCTAATAATGAAGTAGCCAAAATTGCCCAACAAAATAAGGGTAATTCATCCCACTTCATAGAAGGAACTTTCATTTTCCAGATGGTAACAACAAAGTTCAAGGAACCCAAAATTGAGGAACTTCCAACCAAAACAATGGCGAGAATCCACATACTTTGAGCGGTATTCGCCGTTACCAAACTTAAGGGTGGATAGGCTGTCCAGCCAGATTGAGAACCACCGAAGTAGAAACTACCAATAACTAAAGCTCCGGCTGGCGGGTTTAACCAAAAGGCTACAGCATTCAGCTTCGGGAAAGCCATATCCCTAGCACCGACCATCAGCGGTATTAAATAGTTACCGAAGCCACCAATTGCGCTGGGAACAATCCACAGAAAAATCATGATTGTCCCATGATTCGTCAGAAAAGCATTATACAGATTGGGGTCGAGTAAATCTGCGTCCGGTGTTGCCAACTCGGCACGCATGGCAACAGCCATCAATCCACCGATCAGATAAAAAATAAACGATGTTACCAGGTATTGGATTCCAATTACCTTATGATCTACATTAAATGTGAAATAGTCATACCATTTCCATGCTTCGGGATGAGCATGAGCAGCCACTTCACTTGTAGTATTTTGTGGATGTTCTAATTGAGTCATTCGATTTTAGATTTACGATTTTGGATTTTGGATTGTTTTGAAGGAGGAATAAGGGGAAGAGGGGGAAGA
>JBARZF010000327.1:0-6656 GCA_049649675.1 Rivularia sp. (in: cyanobacteria) | reverse complement strand
AAGTAATAGATTATCTGGAGCAATTGTATATTTATCTGTAAAATGATTGATTTTTTCTACTAAACTAGATTTAAGCTGTTGGCTAAAAACGTTTGGTTGATAATTCCTTTCCTCAACAGTATGTTTTTCCCCAGGAAGTTTAATATTTATACCATTATCAATATCTCGTTGTTGCCAATAATTTTTACCTATTTCTGCATCTGCTGTTGTTAATAATTCCTGTTGCCATGCTGAAATATCTACATATTGTAAAGGTTCTTCAGGAATTTCTATAGATTCTAAATGAGCATAATATAAACTACTAATTTCATTGACTAAATTCTCTAATGATGTTGTATCCCCGCAAAGTGAAGGTATAGATATCAACATTATATGTTGCTGGGAACCAAGAATTAGTAAATATATATGTAATAGCGAATCTTGTGCAAAGTTAAAAGTGATTTTTTTGAATTTATGATATAATTCCTCACACTTTTGTTGTTGTGCTGGTAAATCTAATTCAGTTAAATTGAATTCTTGATAGTTTAAGGTATTTTCTGAATTAATAACCTGTAGGGGTAAGCTAACTCCAGGAACATTTTTAAAATTTGTACGCAGAATTTCATGACGCTCAATTACTTTCTCAATTGCTAATTGTAAAATATCCCGGTTGAGATTATCTTTAACTATGATAGAGGCTTGAACGCGATATGGTTGACAATTCTTATTTGCTTGTAATTTCCATAGATATATTTGTTGGGGTGATAGTTGATAACCTTCAATTGTTTCTTGTAAGTTTTCTATATTAGAATATTGCATATTTTTATCCTTAATTACTTAGCTATAAATTGCTGTAACTCCGAGGCTCAGACATACCAACTATGACTTTTCTCGTACCTTTAAATGGTGTGCGTCCGTGAGCAACTTGAACGTTATCTAAAAGTAAAATATCACCTGCTTGCCAAGGAAATATTACTGTTTCTTGTTGATATGCAGCCCGAATTTCTGTTAATGTTTCGGGTTCAATAGCAGAACCATCACCGTAATAAGTATTGTGAGGTAAATCTGCTTCACAAAATTCTGCTAATAATGCTTGATAAATATTTGGTTCTAAGGTTGTGACGTGAAAGAACGCAGCATGATTAAACCAAACATTTACACCTGTAATCGGATGTTGAATTACCGCTGGTCGGATTTGCTTAGTTTTAAGACGATTACCTTTTTTCCATTCAAATTCAATAGCGTTTTGACGACAATATTCTTCTACAACTGCTTTGTCTGAGGTTTGAAATACATTTTGCCAAGGTAGTCCAAAGCCATCATTGTAGTTACGAACGTACAATACTTGTTTGGCTATAAATTTATCGCGAATTTGAGGAGAAATCCGCTGAAAAATTTTGTGAGAATCAGCAATTGGTGTTTCTCCTCCTTGTTGTGCAGGTTGCAAACAACAAAAGTAAATTTTTTGTGGCCAAGTTAAACAATATGTACTTTCACTGTGCAGAAAAATACTTTGTTCGGCTGGATAATCTGTAGAAGTATATATTTTACCTTTACCGCTAATTTCGTGACGTGGAGAAGAACGGTCGTTATAACTAATTGCTTCTCCTATGGATGTGGCTTGAATAAATTGCTCTAATTGGGTTGATGAATTAATTTCAAAATCGCGAAATAGTAAGGCTTTGTGTTTAATTAACATTGCCTGAATTGTTTCTTGATTTTTGTTTGCCCACTCTAAAAGATTGACGTTTGCTACAGCAGGTTGAATTATTAGGGGTATGATTTGACGATCGGAAAAGTAGCTTGTACGAATTAATTCTGTTGGTGATATTTTGACAGATTTCCGGTTAATGCCTAAATTTTTTAAACTGACACTGTTTAGTTTTTGATTTTTCATAAGATGTGGTTACTTCATGCTTAGGTACGACGAGAAAAAGATTGGCGTTTGATATTCTTTAACATCTGAAGATTGCTAGTTTCTAATTCTTTGGTTTTGCTGGTTTTTTGAGCTTTTTGAGTTTCGTTAAATTTGGTTGCTATTTGATTTAATGTCAGGTCTGGTGTAGTGACAAATTCTTTGAGTAAGGTTTGGAAATTATCAGCTATTTGATTAATTGTGTCAGCAATGAATAAATCGGTACTGTACTCGAAACATCCGCTAATTCCTGTTGGTGTTTCTTCTAAGAAAAGCCCTAAATCATATCCGGTTGTGTCGTTATGAATATCTAAGGATTGTAAGGTTAAGTTGGGTAATTCTAAAGTACTTAAAGGAGAATTTTGGAGAACAAACCATACTTGAAATACAGGTAAATTACTTTGACATCTGTCTGGCTGTAGTTCTTCAATTATTTTTTCAAAGGGTAAGTTTTGGTGAGTGTAAGCACCTAATGTTACTTCCCTAACTCGTCCTAATAATTCTCGGAAACTAGGATTAGCAGATAAGTCTGTACGTAAAACCAAAGTGTTAATAAATAAACCGATTAATTTTTCTAATTCTGTGCGATCGCGATTAGCAATGGGAGAACCCACCCTAATATCAGTTTGTGCTGAATAGCAATAAAGTAAGGTTTTAAATGCTGCTAATAGGGTCATAAATAAAGTTACACCCTCTTGCTTACTTAACTGTTGCAATTGCTTACTTAAATCGAATGGTAATGAAAAATTTATTTTCTTACCTTGTTGACTACTTTGTTGAGGACGGGGTTTATCTATGGGCAACTGTAAAGGTGGCAAATTTGACCCTAGTTGGTGTTTCCAGTAATCTAATTGTTTGTCTAATTCATCCCCTTGTAACCATTGACGTTGCCAAACTGCAAAATCACTATATTGAATTTTCAACTCTGGTAAAGGTGATGTTTTACCTTGAGAATAAGCCGGGTAAAGTGCGGTTAATTCTTCTAACCAAACTCCCATTGACCAACCATCAGAAATTATATGGTGTAGGTTTAATAGCAAGATATATTCTGTAGAATCTAGCCATAATAAAGTAGTTCTGATAAGGGGACTTTTCGCTAAATCAAATGGTTTTATTGCTTCTTTTTTGGCTATTTTTAAAGCTTTTTCTTGTCTTTCTTTTGCGTTTAATTCCCGTAGGTCTCGGATTACTAAATTAACATTAAGTGTAGGATTAATAGCAATTTTAGGTTTTCCTTGAACTATGGGGAATTTTGTCCGTAAGGTTTGATGACGACGGACAATTTCATTAATGCTCTGTTCTAAAGCAGGAATATTTAATTGTCCATTAATTTTTAAAGTGACAGCATCATTGTAGATAGCATGATTGGAAGCAATTTGAGACATTAACCAGAATCTTTCTTGAGCAAAAGAAAGCGGTATTTCTCCATTTGACACTGGTACAAGAGGAGGAACTTGTGAATTTTGCTGTGCTTTAATTTCTGCTTCTATAGATACCGATAACTCCCTAATAGTGGGTGACTCAAACAAACAGCGCAATGGTAATTCAATTTGAAAAGCTTCTCGAATGCGGGATATTACTTGAGTCGCAAAAAGTGAATGTCCACCCAAATCAAAAAAGTTATCGTTAATGCCGATATATTCCACACCCAGGACTTGACTCCATATTCCTGTTAATATTTCCTGGATAGGAGTATGGGTTATGGCCTCTTTTTCAGGTTCGGATCTGCTTAAGTCCGGTTCTGGTAGAGCTTTGCGGTCTAGTTTACCGTTGGGTGTGAGTGGTAAGGTATCCAGTAGGACAAAAGCCGAAGGAACCATATACTCGGGCAATTTAGACTCTAGATATTGACGCAGTTGTGGGATTAATTCACGGGTTACTTTTGCCTGTAGGGGATTATTGCCGTAACTGTGCAAAGGACGTTTAGGAATATTATTGATATTATTTAATAATCCTGTGTGACTGCGATTTGCTTCTCGTATAAATAGCGCATCATAACTACCATCTTCGTAACCAGCAGACCAACTGATATTAACAGAATAATTGAGTTTTTTTGCTAATTTCCATAAATTTTCCGGTTCAATTCCGGTATTTTCCACAGTTTTTAAAATTGAGCGAATTTCCCCTACTGTTGTTGATTGTTGCTTGAATAATTCTTTGATTTTAATTACGTTGCTTAATCTGGAATTAGGTATGCAACGCAATCCTAAAACCTCTGTTTGCGAAGATTCTAATAGTTGATTGAGAGAATTTAAGGTAAATTCATTTTGCTGCCAATCTAACCAATCAATATGAGATAAAGTATTAACCTTGGGTTGAAAATCAAGAACCACATCATAACGAAACTGAGTTAGTTCATTAACATAACGTCCCCGTTTAGGTTGAATTTCTATATTAGTAATTTGGGGGAAATCATCAGTTAAATTCACAAAAAATGCCGGGTCGATAACTAATTCTTCTTCTTGCTCAATGCTTTTTTTTATTTCCTCTTTCAGGGTAAGAGTAGATAAATCATCAGGAGCAGAATGTAAAGCAGTCGCTGTATGAAATGCCTCTAACAATGGTAAGCTTCGCACATCACCAATAAATATTTTTCCTCCCGGTTTTACTACTTCTACAGCACTCTTAATTACAGTAAATAAATAATCAATACTGGGGAAATATTGAATAACCGAGTTAACAATTACGGTGTCGTAACTTGCAGTTTCCAAACCCTCTAAATTATCCGCCATTCTCTGGCTCAGAGTCACCTGTGGAAGATAATATTCAGGAATACTAAGTACATTTTGAATATAATTCAAAGCACCTTGAGAAAAGTCTGTTCCATGATATTGACTACAGTGAGGAGCAATATTAAACAACAGCAAACCTGTACCACAACCAATTTCTAAAACTCGATTTGGTTTAAGGGAAATAATTCTTTCTACCGTAGAATCTACCCAATCGCGCATTTCCTCCGCAGGAATAGGTAAATCTGTATAACTGCTGTTCCAACCAATAATATTAAACTTAGGATCTGCAACTACAGAAATTTCTTGATAGTTATCGGCCTCAGATTCATAAACTACCTGCCATTGTGATATTTGCTCAGTTTCAATTTTCTGGGAATCACCTTGATATTGAGGATTTTGGACTACATAAGCAATTAATATTTTTTCTGCTAAAGTATCTCCTTGAGCGATTACAGCATTTGCTTTTACTCCTGGATGTTGATTGAGGTTCGCTTCAATTTCTCCTAATTCAATGCGATAACCGCGAATTTTTGTTTGATAATCTATCCGACCAAGAAATTCAATGTTACCATCTTCTAACCAACAAGCTAAATCACCAGTTTTATATAATTTTGCTTCCTGCTTATTACTAAAAGGATGGGGAATAAATTTTTCGGTTGTTAATTCAGAACGGTGTAAATAACCTTGAGCAACACCAGCACCACCAATGTATAATTCACCAGGTACACCCACGGGTAAAGGTTGTAAATTAGAGTTTAAAATATAAAGTTGGATATTAACAAAAGGACGACCGATAGGTACTAAACTATGATTTGATAAATCTTCTGTAGTTTCAAAATAGCAGCTATCAATTGTTGCTTCCGTAACACCAAAGGAATTAATTAACCTAGTTTGAGAACCACAAAAACTACGAAATTTATTGTATTCCGAACCATACCAACTGTCAGAACCACAAATCAACAACCGCATAAAATCTAAACGATTTCCACTTTGCTCTAAATATTGCATCAAGTTACGCAATACAGCCGGTACAAATTCGGCACAATCGACTTTTTCTGTCACCATCAAATGATAAAGTTTTTGTGGTTCTAGCAGAAAATCACGGGGACATAAAACTAATTTCCCCCCAGAACATAAAGCCCTAATTAAATCTCCCGTACAAACATCAAAAGCAAAACTAGCCATCTGTAAATGACTGCGAACAGAACATAATTGATATGCTTCTTTCCAAGCAAAAAAGGCATTTACCAAGCTGCTATGCTGTACCATCACCCCCTTAGCTTTACCTGTAGAACCAGAGGTATAAATTACATAAGCTAAGTCAGAAGGATTAACAGTAGGAAGGGGAACACTTACAGGTTGCCAATCTGCATCTAAACATAATACTTGCAGACTCTGGGCAGGAAGAATATCTAATAGTTTGGTTTGAGTTAATAACACCTGTACTTGCGCGTCTTCCAGCATAAAAGACAAACGCTCTTGAGGATAAGCTGGATCTAAAGGTACATAAGCACCACCAGCTTTGAGAACTGCTAAGGGAGCAATGACCATATTCAAAGAACGCTCTACGCAAATTCCCACTAATACACCTGGCTTAACTCCCATTATTGCCAGTTTATGGGCTAATTGATTAGCTTTTTGTTCTAATTGTAAATAAGTTAATTGTTGCTCACCAAATACTACTGCAATATCATCAGGGGTAGATATAACTTGTTGTTGAAATAGATCGTGAATACATAAATCTGAAGCAATTGGATACAGATTTTGGTTAAATTCTTCTAATAGTTGTTCCTGCTCCTTTGATGTTAGTAAAGATAAATCTGATAACCGGGCTGTAGGATTTTTTACCATGCCCATCAGTAAAGTTTGCAGATGCCCTAATATCCGAATAATACTTTGCCGGTCAAATCTGCGGGTGTCATACAATAAATCTATTCTCAATGAATCACCAGGAGCTACTAATAAACTCAGAGCTTCGTTGGTTTTTTCAAAAGATTGACCGCTTTCTATTTTTAAACCATCTATTTCTT
>JBARZF010000326.1:0-6029 GCA_049649675.1 Rivularia sp. (in: cyanobacteria) | reverse complement strand
ACCAACACCAGATACAGCATTATTAGAAAATGCCACTCCGATTAATCTTAATCAACTAAATAAAAGCAGCAGCCAAAAAACCACAATTCAAAGAAAAATAATAAAAGAGAATATCGAACCAATTGATTTATCTGAGGCGATCGCCAAAACTGATGTAGAAATGGATCGTCTCGGTTTTACCCCACAACAAGGCAGGGAATATTTAATTGAAAATTACGGAAAACGAGGACGTACTTTACTTACCGAAGAAGAACTAGTCGATTTTCTCCAATATTTAGAATCTATCCCCACGCCCCTCCTTTTAGAAACAGATCCATTGGCAGGGTTTTAAGGTTAAAGCTCTGCATGTTAAAGGTCAAAAAAGGTTAAAATCATCCTTGTCTCTCCCTATCTCCCCTTGTCCCCTTGTCCCCCTGTACCCAATCCCCAAAAGCAAAACCCCCCGAACCAAATCGAGGGGTAATTATTGAAAAATTAAAATTACAAATTGCTTTAATAAGCGTCTTGCAATTCATAAAAGTCGGGAGAAACGTAATCTTTACGCAAGGGATAACCTACCCAATCTTCTGGCATCAAAATTCGCTTCAAATTGGGATGTCCTTCGTAATTAATTCCGTACATATCGTAAGACTCGCGTTCTTGCCAATCTGCTGTTTTCCAAATCCAGTACACGGAAGGTACGGTCGGATTTTCGCGAGGTAAGAATACTTTTACACGTACTTCTTCTGGTCTATCGGCGTTATCACTGATTTTTGCCAAATGGTACATACTGACCAACTGCTCTCCTGGGCCTAAATCAATGCCGCATTGACACTGGAGATAGTTAAACCCATAAGCATACAAAGCAGTACAAATAGGTAGCAGAAAATCTGACTCTACCTTAATTATTTCGACTCCAGCATGATCTGCATCTAAAGACTCGTGAGCAAAGTCGTTTTCAGCTAACCATTGGGAAACTTTACCTGCTTCTACAGGAGACTGTTCTTCTGCTGGTACTGGTTTTGATTCTTCAGCCACGTTCTACCTCCTCTTTCTCTTTAGAAGTCAATAAAGCAGGGGGTATTGGCATACCAATGCTTTCGGCTAATTCCTTTGGTGGAGTATCGCGGGTTTCCGAGCGTAAATATTTGCCAGTAAGGATTTCTTCCACCGGCTTCATGCTGTGAGTGGTGCTGTAATAGCGATGAGTTTGTTTAATCAAATCGCGCTCTTGCATGGAATCATCAGCAATCTTTTTCCGCAACTTAATAATCGCGTCAATAATCGCTTCTGGGCGTGGAGGACAACCGGGTAAATAAACATCCACCGGAATTAACTTATCAACTCCCCGAACTGCGGTAGGAGAATCGACGCTGAACATACCGCCGGTAATTGTGCAAGCACCCATAGCAATAACATACTTGGGTTCTGGCATTTGTTCGTAAAGACGCACTAATTGGGGTGCCATCTTCATTGTGATAGTACCCGCAGTGATGATTAAATCGGCTTGACGGGGACTAGAACGAGGGATTAGCCCAAAACGGTCAAAATCGAATCGAGAGCCAATTAAAGCCGCAAATTCGATAAAGCAGCAAGCAGTACCGAATAACAAAGGCCACAAACTAGAAAGCCGCGCCCAGTTGTAGAGGTCATCAACTGTAGTTAAAATGACATTTTCCGATAATTCTTGAGTAACGTTGGGACGCTGTATCGGATTGAGAATACGTTCTTGATTTTGTTCTATGCCTTTTGTATTGTCTAAGACCATTCCAAAGCTCCTTTACGCCATGCGTACACTAGGGCAACTACGAGAATTCCTATAAAAACAAGCGCTTCAATAAATGCAAGCAAACCCAGACGATGGAATGCAACAGCCCAAGGATATAAGAACACAGTCTCAACATCAAAGACCACGAACACTAGCGCAAACATATAGTAGCGAATATTGAACTGAATCCAGGCTCCACCAATGGGTTCCATGCCGGATTCGTAAGTGGTGCGACGTTCGGGGCTGCGACTGCTCGGCCGCAGAAGTTTAGAAGCAGATAAAGCTAGTGCAGGCACCAAGCTGCACACTATCAAGAAGCCTAGAAGGTATTCGTAACCGCTTAGGACAAACACAATAAATACAAATCCGTTATTAACGCTAGAAACTTTGTAATTTCACTTAACATTCTTACATTATATCGATTTGACGGTTCTGGAACTTAGAAAACAAACCCATCAGAAGATTTGATTACTTTTTGCTTTTCATAGAAATACCCGCCAATTATGTCATAATTTTTAACGTATATTTAAGCTTTGCCCCTAAATGGCGTTATGAGCGAACAAGTTGTTGAAAGTACTGAGTTAGATCGTTATGAATGTCGTGCCTGCGGTTACGTCTACGAACCAGAAAAAGGAGATGACAGTCATAACATTCCGCAGAATACTGCTTTTGCAGAATTACCTATAACCTGGCGTTGTCCAGTTTGCACGGCTAAAAAGAAAGCCTTTGAAAACGTTGGTCCTGCTGGGACTGCTTCTGGTTTTTCGGAAAATCTCGGCTATGGACTTGGTGTTAATAAACTAACTCCCGGTCAAAAAAATATCTTGATTTTTGGTGCTTTGGCTCTTGGTTTCTTGTTTTTTCTAAGTCTGTATGGCTTAAAATAAATAGCTACCTTTGTAAACCAAGGCACATAATTTACTTAAAGCCACCAAAGCTTTCAATACGCCTTCTTAAGAAAATTAATCAAAAGTAAACTGATAGAAATGTTGCCAATTATGAGAATTGGAAGACGAATATTAGCATTGTTGGCGATCGCCTTAATTTGTTTCGGTTGCAGTAGCGTTCCTTCCATGAGTTACAACCCTTGGGAAGTGATTTCTCTACCTACTGATTCCAAACTATTTGATATTGCTTTTACCGATGACCCCAATCATGGTTTTATCGTTGGCAATAAAGCTACCCTTCTGGAAACCAAAGATGCTGGTGAGTCTTGGAATCCTATTGCTTTACAGGTAGGTGATGAAAATTACCGTTTTAACGCAATTGATTTCGACGGTAATGAAGGGTGGATAGCTGCGGAACCTTCCATTTTGCTACACACCACCGATGAAGGTAAAACTTGGTCGAGCATTCCTTTGAGCGAGAAATTGCCCGGTAATCCTGTCAACATTGTGGCTTTGGGTAAGAATCAAGCTGAAATGGCTACCGATGTCGGAGCAATTTATAAAACCGAAGATGGTGGTAAAAACTGGAAGGCGCAAGTCGAAGAATCTGTAGGTGTTGTACGTAATATTGAACGTTCCGAGGATGGAAGATACATCGCTGTTTCCGGTAAAGGTAACTTTTATTCTACTTGGGAACCCGGACAAAGCGCTTGGGTTCAGCACAACCGCAACAGTTCTCGCAAAGTAGAAAACATGGGTTTTGTTGAGAATGGTCAAACGTGGATGTTAGCCAGAGGTGGACAGCTACAGTTCAGCGAACCAAACAATTTGGAAGAATGGCTTGATGCTCAATACCCAGAATTATCAACCAGTTGGGGCTTGCTCGATTTAGCCTACCGGACTCCATCCGATGTTTGGCTTAGCGGGGGTAGTGCTAACTTACTCCACAGCACCGACGGCGGAGAAACCTGGGAAAAAGATCGCGATGTAGAAGATGTTGCAACAAATTTTTACAAAATCGTTTTCTTATCTCCTAAGAAAGGATTTATTATCGGCGATCGGGGCTTTTTATTGAAGTATCAGCCTGATATTGCACCGCCAACAGAGGCCTCTGAAGCTTAGTCAGTGAACAGTGAGCAGTGAGCAGTGAAGCGCGCCTAGCGGCTAGCGTAGCGTACCGTAGGTATTGCGTGTCCCGGAGGGACATACAGTGAGCAGTGAGCAATCAAAAATCCTAGAAACTGATAATTCATACCTCTGGGTGAACAATTGATAACTGATGACTGATAACTGATGACTGATGACTGATGACTGAATTAATTATGAGAATTTGTTGCAACTTGTAACTCTTTCTTAAGTTTGTAGGATAATAAACACATACTTCAAGTTTTGATTAGGTTAAGTAAATGAGTGGAACTACCGGAGAACGTCCGTTTTCAGACATTATTACTAGTATTCGTTACTGGGTAATTCACAGCATCACTATTCCTGCATTGTTTATTGCAGGTTGGTTGTTTGTTAGCACCGGATTAGCATACGATGCATTTGGTACCCCTCGTCCAGATACCTATTTCACCCAAGAAAGGCAAGAAGTGCCACTTGTGAACAACCGTTTTGAAGCTAAAAATCAAGTTGACGAATTTATCGGAAAGTAATTTTAAGTTATGACAAACTCAGATAACATCAACCAACCAATTCAATATCCAATTTTTACCGTTAGATGGGTAGCGGTTCACACTTTAGCAGTACCCACCGTGTTCTTCTTGGGCGCGATCGCGGCGATGCAATTTATCCAACGTTAGGAGTTTTTCATGGATAGAAATACTAATTCCAATAATCAGCCGGTAGAGTTAAACAGGACATCTCTGTTCCTCGGACTACTACTGGTGTTTGTTCTAGGGATTCTTTTTTCCAGTTACTTCTTTAACTAAGTTTACTGGGCACAGATTAATCTATTAATTAATCATTTTTTATTACCTGACTCGATGTTGTGATTAAGGAGGCAAGTTAATATCATGTCTGGAGGCGGAAAAATACCCTTGTGGGTTGTCGCTACAATCGCAGGATTGGGCGTAATTACTGTTGTAGGCATTTTCTTTTATGGTGCCTATGCTGGAGTTGGTTCTTCTATTTAATCAAAAGTTTGAACCATTCAAACAAGAACCGATTTTTCGGTGGATTTGATTAGAAATTAGAAATTAGAATTTGAAAACCGCCTGTCTGTTATAGATGGGCGGTTTTTGATTGGTGGTTATTAAGAAATACAGGGAGTAGCGAATGGGGGATGGGGAATGGGGAATAATTTATTTTATTCGTTTTGTATAGCTGTATTAAATAAAAAAATATATGTAAAAACGGGCAGGATGCCCACACAACAAGAGTTAGTTGTATTCAAGTGGAATATCCTGCCTGCTTGTTTACCTAAATCGAAACTTAACCGATATCATCGCGTTCCATGTACAACAACATATATGCCATTGCTACTGCTGGAAAAATAAGACCTGTCAAAGGGACGAGGACGGATGGCAGAAAAGATGCAGCCACAATTAAACCTCCTAAAAAATCATATTGCAATTCAAGACGAGCTTACTCCAAATTGCACCGCGATAAGGCAAAATTGTACATATTTTTAACACAACGTCTTTTTCTCAAAGTTGTTAGTTGTTAGTGGTTAGTTGTTAGTGGTTATTAGCAGCCTCACATTCCCAACATTGCATCAACTTGAATAGACGGTAAGTCTGGAGGTATTACAGTACGTTGGATAGTAAATTTATGACTTTCCTGTTGGGTGCTTCTATTTATCGCAACCGCTTCCAAACGAATTTCTAAACAACCGAAAGGAACGTTTAGTTTAGTTATGATTTCTAGCTGTTGATGCTTGTTAGGGGTTAAATTAGTCAATAGGTGGGGACCATCGAGTAAATGCCTTGTCTGGCAATCTTCCACCCATAATTTAACGGCAAGAGAAGAATTCCCCTCTGGTAGTCGCACTCGCACGTTCAGTGATTTACCTGAAATAAGCTCCCCTTGTTGTATGTAAAGTTCGGGAGTCGGCAATTCTTCTAACTTTTGAGTGCTTATTGTCAATGCTGCGGTTGATGAATTTTCTGTTTTATCATAAGCAGCTTCATCTGGTTCGGAATTTTCCGCAGTTAATATATCATCTGCAAAAATATCTGTATCGTCTACTACGATTTCTTGAGCTATTTGATTTGATGGTGCTGTTATTTGATTGACTTGCCATTGTGAAGAAGTAGAAATCGATATATAAGGCGATGGTGTTGCTTGTATATCTATTTGTGGTTTTTCTGGCTGTAATACTTGCGAATTATCATCTGTTTGTGCGTAAGAAAATTGTTGCCTCACCTCAATATCGTAGTCTTCGTACTCTACAT
>JBARZF010000325.1:0-2577 GCA_049649675.1 Rivularia sp. (in: cyanobacteria) | reverse complement strand
ACTTAATGCCCAATCCCCAATCCCCAATCCCCAACAGTTAACTGCTAACTGCTAACTGCTAACTGCTAACTGCTAACTGATTGAATCCAGTCTAAAATCGCTTGGTTTACTTGTTCGGGACATTCGTCGTGGGGGCAGTGTCCGATGTTTTTTAAGGTAAGTAGCTGTATGTTTTCGTTGTGACGAACGAATTCGGAAGCAAGTGCGTAGGGAATAATTTTGTCTTTATCTCCCCAAATCAAAAGTATGGGTGTTGTAATGGTTGATAATATTTTTTTGACGTTGGGGCTGTAATCTGGGTTGTTTTGAGATTTGACAAGAGCAGTCAAAGCATTCGCTGCACCTCTATCTAATGTAGGTTTTGATAATATGTCTATCAGCTCTTCGGTAACTGTTTCGGGGCTACCGTAAGCGAAAGTTGCACCGCGCCGCAATATATTAGGTCGGCGTATCAAGTAAAATACTGATTTGATTAATAAAGGATTTGCGACAATACCTTTGATTGTTGCGACTAAAGGATATAAAAAAGCAGGAATAGCTTCTTTTTCTAGATTCGGGTCTGGTAAATTTATCATTACCACACCTCCGACCATTTCGGGATATTTTGCAGTTGCGGCAGCCGAAACCAACGAACCGAGGGAATTTCCTATTAATATTACTGGTTTACGAATAAAAGTTTTCCAAAAATCATATGCTTGCTCTACCCATAAATCCACGCTGTAATTAGCTGGTGCTTTTTCTGATGCTCCGAAACCCAACATATCGAGAGCATAAACTGTATGGCGATCGCCCAATATTTCTAAATTATGTCGCCAATGACCGATACTTGCACCAAATCCGTGCAGCAACATCAAAGGATGAGATTTTGCAAAATTATTTTCTACAGGATTCTGAGGGCGGATATAGGTATACCGAGTTTGCCAACCTCGCCAAACCCAATCTCGTTGATTTCCAACTTTTTGCTGCCAATTTACGCTGCTAACCATAAAGAATTCTCTACAACAGCATTTATCATTATTTTTATTATAGTTTTCTAACAGAACCCGACTATATAATATAGTTTTTCTATTCGGCTGATATTGGTTCGCTTATCTAATATCTAGATATAAATAATTCTGATTGTTCAGTAGTTGGTATATTACAGCTTCAGAAAAAATATTCGCGCATCCAAGGATATAGGTATTAATACAGTTATTTACTCAGATTATTAACTATTTCTCGTCTTATCCCCCGTTCCCTATTCCCCCCAACCCTATTCCCTCCCCAAAAACTATTTAATGCCGCATCCCAAGTAATGAAGAAGCATAATTCTTTAAATGTTACATTTGAATAGCTAATAAGACTTAACAAGAAGATATATGTATTTTATATCTCACGGTGTTATCATGTGAATATACGTAATATATGCAGCGTTAATGTTTTTACACAAAAAATTACAATAATTAATGTTTGCTGTAATTATGTAACTCTATTAACTTACAGAGCTAAACTCTCTTTAAAGTTAGTAGAATATAAGTAGGTACCAACATTTTTATTTTTATGAATTAGTTATCCTAGAAATACAAGGATACTTAATTCAAGGTTCCACTAGTTTCTGAGTCTGAGATATCTCATTCCACACCCAAAACCAAATTCTTAACTATAACTTCCCCAAAAATCATATATGCCTGTGATAGAGAAAAGAAGAAGTCGCGACCTGCCTCAAATCAATGAAAGAATTCGCTTCCCGAAAATTCGGGTTATCGATACAGATGGTGCCCAGTTGGGAATTATGACTCCCCAAGACGCACTAACTAGAGCGGATGAAAAAGATTTAGATTTAGTGTTGGTTAGTGATAAAGCCGATCCGCCGGTTTGTCGGATTATGGATTATGGGAAATTCAAGTTCGAGCAAGAGAAGAAAGCGCGAGAAGCTCGTAAAAAGCAGCATACGGCTGATGTCAAAGAAGTGAAAATGCGCTACAAGATAGAAGATCACGACTACAACGTGCGCGTTAACCAAGCCAAGCGTTTTATAAAAGATGGTGACAAGGTGAAAGCCACGGTTATGTTCCGGGGGCGAGAAATTCAGCACACCGATTTAGCAGAAATTTTACTAAAGCGAATGGCTACGGATTTAGAAGCTGTAGCTGAAGTACAGCAATACCCGAAGAAAGAAGGAAGAAACATGATGATGTTGCTTTCTCCTAAGAAGTAATTTTTTCTGGACTTACGCAAAGCCTTAAAAAAAAGGGGTTGCAGCCATGTAAGCCAAAGCACAGGTAAGTCCTATTTAAGAAAAATCGAAATCCCAAGGAAGCAATACCAATGCGGCAGCAGTTATTGGTATTGCTTCTTTTTATGGTTTATTGTCTGGTTTTCTGGTTTTATTTTCAAGAAACACATTTTAAAATCCCCACCTAGTATTCCGCCACATCAATCTTAAAAGGTTCGTAGTAAGGGCTATGCCGCAGACGGCACGCTTCGCTAACAGCCCTTGATTAGAGGACTAAAGTCGGTACGTAAAACCTATATCACCATATTAGTTTGGCGAGGTTTGCGTAGTGCGAGCATCTTGCTCGCTGGTTAATCCTAGCG